>JBBSAA010000007.1:0-30054 GCA_038252715.1 Lysobacterales bacterium | reverse complement strand
ATGCACAGGCCGGAAATACCGTTGATCGCGACCGCACGCTTGAGCGCAACGATGTCGATCCAGCCGCAGCGACGCGGGCGACCGGTGGTGGCACCGAACTCGGCGCCCTTCTGGCGGATCAGCTCGCCGGTCTCGTCGTGCAGCTCGGTCGGGAACGGACCGCCGCCCACGCGCGTGGCGTAGGCCTTGGCAATGCCCAACACGTAGTCGATCGCATCGGCGCCGACGCCGGTGCCGGCGAGTGCGCCGCCAACGGTGGTGTTGGACGACGTGACGTAGGGATAGGTGCCGTGATCGATGTCGAGCAAGGAGCCTTGCGCGCCCTCGAACAGCACGCGTTTACCCTGCTTGCGCAGCTCGTGCAGGATGCCGGCGACGTCGCTGACCATAGGTTTGACGTACACGCCAAATTCAACGGCTTCATCGAGCGTTTGCTGGAAATCAACGGCATCCACGCCGAGGTATTTCGTCAACACAAAGTTGTGGTAATCGAGCACTTCACGCAGCTTGTCGCCCAACTCCTTCGGATACTGCAGGTCAGCCACGCGCACACCACGACGCGCGACTTTGTCTTCATACGCCGGACCTATGCCGCGGCCGGTGGTGCCAATCGCCTTGCCACCGGCGGCTTTCTCGCGGGCCTGATCGAGGGCGATGTGGTACGGCATGATCAGCGGCGTCGCCGGGCTGATCTTCAGGCGTGAGCGCACATCAACGCCGGTGGCCTCGAGTTCGCCGATTTCTTTTTTCAGCGCGGCTGGGCTCAACACCACGCCATTGCCGATCAGGCACAGCGCGTCGGCACGCAGGATGCCGGACGGAATGAGGTGCAGGACGGTTTTCTTGCCGTTGATGACCAGCGTGTGACCGGCGTTGTGGCCACCCTGGAAACGCACGACCGCACCGATTTCCTCGGTCAGCAGGTCGACGATCTTGCCCTTGCCTTCATCGCCCCACTGCGCGCCCAACACTACGACTGACTGACCCATGGCGGTAACTCCACAAAACTAGAAAAAATAGTGGGGCGACGGCGACGCTGCGGCCGGAAACCCGGACTACAGACGCAGAAAAAGCCGGAGGTCGCCCCGGCTTTGCGAAATTATACGCGCCATTGGCGTCCCTGTTGCAGGGGCCGGTGCCGGCGGGATGCGGGGGTTCAGACGCCCCGGACCAGGGCCAGGCCGATCAAGCCAAGGATCAGCATGACGCCGCCAGCGGTGCGCAGGCGCGTCGCCGGCTGGGTGGCCAGGTCGGCCACCACGCGTTTCCACACCGTCGGAGCGGCAAACAGCAGCAGGCCTTCGATCAGAACGACCAAGCACAGCGCCGCCAGCAGGTCCGAACTCATCGCCCGACGCCGGAGCAGCGGGCTGGCTTAGCGGCTGTCGCTGCGGAAATAGCGCAAGAACTCCGAATCGGGGTCGAGCACCATCGTGGTCTTGCCGTCGGCCATCGACGCCTTGTAGGCCTCGAGGCTGCGGTAGAACGCGTAAAAATCGGCATCCTGACCGTAGGCGGCACCGCCGATTTCGGCAGCACGCGCGTCGCCCTCACCGCGCAGCAGCTGCGCATCACGCTCAGCGTCGGCAATGATTACGACGCGGGCACGATCGGCTTCGGCGCGAATGCCGTCCGATCCTTGCGTGCCCTCGGCGCGCAGCTGATTGGCCACGCGGGTGCGTTCAGCGCGCATGCGGTTGAACACCGAGGTCAGGATCTGGCTGTCTTGCGGCAGGTTGATGCGCTTGATGCGGACATCGATCACCTCAATACCCAAGGTTGCCGCACCTTCGTTGATGTTCTTGAGCAGGCGGTTGGTCAGGTCGGAACGGCTGCTGGCCACCACCTCTTGCAAGGACAGCTGGTTGATCTCGTTGTTGAGTACGTTCTTGACGGTCGGCAACAGGCGATCCTGCGCCGCCTTCTCGTCGCCGCCGCTGGCCGCGCGATAGAACGTCGCCACATTCTTGATGCGCCACTTGATGAAGTAATCCACCTCGACGTCTTTCTTTTCCGAGGTCAGGAAGCGTTCCGGATCGGCGCCGAAAGTCAAGATGCGGGCGTCGAACTTGCGCACTTCCTCGACCAGCGGCAGTTTGAAATGCAGGCCCGGCTTCAAATCCGTGCGCACGACCTTGCCGAGGTTGAGCACGATCGCGGTCTGGCCTTCGCTGACCACGAAGACCGAACTGGCAAGCAAGATCAGCGCGATGAAGCCGGCGACGAGGTAGGTAGTCAGGTTGCGCATATCAGCGGCTTCCGTCGCGGGTGGTGGGACGATCCGGCCGCAGCGGCAAGGACGCGTTGTTGGCGGACTCGGTCGAGGACGGCGTCGCAGTCACGCCCGGCAACTGGGTCACCGGCACCGAGGGCGCCGCGCCACCGACCGGCGGTGAGCCCGTCGCCGGCGTGTACAAGATGGTGTTGCCGCGACCTGCGATGATCTTCGGATTGCTCGCTACCACTTGCTGCATGGTGTCCAGATACAGGCGCTTACGCGTCACTTCCGGCGCCTTGCGATACTGCTCGACCAGCAGACGGAAGCGCTGTGCGTCGCCTTCGGCTTTCGCAATGGCCGCCGTGCGGTAACCCTCGGACTCGGCCTTGATGCGCGCCGCGGTGCCGCGCGCTTCCGGCACGATCTTGCTCGCATACGCGGTCGCTTCGCTCTCGATGCGGTTCTTGTCTTCGCGCGCGCTGATCGCGTCGTCGAATACCTGCTGCACTTCCTTCGGCGGGCGTGCACCCTTCATGTTGAACTGGGTGACCACCAAGCCCGACTGATACAGGTCCAGCGCCGACTGCAGGTGATCCATCGCCACCTTGTTCATTGGGCTGCGTTCAAACAGCACGGCGTCCATGGTGTTGTTACCAACCACTTCGCGCACGGCGCTTTCAGCGGCGTTTTGCAACGTGCCACGGCCCTGCGGCAGGTTGCGGCCGGTGGCGTCGTCGCGGAACCCGTACAGCGCCAGGCGCGGATCACGGATCCGGTACTGCACGTTGAACTGGATGTCGACGATATTCTCGTCCTTGGTCAGCACGCGCACGTCGTCCTCCAGCGTCTCGACCTTGGTGGCGTCGACGACGGTTGCGGTCTCGATCGGCCACGGGAACTTGAAGTTCGCGCCCGGCATCATGATGCGATTGAAGGCACCAAAGCGCAGGACGACGCCGCGCTGGCGTTCGTCAATCAGCTTGAAGCTGTTGAAAAGGACCAGCAGCGCCAAGACGACCGCGATCCAAGCGACCGGCCCAAACCCGCCGCCGCCGCCGAAGATTTCGCGCAGGCGCCCGAGGACGCCGTCGAAGCCGTTACCGCCCTGGTTTTTGCCGCGCCAGGGGTCTGGGTTGCCTTTTCCGGGCTGGTTCCAAGCCATGTTTGCTCCATGGCAGGGCGTTTACGCCGCCGCCGTCAGTCGATGTCAGGATTGTAGGTAGGGGCGGAAGTGCCAACAAGCAAGGGCGCGAGCACATGACCGCCAGCTTCGGTGGCCAGCTTCTCGGCGGTCACCAAGGGCAGGTCCAACTGCAGCCGCCAGCCGTGTTCGTCACTGGTCTCGCTCTTTATCGCACCGAGCGTGTGAAGACGGGCGCGTAGACGCCCCTGATCTGGAGCAAGCAGCAGCTCGGCTACTAGGCGGCGGTCGCTGAAGCGGGCGACCAGGGCGGCACGCAGCAGGTCCAGGCCGGCACCGGTGCGCGCCGACAGCCACAGGCGCTCGCGGCCGGCCGTACTCGCCTCGTGGCGCGGCAAGGCGCCTTCGATGGCATCAATCTTGTTGTAGACCAGCAGCTGCGGGATCTCGCCGGCGCCAATTTCCTCAAGCACGGCATCGACTTGACCAATGCGTTCTTCGCGGGATTCATCCGCAGCATCGACGATGTGCAGCAGCAGGTCGGCCTCGCGCGCTTCCGACAGGGTCGATCTGAACGCGGCGACTAGCTCATGCGGCAAGTTGCGGACGAAGCCCACCGTGTCCGAGAGCACGAGGGACGAGCCCGGGCCATCGAGCCGGCGCACGGTCGGATCGAGCGTGGCAAAGAGCTTGTCGGCGGCGTAGACCTCGGAACCGGTCAGCGCGTTGAATAAAGTGGACTTGCCGGCATTGGTGTACCCGACCAAGGCAACGCGGGGGATGGCGTTACGGACGCGGGCGCGCGTCATTTGGGTGCGTTGCACCTGCACTTTGTCCAAGCGCGCTTCCAGCTGGTCCTTGCGCTTTTGCAGCAGGCGGCGATCGGTTTCCAGGTGGGTTTCACCCGGGCCACGCAGGCCAATCGAGCCGCCGCGCTGGCTGTCGAGTCGCGCGGCCGAGCCCTGGATCAGCCGTGCCGCCAAGTGCTTGAGCTGGGCCAACTCCACCTGCAGCTTGCCTTCGTGGGAGACCGCGCGCTGCGCGAAAATATCGAGGATCAAGCCGGTGCGATCGACCACGCGACGGCCGAGCGCCTTGGACAGATTGCGTTCCTGACCCGGGCTCAAGGTGTGGTTGAACAACACCACCTCGGCGCCCAAGGCGTCGCAGGCCGCCAGCACTTCCTCGACCTTGCCGCTGCCGATGTAGGTGGACGGGCTGGCGCGCTCGATGCGGGCGGTGATCGTCGCAACGACAACCGCGCCGGCGGAACGCGCGAGTTCGGCGAATTCCTCGGCCAGCGAGGGATCCTGTGGGCCCAGCGGATGCGGCTGGACCAGCAGGGCTTTTTCACCCTGCCGGGTGCGCTCGGGCGTGGTCAACGACTACTCGTCGCCATCATCGCCGGACTCATCGTCGCCATCTTCGCCCCCGGCCGGCTGCACGGTGCCGCCGCCCGGGCCAACGCGCACATTGCGCGCCGGCACGACAGTGGAAATCGCGTGCTTGTAAACCATTTGGCTGACCGTGTTGCGCAGCAGCACGACAAACTGGTCAAAGCTTTCGATGGTCCCCTGCAGCTTGATGCCGTTGACCAAGTAGATGGCCACCGGCACGCGCTCGCGGCGCAAGGCGTTGAGGAAGGGATCTTGCAGAGACTGACCTTTGGACATGGCGGATCCTTATTATTTTTATGCGCACCACGGCGGTGCGAGGCGCGGCATGGGTCCAAGCCGCTAAATACAGCCATGTCACTTTACACGGCCGCGCAGTTACCGGCGAGTGACGAATTGCACAAGCGCGCGGTCCAAGTCCGTGCCAGCGACCTGCGGATCGAACCAGCGGGCATCGACCTCGCCGCGCAGCCAGGTCAATTGCCGCTTGGCGAGCTGGCGGGTCGCGGCAATGCCGCGGGCGCGAAACGTGGCGAAATCGACCGCGCCATCCAGATGCTCCCAAGCCTGTCGGTACCCGACCGCGCGGATTGCCGGCAGGTCCGGATGCAGGCGCGGGTCGGCCTTGAGCTGGCGCACTTCGTCGAGGAAACCGTCGGCGAGCATCGCGTCGAAACGCCTTTCGATACGGGCATGCAGCACCCCGCGATCGGTCGGCGCCAGCACCAGTTTCAGCACGCGAAACGGAAATGGCCGGCGCCTCGCCGAGTTTTGCAGGGTACTGATTGGCACGCCGCTGATCCGAAACACTTCCAGCGCGCGGGTAATTCGCTGCGGATCGTTGGCATGGATACGCTGGCCGGCGGCCGGGTCCACCTGCGCCATCGCCGCGTGCATTGCCGGCCAGCCGAGCGTAGCGGCTTCGCGCTCAATTTGTGCCCGGACCGCCGGATCGGCCTCGGGCATTGCCGACAAGCCCTGCAGCAATGCGCGGAAATACAGGCCGGTGCCGCCTACCAATATCGGCACCCTGCCCTGCGCCGCCAGCAGCGACATCGGTGCGAGCGCTGCGGCGACGAAATCGGCGGCCGAGTACGCATCGTGGGGATCGCGCACATCAATCAAGTGGTGACGCACTCGCGCCAGTTCGGCCGGTGTCGGTTTCGCCGCGCCAATATCCAACCCGCGATAGACCAAGGCCGAGTCGACGCTGATGATTTCAGTGCCGAGTCGTTCGGCCCAAGCGAGCGCGAGCGCGGTCTTGCCGGCCGCAGTCGGCCCCATCAGGGCGATGGCCAGCGGCCGAGTGTCGTGCATCGATCAGCGACCCGGATCGAGCTCGTCGTGCACCGCGTCGAAGATGGCCTGCGCCTGTGGCGACGGCGGCCGATCAACGAGGCTGACGATCAGGATCGCCAGGCTGGCGAAGACGAAGCCGGGCACGATTTCGTACAGGCCGGTATCGAGCTGCTTCCATACGATGACCGTCACCGCGCCGACGAGGATGCCGGCAAGCGCGCCGTTGCGCGTCGTGCGTTTCCACAGCAAGGAGAACAGCACGACCGGCCCAAACGCCGCGCCAAATCCTGCCCAAGCGTAGCTGACCAAGCCCAGTACACGGCTGTCGGGATTCGATGCCATCCAGATTGCGAGAATCGCGACAGCCAGCACCGCCAGGCGCCCGACCCAGACCAACTCGGTTTGGCTCGCGCTCGGGCGCAGGAAGCCTTTGTAAAAATCCTCGGTCAGCGCGCTCGAGCACACCAGCAGCTGGCAGCTGAGCGTGCTCATGATCGCGGCCAGGATCGCTGATAGCAGGATGCCGGCGACCCAAGGATTGAACAGCACGGGCGCCAGCGCAATGAAAATGCGCTCGGGATTGTCGCCCATGGCCGCCTTCTGCTCGGGATGCCCAGAAAAATAGGCGATGCCGAAGAAACCCACCGCCATCGCGCCCAGCAGGCACAGCACCATCCAAGTCATTCCGATGCGGCGCGCGGCAATGATTGTACGCGGCGATTCCGCGGCCATGAACCGCGCCAGGATATGCGGCTGGCCGAAATAGCCCAGGCCCCATGCCATTGAAGACACCACCGCGAGCCAGCCGCCCGCACCGAGCCATTGCAGGCGCTTGGGATCGACCTGTTCGATCAGCGCGAGGCTGGCATCGAAGCCGCCGCTGACATTGATCACGACAATTGGCGTCAATACCAAGGCAAAAATCATCAGCGTCGCCTGCACCGTGTCGGTCCAGCTGACGGCCAGGAAACCGCCAATGAGCGTATACAAAATCGTCGCCGCCGCGCCGTACCACAGCGCCCGCTCGTAAGGCACGGCGAACACGCTTTCAAACAGGCGCGCACCGGCGACGATCCCCGACGCGCAGTACACGGCGAAGAACACCAGGATCACGACCGCCGAGATCACGCGCAAGATTCGGCTGCGATCCTCGAACCGATGGGTAAAGTAATCGGGTAGCGTCAGCGCGTTTTGGCTGCGCTCGGTATACAGGCGCAGCGGCGCGGCCACGTACTTCCAATTGCACCACGCACCAATGACCAAGCCAATGGCGATCCAAGCTTCCGACAGGCCGGTGGCATACAGCGCGCCAGGCAGGCCCAGCAACAGCCAGCCGCTCATGTCGGATGCCCCCGCTGACAGGGCCGTGACGAAACTCCCGAGGGATCGGCCACCGAGGATGTAGTCATCGAAACTGCGCGTGCGCACCCAGGCCGTGAAGCCGATGCCGACCATGGCGAGGATGTAGATGGCGAAGGTGACGTGCAGCGGGGAGAACGTGGGCATGGACGGGCACCGGCATCGGGACCGAGCGAGCTTAACCCGGCAGGCAGTTCCCGGCATCGCCGGCCGGGGGTATGCTGCGGAAATGACGCGCTTAAAGACTTTCGCTTTCCTGATGGTATTCCTGGTGCCGGCACAGATGCCGCTGGCCGCCTGGCTCGCCGCACGCACCGGTTGGACCGACGCCATGGCGTGGTTCCCGCTGTTTTTCCTGTTCGTGATGTTGCCCAGCGTCGATTTCATCTTGGGCCACGATCCGGTCAACGTGCCGGCATCGCAGGAATCAGCCGTTGCGCGTAACCCCTGGTTCAAGACGCTGACCCTGCTCGCCCTGCCCGTGCAGCTGGCCCTGCTGGCCTGGTCGGGAACCTGGTTCGTGCAGGCCGGGCTAACGCCGATCGGTATGCTCGGCTGGTTGCTGTCGCAGGGCGTGGTCGGCGGCATCCTCGCCATCAACACCGCGCACGAACTCATCCACAAGGATGGGAAACTGGAGCCTTGGGCCGGCGGCGCCTTGCTCGCCAGCGTCGGCTACCACGGATTTAAAATAGAGCACCTGCGCGGCCACCACGTGCACGTGTCGACGCCGGAGGACGCCTCCAGCGCGCGCTTCGGGCAGTCGCTCTGGGATTTCCTGCCGCGCGCGCTGTGGCGCAACACGATCAACGCGTGGTCGCTCGAGGCACAGCGCCTGCGCAAGCTCGGCAGCCCCGCGTTTTCTTGGCGCAACGAGCTGCTGTGGTGGACTGCGCTGTGGGTGCTATTTGCCGTGACGTTTTTTGTGGCGTTGGGACCGATGGGGCTGTTTTTCTTCCTGGTCCAAGGCCTGTTCGCGGCCGGTTCGCTGGAAGTCATCAACTACATCGAGCACTACGGCCTCGAACGCCAGCGCGGAGACGACGGTCGGTACGAGCGCACGACGCACCTGCATTCGTGGAATTCGGACTTCTCGCTGTCAAACCTGATGCTGTTCCAGCTGCAGCGGCACTCGGACCACCACGCCTTTCCCAAGCGCCGTTACGCGATCCTTCGTCACCACGCCGATTCTCCGCAACTGCCTGGCGGGTATTCGGCGATGTTCGTGCTTTCGCTATGCCCGCCGCTTTGGCACCGGGTGATTGATCCCCGGGTGCTCGCGTTTCGCCAAACTCGCGACGCAGGAACGGTGTAGGAGCGGCGTAAGCCGCGGTCTTGCCTGTCACGGCAAAGCCTAGCTTTCGCCCATCTGCTTGCCGGGACACTGCTTGCCTCGACGTCCGACGAAATGATCGCGGCTTACGCCGCTCCTACAGCTCATTACGAGTGAGCGCGCAAAGTTTAAGGAATTCCAATCTATCGCCGCGACGCCGCCTGCCAGCGGAAGCCGAGTTCGAGGCCAGCCAGACTGATGACGATGCAGGCAATGCCGCCGGCATTGCGGCTGGGAATCAGCCAGAACGCAAACGCCGACAGCAAGATGCCGGCCACCAGCGTTAGGCCGATGCGCCAGTGCGGCAGGCGCTCGTCGAGCCAGAGCAAGAATTCAAGAAAGTGAAGCATTGCGCTGCACTCAATCGTCGTCCGGCCAGCGGATTGTCGGCTTGCCGCCCGCCGCGCGCGGCACCGGCACCGCTGCGACCGCGGCCCAAACTTTCAACACATCCACGGTCGCCGCGACATCATGCACGCGGACGATCTTCGCGCCGTTCTGCACGGCAATCAGCGCGGCCGCTAGGGAACCGGGCACGCGCTCGGACGGCGTCTCGCGACCCGTCAATTTTCCAATCATGCCCTTGCGCGACACCCCGGCCAACACCGGCACACCCAGTTCAGCAAGGCGGCTCAACTGAGCCAGCAGGGCCAGGTTATGCGCCAAGTTTTTGCCGAAGCCGAAGCCTGGATCAATGATCAGGTTCTTCTTCGACAGGCCGGCCATTTCGCACGCAAATAAGCGCTGGGTGAAAAATCCGTGCACCTCGGCCACGACATCCTCGTACTGCGGCGCGTCCTGCATGCTGCGCGGCTCGCCGAGCATGTGCATCAAGCAGACCGGCACGCCGAGTGCGACGGCCGCGTCGAGCGCGCCGTCTCGACGCAGCGCGTAAACGTCATTGATCATCCCGGCACCGGCCGCCACGGCGGCGCGCATCACTTCGGGCTTCGAGGTGTCGATGGAAATCGGCACACTAGTCGCACGCGCCAGTTTCTCGATCACCGGAATTACCCGATGCAGCTCTTCCTCGATCGACACCTCGTCGGCGCCGGGCCGTGTCGATTCGCCGCCGATGTCCAGGATATCGGCACCTTCATCGGCCAGTCGCAGCGCATGCGCCACTGCGGCTTCCACTGAAGTCAGTGCACCACCGTCGGAAAACGAATCAGGCGTGACATTGACCACGCCCATGATCCGCGGCCGGTCCAGCAGCACTTTGCGGCCAGCGCAATCGATAAAGGGCGTGGTGTCGAACATGTCAGGCCTTGGGTCGGAAGAGTCCTTGCAAGATCACGCCAAAGGCGGCGCCGAGCGCGGTGCCCTCTGCAAGGTGGTCGAATGCTACCCCGAGCGACACACCCATTCCCACCGCCACGGTGAACCAAGTGTTGCCATTGTTTTTGCAGATCGTGCGCATGCGTGTCTCTCCGGCGCCGCGCGACTGCGGGGCCTTCAAAGCAAAAGACGGCCGAAGCCGTCTTTTGTGACACAGCGCGGTGCGGCGAGGATCAGACCTGAGGGGCCGGACCGCCCAGCGTGCCCTTGGCCGGGCCCGGACCGGCATCGTCCTTAGAGGTGCGGCCGGTCTTGGCCCAATCCGCCGGCGGGCCCGGGCGGCGACCTTCCATGATCGCGTCGATCTGGCTGGCATCGATGGTTTCGTAGGCCAACAAGGCCTCGGCCATGATGTGCAGCTTGTCGAGGTTGGCCTTGAGGATGTCAGTGGTGCGGTGGTACGCCCGGTCGAGAATGCCGCGGACGACTTCATCGATCTTGCGCGCGGTGTCGTCGGACACGCTCTTGCTCTGCGACACCGAGCGACCGAGGAACACCTCCTCTTCTTCTTCACCGTAGGAAATCGGACCCATTTCGTCCGACAGACCCCACTTGGTAACCATGTTGCGCGCCATCTTGGTCGCACGCTCGATGTCGTTGGACGCGCCGGTGGTGACTTTATCGGTGCCGAAGATCAATTCTTCCGCGACGCGGCCGCCATACAACGAGCACAGCTGGCTGGTGATCGCGACTTTGTTGTAGCTGTATTTATCGCCCTCGGGCAGGTACATGGTGACGCCCAACGCGCGGCCGCGCGGGATGATGGTGACCTTGTAGACCGGGTCGTGCTCGGGCACGGAACGGCCGACGATGGCGTGACCGGCCTCGTGATACGCGGTCAGCTTCTTCTCGTCTTCGCTCATCGCCATCGACCGACGCTCGGCGCCCATCATGATCTTGTCGCGCGCCTTGTCGAAGTGCTCCATGCGCACTTCCTTGGCGTTCTCGCGCGCGGCAAACAGCGCCGCCTCGTTGACGAGGTTGGCCAAGTCGGCGCCAGAGAAACCGGGCGTACCGCGGGCAATCGTCATCGGATCAACGTCCACGTCCAGCGGCACCTTGCGCATGTGCACGCGCAGGATCTGTTCGCGACCTTTCACGTCGGGCAGGTTGACCACGACCTGGCGATCGAAACGGCCCGGACGCAGCAGCGCCGGATCGAGCACGTCAGGGCGGTTGGTCGCGGCGATGATGATGACGCCTTCGCCGCCTTCAAAACCGTCCATCTCAACCAGCAACTGGTTCAAGGTCTGCTCACGCTCGTCATGACCGCCGCCCAAGCCAGCGCCGCGATGACGACCGACGGCGTCGATTTCGTCGATAAAGATAATGCAGGGCGCGTGCTTCTTCGCGGTTTCAAACATGTCGCGCACGCGGCTGGCGCCGACGCCGACGAACATCTCGACGAAATCGGAACCAGAGATCGAGAAAAATGGCACCTTTGCCTCGCCCGCGATGGCCCTCGCAAGCAGTGTCTTTCCCGTTCCGGGCGAACCGACCATCAGCACGCCGCGCGGAATTCGCCCACCGAGCTTCTGGAAACGGCCCGGGTCGCGCAGGAATTCGACCAGCTCGCCCACTTCCTCTTTAGCCTCGTCGCAGCCGGCGACGTCAGCAAAGGTGACCTTGACCTCGTTCTCGCCCTGCATCTTGGCGCGCGACTTGCCGAACGTCATCGCGCCGCGGCTGCCGCCCTGCTGCATCTGGCGATACATGAAGTAGATGAAGCCAAACAGCAGTAAGTAGGGCAGGAAGCTGAGCACAACCTGCAGCACCGACGGACCGCCAGCGGGCTTGTCTTGGTTGATCACGACCGAGTGGTTCACGAGCTGGTTGACGAGGTCGCGGTCATAGGGAGCGTAGGACACGCCCTTGCTGCCGTCGTTACGCTCGAATTTCAGCGTGGTGACATTGCCAACCACGCCGTCGGTGAAGTCGACTTGCTTGATCTTCCCCGCGTCCACTTCGGACAGGAAGGTCGAATACGTCGTTTCGTCCGTCGGGGCGGCGAACTTGGGCGAGAACGCATTGAACACGGTCGTCAGCACCAGCACGACGGCCAGGGTTACCAGCAGATTCTTCACCAGGTCATTCATCTTCATCGCCTTCCTTGCTCAGCGCTTGCCTGTGGCCAACGCGTAAACCTCGTTTGACCGGCGCCTGGAGGCGGCCGGCTTGCGAATCACCAACTTCGTGTAACGGCGCCTCAGGTCAAGCACGTAGGCGTCGAAACCTTCGCCTTGGAACAGCTTGATCAGGAAATCGCCACCCTTCTTGAGGTGGGTGTCCGCGAAATCGCGGGCCAGCTCGGACAAATACATCGCCCTTGCCAGATCCACGGTATCCACACCGCTCATATTGGGGGCCATGTCGGAAAGGACAAGGTCGACTGGCGCCCCGGCCAACAGTGCCTCCAGACGCGACAGTGCCTCGGCCTCTCTGAAATCGCCGTGAATAAAATCGACGCCCGCGATCGGCGGCATGTCGAGGATATCCATCGCCAGCACCCGGCCACGATCACCGAGGTCGCGACGGACCACCTGCGACCAGCCGCCAGGCGCCGCGCCCAGGTCGACCACGGTCATGCCCGGCTTCAGCAAACGGCCGCGTTCGATGATTTCCTCTAGCTTGTAAGCGGCCCGCGAGCGCATGCCCTCGACCTGCGCCTTTTTGACGAAGGGATCGGCGAAGTGCTCCTTGAGCCAGCGTTGGCTGCTCTTGCTGCGGATGGCCATGGGAAAGGTTTACGAAACGAAGGCTGGGGTGGCCATGATACCCTTTCACTTCATTGCTTCCCGGCCCGATCGTCATGTCCAGCGCCTTGTCCAACCCCCAAAAACGCTACCTGCGCGGCCTCGCGCACGACCTCAAACCGGTGATCTTGGTCGGTGCCAAGGGCGTCACGCCGGGGCTGGTGGCCGAAGTTGAGCTGGCCTTGGAGCAGCATGAGCTGATCAAGGCGAAGTTCGCCGCCGAGGATCGCGAGACCCGCGACGCCTGGATCGACGCCTTGGCTGAACAGGCGGACGCGGCTTTGGTCAGCCGGATCGGCCATACCGCCGTGCTGTACCGCCGCAGCAAGGACAAGCCGCTGGTGATCCTGCCCAAGGCCTGAGCCCCATGCAGTTGACGCTGGAAAACCCCGATTTCCGTTATTCGCTGCGCGGCGTCAACGCCGATGGCGTCGGCGTCAATGAGCGCCGCCTGCCCCGCAGCTTCTTCTTGTCGCCGATGGAACTGGTTGAAGACTGGCGCCCGCGCAGCGTCGCCGACCTCACCCCGGCTGACCTTGAACCCTTGCTGGCCTTGAACCCCACTGTGGTCCTGCTCGGCACTGGCAGCGCCCTGACCTTTCCGTCGAGCGAGGTGATGGCTACCTGCCTGACCCGCGGCATTGGCATCGAGGTCATGGACAACGCCGCCGTCGCCCGGACTTTCAACGTGCTGGCGACCGAAGCGCGGCGAGTGGTTGCTGGGTTTTTGCTCTGAGCTTTGCCTTGACGCGCCGCACCGCGATCGTCACGGGATCCGTGCTGGCTGTAGTCACCGTCTCGGCCTGGGTCGGCCTCGGTCAACTCCCCACCGCCACTCTGTCGATCCTGCCGCCCGAAGCCCGTTTCGCCGCGTGGCGCAGCGGGCACGAGCCCGAAGTGTCCGATTACCTGACCTATCTCGAGTCTCGCGGCGTCAATAGCGTAGTCCCTCCCGAACAGCTGTTCCGCGCCGGACGCCGATGGCGCGCCTGCGGCGGTCAGGAATTCGCCATTCCCCCCGCGCCGGCTTGGAAAAACATCGTGCCCACCCTGCAACTGCTTGCCCAACTGCAACGGCGTGGCTTGCTTGGCACGACCACGGTTGCGTCGGTGTTCCGGACGCCTGCGTTTAACCGCTGCGAGGGCGGCAGCGCCGCCAGCCGGCACTTGGGCAACTACGCGCTGGATCTCGACCTTACACCGCCGCTTGACGGCGTCTCGGCATTATGTCGCGCCTGGCGTCGTGAGGGCGCGCAGCGTAGCTGGGGACTGGGTTTTTATTCTCCGACCAGAATCCATCTCGACACCGCCGGTTTCCGCACCTGGGGGGTCGACCACCACGCCGGCACCTCGCTGTGCGCCCAAGCGCGACAAGCACCACCAACGAGCCTATAACCGGCCCGATCACCGGGGAAAAACGCCGGAACCGGCGCCGTTCCCACGCGCACGACCGACCGGCCGAGCGCCACATCGGCTAAACTCCCGCTGTTTGCCCACGCCGGAGCCGCCATGACTGAAACGCCCCCGAAATACCGTCGCGTCCTGCTCAAGCTCTCCGGTGAAGCCCTGATGGGCAACGAGGACTACGGCATCGACCCCATCGTGATCAAGGCGATTGCTGCCGAAATCATCGTCGCCCAGCAGTCCGGCGTGCAGATCGGCGTGGTAATTGGCGGCGGCAACATTTTCCGCGGCGCCGGCCTGGCCGAAAGCGGCATGGACCGCGTCACTGGCGACCATATGGGCATGCTAGCGACGGTCATCAACGCGCTGGCTTTGGCCGATGCGCTGGAAAAACTCGGGGCGTATTCGCGCGTGATGAGCGCGATCAAGATCAATGAGGTCTGCGAGGACTACATCCGTCGCCGCGCGATCCGCCACCTCGAGAAAGGTCGCATCGCTATTTTCGCCGCCGGCACCGGCAACCCGTTCTTTACCACCGACTCGGCCGCGGCCCTGCGTGCCAGCGAAATTGGCGCCGACCTGCTGCTCAAGGCGACCAAGGTGGACGGCATCTACGACTCGGACCCGAAGAAAAACCCGAACGCCACGCGTTTCGAGGAACTGAGCTACGACGAAGTCATCATGCGTAACCTGCAGGTCATGGATACCGCTGCGTTCGCGCTGTGCCGCGACAACAAGGTGCCGCTGCGCATCTACGACATGATGCAGCCTGGCGCCTTGATGCGAATCCTGCGCGGCGAACCGCTCGGCACCCTGGTGCACGGCAACGCCGCCGCCCGCCCCCTATAATCCCAGCCATTCACGACTTAGCGCGGAGCCCGCGATGATCAACGACATCAAGAAAGACGCCACCACCCGCATGAACAAGAGCGTCGATGCGCTCAAGCACGAGCTGTCGCTGCTGCGCACCGGCCGCGCCAGCACCGCCATCGTCGACCACATCCGGGTCAATTATTACGGGTCGGAAATGCCGCTGTCGCAAGTGGCCACCGTGGTGGTGTCCGACGCACGCACGCTGACGATCACGCCGTGGGAAAAGCCGATGGTTGCCGCGGTCGAGAAGGCCATCATGGCATCGAACCTCGGGCTGACCCCCAACACCGCTGGCCAGACCATCCGTATCAACCTGCCGCCGCTGACCGAAGAGCGCCGCAAGGAGCTAATCAAGCACGTGTACGCCGAAGGCGAGAACGCGAAGGTGGCCGTCCGCAATGGCCGCCGCGACGCGATCCAGCACGTCAAGGAATTGCTCAAGGACAAGAAGGCCACCGAGGACGAGTCCCACGCCGCCGAGGACGACATCCAGAAGCTGACCGACAAGTTCGTCAAGGACATCGACGATACGGTGAAAG
Organism: Lysobacterales bacterium; assembly: GCA_038252715.1. Lineage (GTDB taxonomy): Bacteria > Pseudomonadota > Gammaproteobacteria > Xanthomonadales > Xanthomonadaceae > Arenimonas. Next base: position 14,403 of record JBBSAA010000007.1, on the reverse strand, counting down.
CCAAGGAGCGGGAACTGCTGGCGGTCTGAGGCGGACCGAATGACAGTACCCGCACGCAAGCCGCGCCACCTTGCCGTCATCATGGACGGCAATGGCCGTTGGGCCGAGCGCAGAAATCGCCCACGCACGCTGGGCCATCGCGCCGGTGCGCGCGCTGTCCAGGTGTGCCTAGAATTTTGCTTGGCCGAAGGCATCGAATCGCTGACGCTGTTCGCGTTTTCCAGCGAAAACTGGCAACGCCCGGCGGAAGAAGTCGGCGCGCTGATGAAGCTTTTCCTGCGCATGCTCGACCACGAGGTCGAGGAACTACATCGTCGCGGCGCCCGCATCGTGTTCATCGGCGACCGCGGCAATTTCTCGCCGCTGCTGCAGCAGCGCATGACCCAGGCGGAAACGCTGACCGCCGGTAACCGCGCGCTTTCACTGAACATCGCCGCTGGTTATGGCGGCCGCGCCGATATCGCGCGTGCGGCGCGGGCGCTGGCGGAAGATGTCGCTGCCGGCCGCTTGTCGCCCGAACAAATTGATGAATCCGCGCTCGCCGCACGCCTGTTCCTCGCCGACCAGCCGGAACCCGACTTGTTTATTCGCACCGGCGGAGACATGCGGATCAGCAACTTTTTGCTTTGGCAGCTGGCCTATACCGAACTGTGGTTCACCGAGACGCTTTGGCCCGACCTCGATGCCACAACGCTGCGCCAAGCGGTGGACGATTTCGTCTCCCGCGAGCGCCGTTTTGGACTCACCAGCGCCCAGATGCGCCCCGGAGACACCGCATGAGCCGTCGCACCCGAGTTATCGCCGCCGCGATCATGGCGCCCGTCGCCGTCGCCGCCGTGCTTTTGCTGCCGACTCCCTATCTGGCCGCGCTGCTCGCAGGCCTGCTGATGATTGGGCTGTGGGAATGGACGGCGCTCGCGGGCGTCCATGATCGATTAGCCCGCATGGGCTATCTGGTCGCAAATGCGTTGGTGATGGCCGCCTTGGTCTGGGGCGCAGGTCGCGGGCATGACTTGATCACACTCAAGCTAGTTGCACTCATTGGCGCGGTGTCGTGGCTGTTCGCACTGATCTGGCTGGCGAAATTCGATTTCGCGCAGGCTGATACCGCGCCTCATCGCGCCCTGAAACTGCTCGCGGGCAGCCTTGCGGCCATTCCGGCCTGGGCGGCCTTGAGCTGGCTGCACGCCACGACGCCGTACGGACCGGGCTGGGCGATGTTTGCCGTCGCCATTGTCTGGGCTGCCGACAGCGGCGCGTATTTCGTCGGCGTCCGGTTCGGCAAGCGCAAGCTGGCGCCGCGCATCAGTCCAGGAAAAAGTTGGGAAGGCTTTGCCGGCGGACTCGTTACTACGATGTTGCTCGCCGTTGCGGTCCTACCGCTGTTTAAATTGCCTTGGTCATCCCTGCCCGCCCTGCTGCTGCTGACGGTGCTGACGGCCGTGTTCTCGGTGGCCGGCGACCTGTTTGAGAGCCTGCTCAAGCGCCATGCCGGTGCCAAGGATTCGAGTCACCTGATCCCCGGTCACGGCGGCCTGCTCGATCGCCTCGACAGCCTGCTGGCGGCACTGCCCGTGTTCGTCGTCTGCAAGGACTGGCTGGGACTTTGACCAGCCCTCGCTCCATCGCGGTACTGGGCGCCACTGGCTCGATCGGTGCGTCGGCGCTGGACGTGATTGCACGCCATCCCGATCGTTTCCGCGTGGATGCGTTGTCAGCGCATTCGCGCGTCGACGAGTTGCTGGCGCTGTGTGAAAAATTCCGCCCGCGCCTGGCGGTGATCGCCGACGCCGCACATTATCCCAGCCTGCGCGATGGCTTGTCGGCGCGCGGCTTGGGCACGATCGCAATGGCCGGTCTTGACGCGCTCGATGAAGTCGCTGCGGACTCGCAAAATGACACCGTGCTCGCCGCACTGGTCGGCGCTGCAGGCGTGTCATCGACGCTGACCGCCGCGCGCGCTGGCAAACGCCTGCTGTTGGCCAACAAGGAATCGATCGTGCTCGCCGGCGCCGTGCTGATGCGCGAAGCCGCTGCACATGGCGCGCGCATCTTGCCGATCGACAGCGAGCACAATGCTATTTACCAGTGCCTGCCCGCCGATGGCGGTCGCCAAGGCGTGCGCCGGCTGGTGCTGACGGCCTCCGGCGGCCCGTTCCGCGGCCGCTCGCGTGCGTCCTTGGCCGAGATCACCCCTGACCAAGCCTGCGCGCACCCGAACTGGGTGATGGGCCGCAAGATTTCCGTCGACTCGGCCACCTTGATGAACAAGGGTTTGGAAGTTATCGAGGCGCATCACCTGTTTGGCTTGCCGGCAGATTGCATTGATGTGGTCGTACATCCGCAGTCGGTGATTCATTCCCTCGTCGATTACGTCGATGGCTCGATGTTGGCGCAGTTGGGCAATCCCGACATGCGCACGGCCTTGGCCTATGGCTTGGCTTGGCCCGAACGAATTGAGTCAGGGGTCGCGCCGCTCGACCTGGCGGCGCTGGCGCGCTTTGATTTCCAGCCCCCGGATCTGGACGCGTTCCCCTGCCTCGGACTTGCGTATGCGGCTTTGCGCGCCGGTGGCACGGCACCGGCGGTGCTTAATGCCGCCAATGAAGTGGCGGTGGACGCCTTCTTGGGCGGACGCCTGCCGTTCTTAGCGATTTCAGCGCTCATCGAGTCCACACTATCGGCGATGGCTATGGAACCGGCTGACGATTTGGCGGTCCTACTGGCTCATGACAACGAGGCCCGACACCGGGCTCGGGAGCTGCTGGCACGGATGACGCACGCATGATCGCCTTCGGCTCAGGACTGTTTTGGTTCATCGTCACGCTAGGCGTGCTGGTCACCTTTCACGAATTCGGACATTTTTGGGTCGCCCGCCGGCTGGGCGTCAAGGTCGTCAAGTTCTCGGTCGGATTCGGTAAGGCGCTGTGGTCGCGCACGGCCAAAGACGGCACCGTTTACCAAATCGCGATGCTGCCCCTGGGCGGCTACGTGAAGATGCTCGACGAACGCGACGACGAGGTCGCGCCGATCGACCGTGACGCCGCGTTCAACCGCCAGCCGCCGTGGAAACGCATCCTCATCGTGCTAGCTGGGCCGGTCGCGAACTTGCTGCTATGCGTGGCCCTGATGTGGGTGTCGCTGGTTGTTGGCCTGCCCGATCGCAAACCGGTGATCGGCCACACAACCGGCGTCGCCGCTGCCGCTGGCCTGCGCGAGGGCGACCAGATCATCGCCCTGGACGGCCAGTCCGTCGCCAGCTGGGACGGCGCGGTGATGCCGCTATTCCTTGCCGCCGTTGACCACCGGGCAATTGCGCTGGATGTGGTCGATGAAGGCGGCCGCAGCCGCCGCGTCGCGCTGCCCTTGGACCGCCTGCCGGCAGAGTTCGATCAAACCCGTTTCTTCGAGGTGATCGGCTTGAGCCCCTTGGCATCCCAGAACCGCCCGGTCGTGGGATCGGTTCCGGACGGCTCGGCGGCCCGAGGCATCCTGATGCCTGGAGACGAAATCCTGAGCCTGAACGGGCAAAAGGTCGCCGGGTTCAGCGAAATGATCGCCCTGCTGCAGAAATCCTCGCCGCGCGGACAGGCAGTTCAGGTCGTTTATCGCCGCGGTTCCAGCGTGGCCGAGGCCGCCATCACCCCCAAACTGGGCAAAAGCAGCACCGGCCAGTCGGTCTGGCAATTGGGTATCGCGTCGACTTCCCCGACCTTTATCCGCCGGCACGGGCCGGTCGAGGCCCTGGGTGAGGCCATCGCCCTAACCGGCGCAAAAACCCGGGAAACCTTCGCGATCCTCGGGCGCGTGGTCACCGGATCGGCCTCCGTTAAGAATTTTTCCGGGTCCATCGGTATCGCCCAAGCAGCCAGCGCGGAGGCCGATAACGGGCCGTCCAGGCTACTTTTCTTCATGGCGGTGCTGTCCCTGTCCCTCTGCATAATCAACCTGTTACCCATTCCGGTCTTGGATGGGGGGCACCTGCTGTATTACCTTATCGAACTTGTTTCGGGCCGTCCGGTCAGTGAGAACGTCGTGGCTGCCAGCCAGGTCGTCGGTCTGGCCGTGCTGGCCGGGCTCATCGTCCTGACCAATTTCAACGATCTCCTTCGTATTTTTTAAAACTCTGGGCGCCCCGGGTGCCCACCAATCTGGATTGATGATGACGCGTCCCACCGCACGCCGCCGCCTCCTGAGCCTCGCCCTCGCCGCCGCCTTTGCTGGCCCGGCCCTCGCACAGAATTTCGAGGCCTTCACGGTCACAGATATTCGCGTAGATGGCCTGCAACGCATTTCCGCCGGCACGGTCTATACCTACCTGCCAGTCGAGAAAGGCGACACCGTCGATCGCAACCGGTCTACCGAGGCGATTCGTGCGCTGTTCCGCACGGGTTTTTTCAGCGACGTGAAAATGGAGCGCCAGGGCCAGATCCTGGTGGTGACCGTGGTCGAGCGTCCGGCGATCAATACCATCACGCTGACCGGCAACAAAGAGCTTAAATCCGACGAACTGCTCAAGGGTCTGAAAGGCATTGGCCTGTCGGAGGGCGAGACGTACAACCCGCTCAACCTCGACCGCGTGACTCAGGAACTGACCCGTCAGTACAACAACCGCGGCAAATACAGCATCTCGATTTCGCCGACGATCACCCAGCTTGACCGCAACCGCGTCGACTTGAAGATCGTCATCGCCGAGGGCAAGCCGGCCAAGATCCGCGACATCAACGTAGTCGGTAACGCGCTGTATTCGGACGAGCAAATCCGCGAGGGTTGGGAATCGAGCACGAGCAACTGGCTGTCGTTCTATCGCAAGGACGACCAGTACTCGCGCGAGAAGCTGTCCGGTGACTTGGAAAAACTGTCGGATTACTACCTCGACCGCGGCTATGTCGACTTCAACGTCGAATCGACCCAAATCGCAATCAGCCCGACCAAGCAGGACATGTTCATCACTGCCAACGTCAGCGAAGGCGAGAAGTACACGATCTCCGACGTCAAGGTGTCCGGCGACACCATCCTGCCGGTCGAGCAAGTAGAGAAGCTGGTGCTGGTTAAGAAAGGCGCCGTGTTCTCCCGCGTCCTGCTTGAGCTGACCTCGAACAATGTCATCACCTTGCTCGCCAACCTCGGCTATGCGTTTGCCGAAGTGAATCCAGTGCCGGAAATCGACCGCACCGGTAAGACCGTAGCGATCAACTTCGTGGTCACCCCAGGTCCGCGCGTGCAGGTGCGCCGCGTATTGTTCAAGGGCAACATCCAGACCTCGGATGAAGTGCTGCGCCGCGAAATGCGCCAATTCGAATCGACTTGGTATTCGCAGGCAGCGATTGACCGATCCAAGATCCGACTGCAGCGCTTGGGCTACTTCGAAACCGTGGAAGTCGAAACGCCGACTGTGGGCGGCAAGAAAGACCAAGTCGACGTCGTGATCACGGTCAAGGAGCGCAATGCCGGCAGCTTCGTGTTCGGCGTGGGCTATTCGCAGCTTGGCGGCGTGGTCACCAGCGTCCAGTTGCAGCAAAATAACTTCCTCGGCACCGGTAACCGCTTCGGCGTCGGCGTGTCGCGTAACAACTATTCCAAGAGCTTGAACTTCTCCTACGTCGATCCGTATTTCACCGACGATGGCGTCAGTGTCGGCTACAACCTCAGCTACAGCGACTACAACCAGAACACCACCTCGACGGCACGTTACTCGGCCGGCAATGCCTCGGGTGAAGCCACCTTTGGCATCCCGCTGTCGGAAAACACCTCGTTCAGCGCCGCGCTTGGCATCTTCCGCAACAAGATCACCACGACCGACAACATCACGCCGGTCTCGGTGATCAACTACTTGGTCGACACCTTGGGCGAGCGCGAGCGCTTCGTCAGCTACACCGTGCAGGTCGATGACGACAACGATCCACTGACTCCGACCGTGCCGCTGTTCATTCCCGGCTCGAATCGCCAGTGGGTCGTCAACGCCTGGACGTTCAAGGCCGGTTACGCGGTTGATACGCGCAATAATTACCTGTTCCCGAGCCGCGGCACATTGCACCGCGTGCAGGCTGAAATCGCGCTGCCGGGCAGTGACCTCACCTACTACCGCCTCAACTATGAGTTCGAGCATTACACGCCCATCGGCAAGTACTTGATCGTCAAGACCGGCTTGGACTTGGGTTATGGCGACAGCTATGGCGATACCGGCAATGCCGGCCTGCCCTTCTTCAAGAACTTCTACGCGGGCGGCCCCGGCTCAGTGCGCGGCTTTACCGCCAATACCCTTGGCCCCTTGGATACCGCCTACACGCAGATTTATGGCGAGCCGCAGCCCTTGGGTGGTCCGATCAAGGCGACCGGTACGTTCGAGTTCTTCCTGCCCAAGCTCTTTGACGGCCCGGGCGCGCGCTTCTCGGCGTTCGTCGACTACGGCACCGTATTTGATCGCGGCGAAGGTTTCTCGGCCAGCCGGTTCCGCGTTAGCACCGGCTTGGCCCTGCAGTGGCAGTCGCCAATGGGTCCGATCTCCATCAGCTACGCCCAGCCGCTGCGCAAGGAAGACGGCGACCAGATCGAACGCCTGCAGTTCACGTTCGGCAACCAGCAGTAAGCCGGTAACCCCGTGCCCTACCCACTCTCAGAGCTGGCAGGGCGCTTTTCCCTCGGCTGGTCGGGCGGGGCGGATCCGCAAATATCCGGCGTCGGCACGCTCGAGCGCGCCGGCGCAGGCGAACTTGGCTTCTTGGCCAATTCGCTTTATCGCCGCCACCTCGCTGATACCCGCGCTTCGGCCGTGATCGTGCGTGAAGCCGATGCCGCGGCAAGCCCGGTGCCTTGCCTGATCGCTGCCGACCCTTACGTGGCCTTCGCGAAGATCGCCTCCTTGTTTGAAACTAGGCACGTACCGGTGCCGGGCGTCCATCGGAGCGCCGTAGTCGCCAACGATGCCCTTATCGCCGCAGATGCGTCTGTGGGCCCGCTGGTAAGCATCGGCGCGCGCTCGCGTATCGAAGCCGGCGCGATCATCGGCCCGGGCTGCGTAATTGGCGAGGACTGCATCGTCGGACGGGACAGTGAACTGCTCGCGCGCGTGACGCTGGTTGCTCGTGTTCGACTCGGTCAACGCGTGCGCGTGCACCCTGGCGCGGTCGTCGGCGCTGAAGGGTTTGGACTGGCGATGGACGCCGGCCGCTGGCTCAAGGTGCCGCAGTTGGGCGGCGTGGTCATTGGCGACGATTGCGAGATCGGCGCCAATACTTGCATCGACCGCGGTGCCATCGAAGATACCGTGCTCGAGGAAGACGTGCGCATCGACAACCTGGTGCAAATCGGCCACAACGTCCACATCGGCGCGCACACCGCGATGGCGGGCTGCGTTGCCGTCGCCGGTTCAGCACGCATCGGCCGCTACTGCCTCATCGGCGGCGCGGCAGGCATCGTCGGTCACATCGAGATCGCCGACAAAGTGATGGTGACCGCGATGAGCTTGGTCACCCATTCGATCACCGCGTCGGGCGAGTATTCGTCCGGCACACCGATCCAGCCCAGCCGCGACTGGCGCCGCAATGCCGCGCGCTTCAAGCAACTGGACGCGCTGGCGCGTAAAATTGCCCGTCTCGACACTGCCGTTGTTATTCCGGCCAAGGATTGACCATGACCGCACCTACCGTGACCTTGCCCGTGGATGCCGTGCGCATCCAAGAATTGCTGCCGCACCGCTACCCGTTCTTGCTGGTTGACCGAGTCATCGAGCTCGACCCGAACAAGCGCGTACGCGCGATCAAGAATGTCTCGGCGAACGAGCCCTACTTCCAAGGCCATTTCCCCGGCAAGCCGGTGATGCCCGGCGTGTTGATCATCGAGGCGCTGGCGCAGGCCGGCGGCCTGCTGACCCACCTGTCCTTGATCGGTGACGGCAAGGTCGATCACGACAGCCTGTTCTACTTGGTGAAAGTCGACAACGCGCGCTTCTCGCGCATGGTCGTACCCGGAGACCAGCTGGTGCTCGATGTCACGCTCAAACGCACGATTCGCAACATGGCCCTGTACGTGGGCGTGGCCAGCGTGGACGGCAAGGAAGCGGCCAGCTGCGAAATTCTGTGCGCCGAAAGCAAGGCCTGAGCATGATCCACCCGACCGCACACATTGATCCGGGCGCGATCTTAGGCGCAAACGTCAGCATCGGCCCGTTCACGGTGATCGGTGCCGACGTGGAAATTGGCATGGGCACCACGGTCGGCTCGCATTGCACGATCCACGGCCCGACTCGCATTGGCCGCGACAACGTCATCCACGCGCACGCGGCGCTCGGTGGTGATCCGCAAGACAAGAAATACGCCGGCGAACGCACCGAGCTGGTCATTGGTGACCGCAACACGATCTTCGAATTCACCACCTTCAGCCGTGGCACCTCCGAAGGCGGCGGCGTTACCCGCGTCGGCGACGACAACTGGATCATGGCCTACGTACATATTGCCCATGATTGCCAGGTGGGCAACCACATCATCTTCGCCAACAACGCCACGATTGCCGGCCACACCCAAGTCGGTGATTGGGCGATCCTCGGCGGCTTTGCCGGCGTCCATCAGTTTTGCAAGATTGGTCCGCACGCCTTCGTCGGCATGGGCAGCCTGATCAATGCCGACGTGCCACCGTTCGTGATGGTCGCCGACAAATACGCCGAGCCGCGCGGCATTAATTCCGAAGGCCTGAAGCGGCGTGGCTTCGACGCCGAACGCATTGCTGCGATCAAGCGCGCGTATCGTGCGGTCTATATGTCCGGCAAACCCATGGCCGAAGCCAAGCTCGAACTGGCCGAGAGCGCGAAGACCTCGCCGGACGTGAAACAGATGCTCGAGTTCATTGAGTCGAGCCAACGCGGCGTGTTGCGCTGACGCCGTGAGAATTGCCCTGGTCGCCGGCGAAGCCTCGGGTGACCTGCTCGGCGCTGGCCTGATTGAAGCACTGCGCCGCGACCATCCCAATGCCACGTTTGCCGGTATTGGCGGCCCAGCCATGCGCGCTGCCGGCATGGATACCTGGCGCGACTGCAGCGAGCTAGCGGTGATGGGTCTGGCCGAAGTGCTCCGGCATTTGCCGCGATTGCTGCGACTGCGACGCGATATCCGGCGTCGCGTGCTCGATTGGGCACCGGACGTGTTCATCGGCATCGACGCCCCGGACTTCAACCTCGGACTGGAGAAAAAACTCAAGGCCACCGGACTGCGCACCGTCCATTACGTTAGCCCATCGGTGTGGGCTTGGCGCGAGGGCCGCGCAAAGACCATCGGGCGCAGCGCCGACCTCGTGCTGTGCCTGTTTCCGATGGAGCCACCGATCTATGAACGCTACGGCATCGACGCGCGCTTTGTCGGGCATCCGCTCGCCGATACGATTGCGCTGCATCCCAATCGTGCTGCGGCTCGCTCGCAATTAGGCTTAGCGCCGAGCGGTCGCGTGCTGGCCTTGCTGCCCGGCTCGCGGCTCGGTGAAATCACGCGTTTGCTGCCGGATTTCCTCGGCGCCGCGCGGCTGCTGCAGCACGACCTGCATGATTTACGCGTAGTGATTCCCGCTGCCAACGCCGACTGCCGTCGCGCCATTGATTCCGTGCTGGCCACGAATCTGGCGCAGCCGCCCGCGGCGTCGATCACGGTGCTCGATGGCCAGGCACAGGCCGCCATGATTGCCAGCGACGCGGTACTGCTGGCCTCGGGCACTGCGGCCTTGGAGGCCCTGCTCGCGAAGCGACCCATGGTCGTTGGTTATCGAATTTCGCCGCTGACCCATCGCTTGGTGATGGGGCTGGGGCTGATGAAAGTCGATCGTTACAGCTTGCCGAACGTGCTGGCCAACGAGCCGATCGTGCCCGAACTCATGCAAGCCGACTGCACGCCGGAAAAACTGGCCGCCGCCTTGGCCCACTGGTTCGACGATCCCGAAGCGGTGGCTGGCTTGCAGGCGCGTTACCTGGCCATCCACGAGACCCTGCGTCGCGACGCCAGCGCGCGCGCGGCCGAAGCGGTGCTTGCTCTGGTGGCGAACAACCAATGAGCCCCGTGGCGCGTGTTGCTGGGGTCGATGAAGCCGGCCGCGGCCCGCTCGCTGGACCGGTCGTGGTGGCGGCCGTCATCTTGGATAGTCGCAAGCCCATAGCCGGCCTAGGTGATTCAAAAAAACTCAGCGAAGCGCGTCGCGAATTGCTGTCGCCGATTATTCGTCGCGACGCACTGGCTTGGTCGATCGAATTCGTCGCCGCCGACGAAATCGATCGGCTGAATATTTTCCACGCGACGATGGCTGGTATGGCTCGCGCTGTCCTAGCCCTGCCCTTGGCAGCAGGCCACGCATTGATCGACGGCAATAAAATTCCGCCCGGCCTGCCCTGCTCGGCCGAAGCGCTGGTCAAAGGCGACAGCCGCGAACCGGCGATCATGGCTGCATCCATCCTCGCCAAGGTCGCGCGCGACGCGTACATGCGTGCACTGCACGAACGCTTTCCGCTCTATCAGTTCAATGTGCACAAAGGCTATCCAACACCCACACACTTGGCCCTGCTGGCGCAGCACGGACCCTGCAGCGAACATCGACGCAGTTTTGCGCCCGTTAAACGGGCCCTAGCCCCGTAGGAGCCAGCTTGCTGGCGACACCGCACTCTCGTAGAAGCCAGCTTGCTGGCGATACCGCACTCTCGTAGAAGCCAGCTTGCTGGCGACACCGCACTCTCGTAGGAGCCAGCTTGCTGGCGACCAGCGGATGGCACAGTCCGAGTCGAACCCGGGGCGCGTATTTGCAGGCGGCGCGGGTCTCAGCGGAAGTTTTTTGCCAGCAAGCTGGCTCCTACGTGCTCTGACAAGGCCTCTGCTTGAAAACGTAGCCCGAAGGTCACAGCGACCTAAGGCCCGCGTTTTTATCGCTGCAACCTTTCACAATCGCCCTGCATCTATTTGGATATGCGGCCACACAGGGCCTTTTGCGAGACAACTTATGAACAACTCCACCCGTCATTTCGATTCCGTGCACGAGCCCTTGCCGCTGCTGCTACCGCTGCCGTTTCCGCAGCCGCGCCGCGCGATGATCGATGGCCTGCCAATCAACGAGTCGGCCATCAGCCACTTCAACGACGAACTGCAGGCGCTCAATGCCGGCGCGCCGAACGTCAATCGCGACCAAGTTGCCAGCCTTGTGCGCTGGCTGCAGACGCTGCCGGCTGAAACCGCAGTCGCCACGATCAATCTGCGCATGACGCGCGTAGAAACCCTGCGCCGCCTGCTGCGTGATCCCAACTGGGAAGTCAGCGTCGAGTTCGCGCAGCGCACGCGCCAATTGCTGGACTACGTTGCGCGCTTCGACGATGTCATCCCCGACGACGTGCCCTTGATTGGCCATCTCGACGACGCCTTGCTGGTCGAACTGTGCTGGGCCAAGTTCACCGGCGAAGTGCAGGACTACCTCGACTTCTGCCGGTTCCGCGAACAGCAGGGCTTGCGCGGCAGCGCCAACGAACAGCGCAGCGCTTGGGAAAGCGAGTGCCTCGCGATTGCCAACGAAATATTGCATCGGCAGGAAGTGCGCAGCCGCGGCTATGCCCGCCCAGCGCCAATGCAATCGGTATTCCGCGTCCGCTGAATGGATCTACGATCGTCTGGACGCCCGAATCGGGCCGGGTTCAGGGCCGGTCCGGTCCGGGCGCTCTTTTTTCACCCTTCATACGGCCAGGGCGCTTGGGTGATCCCTTCCCATCGCCACGCCCTAACTTGCATCTGCGCGCCTGGCCAAGGGGTGCACTGCCGGCCCCTGTCAAGCCTTGTCCCACCCCACCCCCCGGCCTAAGCTGAGAGCCAGTTTCCCGGCGTCTGGCATGTCTCCTTCGTTCGTCCACCTGCACCTGCACAGCGAGTATTCGCTGACCGATTCGACGCTGCGCATCGCGCAGCTGGTGCAGCGCTGCGCCGCGTTGGGTCTGCCCGCCGTCGCGGTCACCGACACCAGCAACTTGTTCGCGCTGGTGAAGTTCTTCAAGGCCGCCGAGGGCGCCGGGCTCAAGCCCATTGCCGGCAGTGATCTTTGGATCGCTGACGACGGCCAGCCGCCGGCCCGCGTCACCCTGCTGTGCCAGAACCACGCCGGCTACCTGAGCCTCTCGCGGCTGGTCTCTAGCGCCTATCTTGAAGGCCACCGCGGTGATTTCGTCGCCGTGGCGCCGGCCTGGTTGCAGCGCGAACAGCAGGGACTGGTGCTGATCGCCGGCCGCGACAGTCCACTCGGGCAGCATCTCGCCGCTGGCCGCCAAGCACAGGCGCGCGATTGGCTGCAGCATTGGCGCGGCGTGTTCGGTGACCGCCTGTACTTGGAGCTGACGCGCACCAACCGAGACGGCGAAGAGGCCTTCAACACCGCCGCGCTAGCGCTTGCGGCCGAATTCGCCCTGCCGGTGATTGCTTCAAACGACGTGCGCTTCCTCGAGCGTGCGGATTTCGACGCCCACGAGGCGCGGGTGTGCATCGCCACCGGGCGCGTCCTCGACGATCCGAAACGCCCTCGCGACTACAGCCCCGAGCAGTACCTCAAATCACCGGAAGAAATGGCGGCGCTGTTTGCTGATGTTCCCGAGGCGCTGGAAAACACCGTCGAGTTGGCCAAGCGCTGCAATCTGGAGCTGAGCTTGGGCACGTATTACCTGCCCGACTTCCCCGTGCCCGACGGCTTCACACTGGCCACCTGGATTCGCGACGAAGCCGTACGCGGACTGGCGCTGCGACTGGAGAAACACGAACGCGCCCCCGGTTTCGAACGCCACGACTACGATGCGCGCCTGGATACCGAACTCGACGTTATCAACAAGATGGGCTTCCCCGGCTACTTCTTGATCGTCGCCGACTTCATCAACTGGGCAAAAAGCAACGATATCCCGGTCGGTCCCGGCCGAGGTTCCGGTGCCGGCTCACTGGTGGCGTGGGTGCTGGGCATCACCGATCTCGACCCGATGCGTTACGACCTGCTGTTCGAACGCTTCCTCAATCCCGAACGTGTGTCGATGCCCGACTTCGACATCGACTTCTGCATGGATGGCCGCGATGCGGTGATCGATTACGTCGCGCGCAAATATGGCCGCGATAAAGTCAGCCAGATCATCACCTACGGCACCATGGCGGCGAAAGCGGCGGTGCGCGACTGCGGTCGCGTGCTTGGTTACCCGTATGGATTCGTCGACAGCGTCGCGAAACTCATTCCGCTGACACTCGGCGTCAGCCTCGACGATGCGATGGGCCAATCGGAAGCCGCCAAGAAAGACAGCAACCTGGCGTCCAGCGAATTGATCCAACGCTATGGCAGCGAGGACGACGTCCGCGACCTGATCGACCTGGCGCGCAAGCTTGAGGACCTGACCCGCAACGCCGGTAAACACGCTGGCGGCGTGGTCATCGCCCCGCGCCCCTTGACCGAGTTCTCGCCGCTGTTCGCCGAGCACGTGGCCAAGGGCGAAACCGCGAAATCAGTCGTCACCCAGTTCGACAAAGATGACGTCGAAGCGATTGGCTTGGTGAAGTTCGACTTCCTAGGCTTGCGCACGCTGACGATTATTGACTGGGCGGTGAAGGCGATCAATCGGCGCCGGAAAGCGGAGCAGCAGGAGCCGCTGGACATCCTGGCACTGCCGCTCGACGATCCGAAAACCTATGCGCTGCTCTCGCGCGGCGACACCACCGCGGTGTTCCAGTTCGAATCCCGCGGCATGAAGGACTACATCCGCAAACTGCAGCCGCAGGTCTTTGAAGACCTGATTGCGCTAGCGGCGCTGTTCCGTCCAGGCCCCTTGGGCGCTGGCATGGTCGATGACTTCATCAACCGCCGCCACGGCCGCGCCGAAGTCAGCTACCCGCACCCGCGTCTTGAAGCGGTACTCAAGCCAACCTACGGCGTCATCGTCTACCAAGAACAGGTGATGCAGATCGCCCAGGTCCTTGCCGGCTATTCGCTCGGCGGCGCCGACTTGCTGCGTCGCGCGATGGGCAAGAAGAAGCCGGAGGAAATGGCCAAGGAGCGCGTCAAGTTCGAAGCTGGCGCCGAAGCCACCGACGTCAACGCCAAGGTGGCGTCGTCGATTTTCGACTTGATGGAAAAATTCGCCGACTACGGCTTCAACAAGTCGCACTCGGCGGCGTATGCGCTGGTCGCCTACCAAACCGCGTGGCTGAAGGCGCATTACCCGGCCGAGTTCATGGCCGCCACCCTGTCCTCGGACATGGACAACACCGACAAGGTGGTGAATTTCCTTGAGGATTCGCGCGCGATCGGCCTGATGGTCAAGCCGCCTGACGTCAATTCCTCGGGTTACATGTTTCAGGCGCTTGACCCCAAGACCGTGCGTTATGGCTTGGGTGCGGTCAAGGGCGTGGGCCGCGGCGCCTGCGAATCAATCGT
>JBBSAA010000006.1:0-32799 GCA_038252715.1 Lysobacterales bacterium | reverse complement strand
CCGGCTTCGACGCCGCCGCCGAGCTGCATCGCCATCGTCTGCATTCCATAGCAAATGCCCAGCACCGGCACGCCGGCCTCGAGTGCCTCGCGCGGCGCGCGTGGCGAACCCGCCTCGACGGTTGACTCCGGACCACCCGAGAGGATGATGCCCTTGGGGCCAAAAGCCGCAATCTCAGCCGGGTCATGATCCCAGGCCCAGATTTCACAATACACGCCGAACTCGCGGATGCGGCGGGCAATCAGCTGCGTGTACTGCGCGCCGAAATCTAGGATGAGAATCTTGTCGGTGTGGATATTGGTCATCGGGCTCGGTCTTTGGTCAGATACGAAGAAGGGAGCGTTGCCGACTCCCTTCTGCGCGTCACGATTAGGTCATGCGGTAGTTGGGCGGTTCTTTGGTAATGGTGACGTCGTGCACGTGGCTCTCGCGCACGCCGGCATTGGTCACGCGTACGAATTTTGGGCGCGTACGCATTTCTTCAATGGTTGCGCAGCCCACGTAACCCATCGAGGCGCGGATGCCACCGGCCAGCTGGTGCACGATGTTCGGCAGCAGGCCCCGGTACGGTACGCGGCCCTCGATGCCCTCGGGAACGAGCTTGTCGGCGTCGGACGCATCTTGGAAGTAGCGATCCTTGCTGCCCAGCTCCATGGCGCCAAGCGAGCCCATGCCGCGGTAACTTTTGTAGCTACGACCCTGGAACAGCTCGATGTCGCCGGGGCTTTCCTCGGTGCCGGCGAACAGGCCGCCGATCATTACCGTCGAGGCGCCAGCGACGAGCGCCTTGGCGATATCACCCGAGTAGCGAATCCCGCCGTCGGCAATGAGTGGGATGCGACCTTTCAGCACATCGGCCACCATGCCGATAGCGGTGATTTGCGGCACACCCACGCCGGCCACGATGCGCGTGGTGCATATCGAGCCCGGACCAACACCAACCTTCACCGCGTCCGCGCCGTGATCCATCAAGGCCAGCGCGGCGTCACCGGTGACGATATTGCCGCCAATGACCTGCACGTTAGGGAAGTTCTTCTTGACCCATGCCACGCGATCCAACACGCCTTGCGAGTGGCCATGCGCCGTGTCGACCACAATGACGTCCACGCCGGCGGCAATCAGCGCCTCGACGCGCGCCTCGGTGTCGCCACCGACGCCCACCGCCGCGCCGGCAAGCAGCTGCTCGTCGCTGTCCTTGGCTGAATTGGGGTTGTCGCGGGCTTTCTGAATATCCTTGACCGTGATCAGGCCACGCAGTTGAAAGGCATCGTTCACGACCAACACTTTTTCGATGCGGAATTTATGCATCAGCGCCAACACTTCGTCATCCGAAGCGCCTTCGCTAACCGTGACCAGTTTGTCTTTCTTGGTCATGATGTTGCGCACCGGGTCATCGAGCTTCTTTTCGAAGCGCATGTCGCGGCTGGTCACGAGCCCGAGCAGCTGGCCGCCCTCCACCACCGGCACACCGGAGATGTTACGGGCGCGGGTGAGCTTGATTACCTCGCCAATCGTGGTGTCCGGGCCGACAGTGAACGGCTCGCGGATCACGCCGGCTTCGAAATTCTTCACCTTCGCCACGTTCGCCGCCTGCAGCTGCAGCGACATGTTCTTATGCAAGATACCGATGCCACCAAGCTGGGCCATGGCAATGGCCAGTCGTGCTTCGGTGACGGTATCCATTGCCGCGGAGACAATTGGCAAATTGAGGGTTATGCCGCGCGTAAGCTGCGTCGACAGGTTCACGTCCTTGGGCAGGACGATGGAATGAGCGGGGACGAGGGAGACGTCGTCGAACGTCAGGGCTTCAGCCTGGATGCGCAGCATGGTGCGGTTCCGAGGAATGGGAAGCGACAAATTATACCTGTTGGCGCCCTGCTCCGTGTGGTTTCCGAGCGATCACGCGCAGTCGAACATCCGGGCCTCAACCCAGGTGCAGGCCACATTTTCCCAAACGCCGAGAACCCGGGATCGCCCCTTCGTAGGAGCCAGCTTGCTGGCGACCCGCCCTTGCATGCGCGAAACCGTCGAGGAGTGCGTCGCCAGCGAGCTGGCTCCTACCGATGACTCGCCATTGAACGAGCGAAACCTTCGAGAAGCGCGTCGCCAGCGAGCTGGCTTTTACGCGGGCGAAACAAAGGCCAGGCTTAGCCAGGGCCACCAAGTGATCAGGGCTAAACAGCCAGCCATGAGCAAGAAAAACGGCAGGCAGGCGCGTGCCAAGGTTAGTACTGGCTTATTAAACCGATAGGAGGCGATGAACAGGTCCATGCCCACCGGCGGCGTGAAATAGCCAATCTGCAGGTTGGCCAGCATCAAGATGCCGAAATGGACTGGGTTGATGCCGTAACGCATCGCCACCGGCACCAGCAGCGGAGTGAGGATGACGATCGCCGAGAAGATATCCATCAGCATGCCAACGACCAACAACAGCAGGTTGATAAGCAACAAGAACATGGCCCCGGACTGCACGTGGGCGCCCATAAACTCGAACAGCTTCGCCGGCACTTCTTGATCGACCAGCCAGTTCGACAGTGCCAGCGAGGCGCCCAAGATGACCAAGATCGCCCCCACCATGCGCATGGATTCGGACATCACATCGGGCAATTTACGCCAGCTAATTTCCTTTTTAATCAATACACTTACGATCAATACGTAAAGTGCCGTCACAGATGCCGCTTCACTCGCCGCCAGCTTGCCCGAATAGATGCCGCCGAGCACCAGCACCGGCAGTGGCAACTCCCAGCCGGCATCTTTCAGGGCAGCCCAGACTTCCCGCCCATCGAACTTGAAAACCGGCCGCGGCACATCGCGTGCAATCCACGTGGCGTGGCCAGCGAGCACTGTCAGCATCAGCACACCCGGCAGGATGCCGGCAAGGAACAAGTCCTTCATCGTCACCGCCGGCGTCGTACCCAATTGCCCGGCGACGAAGCCGTACAAAATCAAGGGCAAGGACGGCGCGAATAGCAGGCCCAAGCTGCCCGAGGACGTCATCAGCCCGAGACTGTAGTTTTCCGGATAGCCGGCTTTTCGCAGCGCCGGATACAGCAGCGCGCCGACGGCGACGATGGTCATGCCCGAAGCGCCGGTGAATGCGGTAAAGAACGCACAGGCAATGACAGCGACGATCGCAAGGCCACCGGGCAACCCGCCGATCAACGAGTTGGACAGCCGCACGATCCGCTGTGGTGCCTTGCTCTCGCCCAGCAAGTAGCCGGCGAACGTGAACAGTGGGATCGCAATCAGCCCCGACATATCGCCAAGCTGGTAATAGTTGACCGCTACCGCAATCAGGTCGATGCCCGCGGCCTGAAAACCGACCAAGGCGACAGCGGCAATGACGGCAAATAACGGCATGCCCATTGCTGCGAGAATCAGCACAATCAACAGGCCCCAGATCACGCGCCTGGCTCCGGCGGGCCGGCAAAGGCCGCGGCAACAAAGCGCAAGGCCATCAGCGCAAAACCCAGCGGAAACGCCAGCATCGGCCACCAACTGGGGATGCTGGCAACGAACACAGTCGGCGCTTCACGCTCTAGCGCGACCATGCCCCAGCCATACCAGGCCAAGAGTCCACAAACGATCGCGGCGCCGGCCTGCGACACCCACCACAGCCAAGGACGCAGCGTTTTCGGGGCTAACAGCGGCAACGCGTCCATCGCGATGTGTTTACGCTCGCGTGTCGCCCCCAATGCGCCCAATAGGGCCAGCCATAGGACACCGCTGCGGCTGACAGGCTCAGCCCATTCAATGCCGGTGTCGAAGACCACTCGCAGCAGGATTTGCGCCACGCCAAGCAGCAGCAGCGCGCCGAGCAACAGCGCGAGCAGAACGTCTTCGGCGCGGTGCAGCCCGTGTAATACGCGCTGCGACATCGGTCAGGGCGTCCCGCGCGCCTTGCGCATCGCGGCCAAGATCGCCGAACTCAAGTGCTGTTCCTTTTCCATGTCGTTGGTGACTTGAACACCAATCTGACGCCAGCGCGCGGCTTCGGCCGGTTCCAGGGTCGTTACCACCAAGCCTTGCTTCTTCATGGCGGCGAGCGCGGCAGCGTCATCGCGCTTGATATTGACGTCCATGCGCTTGGCGGCGGCAGTGAATGCCGAGGCGACGATGGCTTGGTCAGCGGGCGACAACTTCTGCCATGACTTGATGTCCATGACCATGAACCCGACCACGAAGGTCAGCGGAAAGTCGACCATGCTCTTGATCTTGCCGTGCCACTGCAGCGCGATTGCGCCGCTAGGCGTGTTGGCCACGGTATCAACAAGACCCGTCTGCAGGCTGGTGAACACGTCACCGAGCGGCAGCGGGATGGGACTGATGCCGCCCAGCTTGAAGGTGCGTGCGGCAATCTCGTCGTTCTGCGGAATCCACAGCTTGATACCCGACATATCGGCCCGGCTGCGCAGCGGCTTGGTGCCCATCATGTAGGCGAAGCCAACGTTGGACGCACCGAGCAGTTTCAAGCCCTTGGCTTCGAAGCCCTTCGCGAGCAGTGGGTCAATTTGCGGTCGCACTTTTTCAACTTGCGCCCAGCTATCGAAGAAAAACGGCACGCTGTACGCCTGCGCGTCTGGGTAGGTGGCCGCCAGCTCGCTGGACGTCAACACGCCGCCCTGCAGTTGCCCCAGTTTCATCTTGCGCAAAACCACGCTGTCGGTGCCCATCACGCCACCGGGATAGAACTTGACCTGCACGCGCGACTGGGTGCCCGCCTGGACGTCGGCGGCGGCAACGCGCAGCTCCTTCATCCACGACGAACCGTCGGGCGCGAGCGTGGCGATCTTGACCACCTGTTGCGCAAACACCGCCGGCGCCAGCAGCAGCGCTGCCAGGGTCAAGGCGCGGAGAATCATTGGGCGATTCATCTAGAAATATTCCTTTCCACTTTCCAGCAAGGCCTTGGCCCGGTCCTGCGCCAAGGTGTTGATCAAGGTAAAACCAGGTGCATGCGGATCGGCGGCAATTACTTCGTGCAACAAACGGTCGTGAAGTTCCTGATTGAATACCAATCTTGCGTAGTACTGGGCGTACAAGGTCTTGGCGTAAAGGTTCTTGCCGTTCGACAGCGCAATTGCCTTTTCAAAGCAGGCGCGACCGACGTCAGGCTTGCCGCCTACCGCCTCGGGGCGCAGCGAATTCATCACACCCAAGTAAACCCAGGCTTGGCCTTGGTCAATACTTGGGTCCAGCGCGACCACGCGATCGAGCAGCGCCTGAATTTTTGGCAAGTCGGCAATCGCTTCCCAGTCTTCGGAATTGGCCTGCAAGTAGCCGGCCCAACTCGCGGCTAGCGCATACATCCCGGCCGAGTCGGTATCGACGGCGACAACGGCCGAGAATTGCTCGGGATCTTTAGCCAAGGCAGCGCACAGCGGCGCATCCTGTAGGCACGTTGCGCGCTTGGCGTAATCAAACGCCTTTTTCGACAGGCGCTGGCCGCGCACGAGGTCCGTCCCGGTGAAGTTTCCAGCGTAGGCGCCATTAAGGCGCGCGGCTGCGAGCAGTGTCGAGGCATTTGCTTTGTCGCCGGGCGTTTGGCCGACAATCAGGCTATCGAGCAGTAGCAAGTAAGCCGGCAGGCCATCACGCACCGAGGCTGGATCTTCATTGTCGAGCACTGCGGTGCCGAGGTTGCGCGCGAAGCCGTCGCTGGCCTTGCGCACAAGGCTCGAGCAGCCCGCCAACGACATCGCGGCGACGGTCAACAGCACAGCGGCAATTCGTGTCATACCCATGATGTTGCCACGGTGCTCATGACAGGATTGTCTCGGCAGCCGCTTCCAGCGCTTCGGCCGCTTCCAGCGTGTTTTGCATTAAGGTCGCCACGGTCATCGGGCCAACGCCTCCAGGCACGGGCGTAATCCAGCTGGCGCGCTCGGCGGCGGCCGCGAAACCGACATCCCCAACCAAGCGTCCGTCGTCCATGCGGTTGATGCCGACGTCAATCACCACAGCGCCCGGTTTGACCCACTCACCGGGCACCAAGCCCGGACGACCCACCGCTACCACCAGGATGTCGGCCTGCCGCACCTGCAACTCGAGCACCTCGCGCGGCGTGAACTTGTGGCAGCTAATGGTGGTGCAGCCGGCGATCAACAGTTCCAGCGCCATCGGTCGGCCAACATGATTGCTGACGCCGATGATCGTGGCGGTTTGGCCGCGTACCGGCTGGTCGGTGTAGGCCAACAAAGTTGTAATGCCGCGCGGCGTGCACGGACGCAGGCCGAACTGGCGCAATGCGAGATGGCCGACATTCTCCGGATGGAAACCGTCGACATCCTTGCGCGGATCAATACGGTGGATCAGCCAATTGCCGTCGCGATTGCCCGGCAGGGGCAGCTGCAACAAGATGCCGTGGATCGCCGGATCGGCGTTCAGGCGGTCAATCAAGGACGCAAGTTCGACATCCGTCGTTTCGGTCGGCAGGTCAAAATCGTACGCCGCAATACCCACTTTCTTGCAGGCGCGGCGCTTGTTGCGCACGTACACCGAGGATGCCGGATCGGCGCCGACGAGGATCACCGCCAAACCGGGCCGCGCCTTGCCCGCCGCGCAGCGCAACTCGACACGCTTGGCCAGGTCATCGAGCAGTGCGTCGGCGATGCGCTTACCATCGAGAATCCGAGCCGTCATACCGCTCCAAGAAGAGGGGAGCGACAAGTCCTGAGCACCTGTCGCAGAATGGACGATTATCCCCGATCAAAGCCTGTCCCCGCCATATGAACCGACCCGCCGAGCTCGAAGCTGCCGTCCTGTGCCGTCTCCTCGCCCATTTGGACGCCCGGAAAGACGTGCAGAACATCGATTTGATGATCACCGCTGGCTTTTGTCGCAATTGTTTGGCCGATTGGTACCGCGAGGCCGCTGCAACTGCTGGCCAGACGCTCAGCAAGGACCAGGCACGGGAAGCGATCTACGGCGAACCGTTCGCCGAATGGAAGGCCAAATACCAGCCTGAGGCGACGGCCGAGCAATTGGCGGCGTTTGCGGCGGTTCAAAAGCCGAACCACGGGTAAAGGCTGCGAGGCCCAATTCCGTATTGATGCCGTTCGCCAATAAGACGCCGCGATGACCACGGATATTCCGCAAAGTCCAGCTGCAAGGCGTCCCGAGAGGTCCTCAACCGCGTCATCCCAGTGAACGCTGGAATCCCTGCGTTCGATGCGAAGAATGGATCCCAGCGTACGCTGGAATGGCGACATTCAGTGAAAACGCATCAGCAAGGACTCATCACAAAAAAACGCCCCGGAATCCCGGGGCGTTTTTTAGTCCGCGTTACTCAAGATCCCTAACGAGGAAAGACTTAAGCCGCGCGGCGGGCGCGCTTGACCGGACGCTTGGTTGCCGGCCGTTTTGCAACAGGCTTCTTCTTCGCCGGAGCACGGCGGGTCGGAGCCTTCTTCATGCCCAGCTTTGCCAATACCGGCGCCAGCCGTGATTGCGCCTGTGCCTTTGCCTGCGTCGCCAAAGCGATCACTTTCTTCTGGACCGGACCCACCTTCGCCTTGGCCTGCTTGCGCAGCTTGGTGGCCTCGGCCTTGGCTTGCTTGCCCAGCTTGGTCGTCTCGACCTTAGCCTGCTTGCGCAGGCTGACGGCCTTGGCATTGATCGCTTTCACCGCGCTCTTTACTTTCGTTTCGGTGCGACTGCGCAGAGCGGCAATGCCCTCAAATCCGTTGGCATAGGACTCAATCGCCTGTTTGCGGCCCAAGGAAACCGCGCCAATGCCGGCAAGCACGAAGTCGCGGGGCTGCAGCGATGCGGTCGGGCGAGCGACGCTGCGTCGGATGATTTTGCGTGCCATGGAGTAGCCTCGATAGGTGGGAAGGGCCGGTCGTTACCGGATTACGACTGAAGTCTCATTCGTCGCAGCAGAGCTTTCACACTAGGCCCGGCGACGGGCCCCAGGTCCGCCCCTCACCCGCCCCGCTTGCACGCTACGTCGGCCCACCCCATGTTCCGGTGATCGACAGGAGCGACACCATGGCAACGAAAAAATCCGGCTGGGCAAAATTCCCGTACGACACCAAGGCCTTCGAATTGGCCGGCGACAAGCTCAAGAAAGCTTGGCCTGCCCTGCACGCCGGCGATGGTGAGGCTTTCCCCGACGAAAAACGTGCCACCGCCTTGCTCAAGGTGGCCGGCAAGGCCGCGCCCAAAGGCGTGGATGCGGCGGAGTTAGCCGAGCGGCTGCAGGATGCATGGCGCGCTTTCCACCGTGGCGATTTCCAGCAGGCGTTTGAGATCGGCGAGGCGCTTGGTCCGATCGGCGCTTCCGTGGCGGTAAAAGCCATCGGTATCCATGCGACGTATTTGGTCGAGGACGAGAACGAGCAGCTCAAGCGCTACGAGCAGGCCGGCAAGCTGGCCGAAGCCGCGATTGCCGCCCTGCCCGCCGACGCCAACAGCCATTATCGGTATGCGTTTGCCATGGGGCGCTACAGCCAAGGCATCAGCATTGCGAAGGCGCTGAAGATGGGGCTTGCCGGTAAGGTTCGGGAGCAATTGGAAGCCACGCTGAAAATAGACTCGAAACACGCCGAGGCGCACACCGCGTTGGCCCTGTATCACGGCGAAATCATCGGCAAGATTGGCGCCCTGATCGGCGGCATGACGTACGGCGCGAAGTCCGCCGAAGCTGAGAAACACATTCAGGCTGCAATCAAACTCACGCCCGACTCGCCGATTGCGCACATCGAGCACGGCAACTTGCTGTTGCTGCTGCACGGCGCCAAGAAAGAAGACGCGGCCGCGGGCGCTTACGAAAAGGCCAGCAAGATCAAACCCAAAGACGCCATGGAAAAACTCGACGTCGACTATGCGAAGGCACAGATCGAATAAGTTGAGCGACAGCGCGTGCAGCGGGCTGCCCGAGGCTCTAGGGTCGTTGTTGCGGCGCTGGTGGTCCGTTGTGGCGGGATCTGAGCCGGTGCCTGGATCGCCGTCCGCCGTTGACGGCGCCAATCGACGATGTCAACGCAGCTTATTTTCCGCAGGGTTTCCGGACCCTGCGAATTCCAGGCATAAAAAAACGGCCTAAGCCGTTGTTTTATTTGGTGGGCGGTACAGGGCTTGAACCTGTGACCCTTGCCGTGTGAAAGCAATGCTCTACCACTGAGCTAACCGCCCGATGAAGCTGAGAATTCTACGGATGAGGGCTGGATGGGTCAAGGCAAGGGGACGAACGCAGTGAAAGCCGCACTCGCGCCCATCGCGCCAGTCGGACTCGGCTGTTAAGGACAGCCCTCGTCAACAGGCGTCCAATCGCCGCTGACAGGTAAACTCTAGCTATGAACGACAGCCTTTATTTCCACAATCCCGACTGCACCAAGTCGAAAGCGGCGCTGGCCCTGCTGCAGTTGCGAGGCATTTCGATGCGTATCGTGCCCTACCTCGATACCGCCCCGACGCTGACCGAGCTCAGTGCCTTGGCGACAATGCTGGGAGGGGCACGCAACATGTTGCGGGCAGAAGAGCATCAGGCGGTTAGCCTTGGGCTTGGGCATCCGGACGTCACCGACGACGAGGTCTTGGCGGCGATCCAGGCCCATCCCATCCTGATGCAGCGTCCGATATTCGTGCATCGGGGACGGGCGGTGATTGGGCGGCCGCCAGAGCGGGTGCTGGAGCTTCTCTAGAGCCATCGTTCGCCAGCATGCTGGCGACACACCCTAGGTAAGCTTGCTCGCGCGCAAGGCGCGAATCTTCAACGGCGGCACGAAGGCATTGGGATCAGCATCGGCCCAAAACGCTTGAAACGCCGGATGCTCAGGGATCATGTCGGTTAGCAGCTCACCGGGCTGCATGAAACGGTGCAACACCGCCAATGAACGCACCTCGGTTGAAGATACGCGACGGATGATGTGCTCAGGCCCGATTTCCTCAGGATGGCTCAAGCCGGCGGCGGCGATCAGTTCCTTCAGCGCTTTCAGCGTATTGGCGTGGAACTGGTAGACGCGCGTGGTCTTGTCGGGGACATCCAAGCCCGCCTGTCGCGCTCTATCTTGGGTTGCGACGCCGCTAGGGCAGCGGTCGGTATGGCAGCTCTGCGCTTGGATACAGCCAAGCGCAAACATGTAGCCACGGGCGGCATTGCACCAATCTGCACCCAAGGCCATGGTGCGAGCGATATCAAACGCGGTAATGACCTTGCCCGCGGCACCAATGCGCACGTGCTGGCGCAAATTCAAACCTACCAAAGTGTTGTGCACCAACAGCAGCGCCTCGCGCAGCGGCGCACCGACATGATCGGCAAACTCCAGCGGCGCCGCACCCGTGCCGCCCTCACCGCCGTCAACCACGATGAAGTCCGGCAAGATGCCGGTTTCCTGCATCGCCTTGGCAATCGCAAACCATTCCCAAGGATGGCCGATCGCCAGCTTGAAACCCGTCGGCTTGCCACCGGATAAGTTGCGCAGGCGCTCGACGAACTGCAGCAGGCCCTTAGGTGAATCGAACGCAGAATGTTTTGCCGGAGACAAACAGTCCACCCCAACCGGCACGCCGCGCGCCGCCGCGATTTCTGGCGACACTTTCGCAGCTGGCAAGATCCCGCCCTGCCCCGGCTTGGCGCCCTGGGAGAGCTTTATTTCGATCATTTTCACCTGCGGATCGCAGGCATTGGCGATGAATTTCTCTTCACTGAAATGCCCGCTATCGTCGCGGCAACCGAAATAGCCGGAGGCGACTTCCCAGACCAAGTCGCCGCCCATTTCGCGGTGGTATTGCGAGATCGAGCCTTCGCCGGTGTCGTGATAAAAATTGCCGCGCTTGGCTCCGGCATTGAGCGCGCGAATGGCATTGGCCGACAGCGACCCGAAGCTCATTGCAGAAATGTTGAACACGCTGGCCGAATAAGGCTGCGCTCGGCTTGCACCGATGGTGATGCGCATGTCATGCGATTTGATCTCGACCGGCGCCAGCGAGTGATTGATCCACTCGTAGTCGTCCGCATAGACATTGCCTTGGGTGCCAAACGGGCGTTTGTCCAACACGTTTTTTGCGCGCTGGTAGACGATGGCGCGTTCGTTGCGCGAGAACGGGTTTTCTTCGTTGTCGGCCTCGATGAAATACTGCCGGATCTCCGGGCCAATGCTTTCGAGGAAATAGCGAAAATGCGCCAAGATTGGGTAATTCCGCCGCAGGGCTTGCCGCGTTTGCAGCACATCGACCATGCCTAGAATCGCCAGTGCGCCAAAAACGACAGCAGGACCGACAAATCCCCAGGACCAGAACAGTCCGATCAGCGATAGCAACGCCAACACGATGCAACTGGCAAACAACCAATAACGGGACGACAGCATCACCGGCTCCTCAAACTTGACCAAGCAAGCATACCGAGCGCGAGGGGATCTTGGTGCCCAGGGAGGGAGTCGAACCCTCATGGCCTTGCGGCCGGGGGATTTTAAGTCCCATGCGTCTACCAGTTTCGCCACCCGGGCGGGCTGCTTGGTTATGTTGCCGGAAATAACCCGGGACGGACAGACTCACGCATGACAACGCGCTCCTGCCCTCGCCAATATTTTCCGCTGTCATCTCACTCTCTCGTTATCCCGTCATGCCGGTGAAGGCCGGGATCCAGCGCTTGTCCCTTGCCTCAAAGCTGAGGGTGCAAGATCCGCCATAGATGACCTCCTCGAGCGGCCAACCGGCTCAACCAGGGTCAAAGACGCTGGATCCCAGCGTTCGCTGGGATGACGACTTATTAGGAAGCGTCGTGCGGTAGAGCGGCTGGGCGGCTGGGCGGTAGCAAAACGACAAAGCTACAAAGCTACAAAGAAAAAACCCCGCCGAAGCGGGGCTTTTAACTTGGAGGCCGAGGTCGGAATTGAACCGGCGTACGCGGATTTGCAGTCCGCTGCATAACCACTCTGCCACCCGGCCAGATGACGATTGTAGCGCTCCGAGCCCTTCATGGCGAAGTGGCCGCTCGGCATCCCTGCCTCGCTCTCAAGATTCACTCGATCTGCTGACGCAGATCGAAAGCGCGAATCTTTCGACCACTCTGCCACCCGGCCAGGATGACTAACTCAGGAACCTAGATTAGCGCAGCCAGCGCGCGGATCAATGCCTGATAAAAACAAAACCCCGGCGAGCGGGGTTTTGTCGAACCTGGAGCGGGAAACGAGACTCGAACTCGCGACCCCGACCTTGGCAAGGTCGTGCTCTACCAACTGAGCTATTCCCGCAGGCAGACGCGTATTTTTGGCGATCGGGGCTTTTATGTCAACACCTAGATTAACTTCGAGGCCCGGACGCCTGAAGCCCGCGGCCATCAATCCTTGCTAATAGTCGGCCAAGAGGCCCGCATATAGTCGAAACCCGACCATAAAGTGAGCCCGGCGGCGACCGCCAGCAGCCATTCGCCAATGTGGAAAATCGGCAAACCCAGCAGGTCTTCCCGGAAAATGACGCAGCTGATCGCCACCATTTGGACGATCGTTTTGATCTTGCCGAGGCCGGCGACTTTTACCAGTCCGTGGGCGCCCATCTGTGCCACCCACTCGCGCAGCGCCGAAATAGTGATCTCACGGCCTACGATCACGGCCGACAACAGCGCCATCCATAGGGTTGGATGCGCCTGCACGACGACGAACAGGGCGACGGTCACAGCCAGTTTGTCTGCTACTGGATCAAGAAAAGCGCCAAACGTGGAAAACATGTTGAAACGCCGCGCGACCCAACCGTCGAGCCAGTCGGTAAGCGCGCCCACGACAAACACCGCCGTCGCGAAGACATTGCTCCACGGGTGCTTCCAATAGAACACTAGGACAAAGACCGGGATCAGAACGATCCGGATCAAGGTCAATACGGTAGGGATCGTCAATCTCACTCAAGATTCCTGCGCGGGGGCTTCAAGGCCATGCAGTGAAGCATATATGCGTTCAGCCAACGCGTGATTGATGCCGTCCACGCGCGCAATTTCCTCCGCGCCCGCCGCCTTGAGACCGGACAGGCCTCCGAAATGCTTGAGCAGGCTGGAGCGCCGGCGCGGTCCGATACCGGCAATGTCCTCCAGTCGGCTGGTTTCACGGGTTTTCTGTCGGCGGCCACGGTGGCCGGTGATCGCAAACCGGTGGGCCTCGTCTCGCACCTGCTGGATCAACTGCAGCCCAGGTGACTCCACGCCCGGCCGCAGCTCGCGGCCATCGGGGAACACCAGGGTCTCGTGGCCCGCACGTCGTTCCACACCTTTGGACACGCCAACCATCGCTAATCCAGAGACGCCGAGCTCGGCCAATACCTGCCTGGCTTGCGCCAACTGCCCCATGCCACCGTCAATCAGAAGTAAATCCGGCATGACACCTTCCTCGATTGCGCGCTTGAACCGGCGTTCCAAGGCCTGATGCATCGCGGCGTAGTCATCGCCGGGCGTGATACCGGCAATGTTGAAGCGGCGATACTGGGCTCGGACTGGACCCTCAGCGTCAAACACGACGCAAGACGCCACCGTCGCCTCGCCCATCGTGTGGCTGATGTCGAAACACTCGATCCGCTGTGGCGGCGCCGCCAAACTCAGCAGCTGCTGCAAGGAGTCCAGACGCGCGCGCTGGCTGGCACTGCTGCTCTGTTGGGCCAACAAGGACAATTCGGCGTTATGCCGCGCCAAGTCAAGGTAACGCGCGCGTTCGCCGCGTACGCTGGCCTTGATCTCAACGCGGCGCTTGGCCATGTCGCTAAATACGGACTCAAATAAGGCCAAGTCGGCGATTTCGTGACTAAGCACGATCTCCCGCGGCGGGGTCTTCTCGAGGTAATACTGGGCGACGAATGCCGACAACACCTCCTCCGGTGAATCGGCGCCGTTGAGCTTGGGAAAGAACGAGCGCGTACCCTGGTTCATGCCGTTACGAAACGCGAGCAGCATCACGCAGGCAACGCCCTGCCCCATCACGCAGGCCAGCACGTCCATCTCGACTTGCTCGCCCTCAACGTATTGCTTGGCTTGAATCTTGCGAATCCCGGCAATGGTGTCGCGCAACTGCGCGGCCTGCTCGAAATCGAGTCGGGTGCTGGCCGCTTCCATCGACTTGCCCAGCTCATCAACCAGTTCCGTACTGCGCCCCTCCAGAAACAAGTTTGCCCGGCGCACGCTGGCGTCGTAGTCGCGGGTGGCAATGAAGCCCACGCAAGGCGCGCTGCAACGCCCGATTTGGTGCTGCAGGCAGGGTCGGCTGCGATTGCGGAACACGCTGTCCTCGCAGGTGCGCAGTTTGAAGATTTTCTGCATCAGGTCCAGCGTTTCCTTGACCGCGCCCGCGCTTGGATACGGCCCGAAATACCTGCCTGGAATCGCGCGCGAGCCGCGCTGATAGGCGATCCGCGGCCAAGTTTCATCGGTAAGCAAGATGTATGGATAACTCTTGTCATCGCGCAGCAGCACGTTGTAGCGCGGCCGCAGCGACTTGATCATCTGGTTTTCGAGTATCAGTGCCTCGGCTTCGTTGCGCGTGGCGGTAATTTCCATGCGGGCGATTTGCGCCACCATCAGCGCGATTCGGCGCGACGGTAAGTCCGCGCGGAAATAACTGGCAACGCGCTTTTTCAAGGACGCGGCCTTACCCACATACAACACGCTGCCATCTGCAGCCAGCATCCGGTACACACCGGGCGCAGTGGTCAGTTCGCGGACGAATTCTTTGCCATCAAAGCCGGCGAGCGCGGGGGCTGGATCGAGCGCGGCAATGGGAACGACATCCGTCATCGCGACATTATCGCCGACCCGGGCCGCGGGTTCACTCGCCGACGGAGACCCGCGTGAGCAGGCCCGTCGCCAAGTCGTGGCGCAGTATTTCGTGGGCGGCGGCGTCAGCGATCCACAGGGTGTTGTGGGTGGTCGACAGCGCGACCGGCTGGTTCAATCGTTGCGGCAAAGGATGCGTGCTCATCTCACCGCCGCCAAGCTTGAGCTTGCGCAGGCTGCCGTTGTACGTATCGGCGACCCAGAGAATCGGGCTGTTGGTTTCCAAGGCCAGTGCTTGTGGATATTGCAGGCGCGCGTCGCGGCGCTGGCCATCGTGTTCGCCAAATTCGTACAGCCCTTGGCCAACCAGCGTTTGTACGTTCGATTGCTGTAATTGGATGGCCCGCACCGCCGACGATGCCGAATCGGCGACATAAAGCGTTTGCTGAACGATCGCCATTCCCATCGGTTGGGCCAGCAAGGCGTTTCGTCCGGGCCCATCGGCAATCCCCAACTGACCGGTGCCAGCGACGAACTTGAGCCGCGAGTTGCCCAAGTCGAGTTCCCAAACCTGGTTCGTGCCGGTCATCGCGATGAATAGCCGGTCATTGCTGCCCACCACCGCGGTCGGTTGGTTCAGCGGGCAATCGGCAGCGCGAGTGACGTTGCTTTCGACCGGAACGCCCATGCGTCCGCTGCCCAGTAGGGTATGCACTTGGCCGTCGATCAAGTGAATGCGGCGCAAGGCGTGGTTGCCGGTGTCAGCGACGTACAAATAGTCGCGCATCAGGCACATCCCTCGCGGGAATCGAAACGCTGCCTCGTCAGGCGCGCCATCGACGAGGTCCGGATAGCCGGTCCCGAATTGGCGCAAAATTCGGCCTTCGTGAGTGCATTCCAACACCCTATGATGGCCGGTGTCGCAAACGTAAAGGTGGGATTCGGTCGCCACCAAGCCCGAAGGAAACAGGAGCGGCGCAGGCGCTTCCTGCCCACTTAAGTGCAAGTTTGGCGCCGGCATCAGGCCCGGACCGGCTTCTTCCATCAGCGACTGGATCGCTGAATCTAGGGCAACCATCTGGTCGTCGCCGGAGAAAATGTCGCGCAGCAGGCCATTAGAATCGATGAGCGCCATCGAGGGCCAACTGACAATGCCGTAGTGCTGCCAAGCGACCCAACCACGGTCGTTGGCGACGGGAAAGTTCACTCCGGCGCGATTCAGGGCTTTTTGTACCGTCTTCCCGTCAATCTCGGCATCAAACTTGGGCTGGTGCACACCCAGTACCGCCAGTCCGACCGGGTGCCGTAGCTTGAGTCGAAGCAACTCATCAATGAGGTTCTGGCTGTACGCCGAGCTGGCGTTCCAGAACACCAGAACCAATACGCGTCCACGCTGCGCAGACAGCGTCTGCGGATCGGCATTGAGCCAATTGAGCGAGGAATGAAGAGCCGGCGCCGGCGCAGTAGTCATTCGGGAAGCCTGATCATCCAGTGTCCTTGCCATTATGCACGGACGCGGCCAATACGCCGCTGGCCAGCGAAAAGGCCATGGCAACGCGCACGGAAGATGGCGTCTAAAGCTCACCACCGCAGCAGCGCGATGAAGAGCCGGCGCCGGCGCGAGTCATTCGGGAAGCCTGATCATCCCGTGTCCTTGCCATTATGCACGGACGCGGCCAATACGCCGCTGGCTCAGGACATCCGACAGCCGAACGCGGATGCGCCGTTGCCCGCTAAACGACGTCTCGACCGGCTAGGAACCTGCGCTCGGCTCGCTCAATATCGGCCTCCGTATCGACTCCGGGCGGGAACGGCACCGGCGCCAAGCCCACCGCGATTCGATAACCCGCTTCAAGCACCCGCAGCTGTTCCAACGCCTCCAGTGCCTCAAGCCGTCCGGGAGGCAAGCCAGTGAATACCCGCAGGAATCGGGCACGGTAAGCGTAGATCCCGATATGACGCAGCGCGCCGACCGCTGGCGCACTGGTGCGATCGCGGGCGAATTGGTCGCGCTGCCAAGCAATCGGTGCACGGCTGAAATACAGCGCCAGTCCACGCGCGTCACAGACGACCTTCACGGCATTGGGATCAAAAAACGTCTCGGCGTCGTCAATTGGTGCCGCCAATGTCGCCATTTCCGTGCCCGAGGCAGCGAGCACGCGCGCCACTTCGCGGATGCCCGCCACTGGCGCAAACGGCTCATCGCCCTGCAGGTTGACGACAATTTGCTCATCGCGCCAAGCCAGGGTCTTCGCACACTCGGCCAATCGATCGGTACCAGAGGGGTGATCGCTGCGAGTCAAAACCGCGGTCAATGGATACCCCGCGACTGCGTCGGCGATGCGTTGGTCATCGGTCGCTACCACGACCTGGGACGCGCCCGCTGCCAAGGCCCGGCGCGCGACGTGCACGACCATTGGCTCGCCAGCAATCAAGCGCAATGGTTTGCCGGGCAACCGCGACGCACCGTAGCGGGCCGGAATAGCGACGATGAAATCAGGATCGGTCATGGCGAAGGGCTTCAAGTCTTGAATCGAGCGCAGCGAAAAAATCGTCAGGCAAAATAGCTTCAACTGGCACCGACCATGCATGGTCAAGGCCGAGGCCGCGGCATTTCACCGCGTCTTTCTCCGTCATCAGGATCGCACCTAGCATGCCGGTGAAATCTTCGGGGCGGTAAGCGTGGTGATCGGGGAACGCGTGTTCGGCAACAATGACACCCTCGGCACGCAAGGCGGCGAAAAAGCGCGCAGGATTGCCGATGCCGGCGAGCGCATGCACCGGTTTCGCAGCGAAGGCCGTCAACGGCCGCCGTTCACCGCTGACCAAGGAAACTGCGCTGGAAAGCTGCAGATCCATACGCCACTCGCCCACCTTGTCGGCGTTGCCGCCATTGACCACGCGCAGGCCCGTGTCCCGCGGCATTTCGCGCAAGGGGCCGGCTGGAATTAAACGCCGGTTTCCGTAGCGACGCGCGCCATCGACGACTTCGATCTCAACATCGCGCGCGAGCCGCCAGTGCTGCAGCCCATCGTCGGCAAGGATCACATCGCAACCGGCCACACGCGCATCCTGCGCAGCGGCGACGCGATCACGATCCACGAATACGGGCAATCCGGTACGTTCGAAGACTAAGCGGGGCTCGTCGCCACATAGGGCCGGCGCCGTATCGCGTTCGACGCGAATCGGCGCCTGCGAGCTTCGCCCATAACCGCGGCTGATGATGCCCGGACGATATCCCTGCGCCTGCAAATGGTTAGCGAGCGCAACGATCAAGGGCGTCTTGCCGGTTCCGCCGGCGGTAAAGTTGCCGATCACAATAATCGGCACCGCAATACGGTGCGTTTTCTTCCAGCCCATGGCATAGACACCACGTTGCCCGGCAGCGAGTCCGCGATAGACCAGCGACAGCAAGCGCAAACCGAAGCCCGGCGCAACGCCGCCGTACCAGCGCTGCAGCAGCCAGCGCTCGAGCGCGGGCTTCACCCGGTCTCCGCCTCGCGAAACTGCATTCGATGCAGGTACGAATACAAGCCGCCCTGCGCCAACAGTTGCGCGTGTGTGCCCTGCTCCACCAATCTACCCTGATCAAGCACCAACACTTGGTCGGCATGTTCAATGGTTGACAGCCGATGGGCGATGACCAAGGTCGTGCGGTCTGGGATCAGCCGGTCCAGTGCGTCCTGCACGAGTCGTTCTGATTCGTTGTCGAGCGCGGCCGTAGCTTCATCGAGAATCAGGATCGGCGCATCTTTCAAAATGGCTCGCGCGATGGCGATGCGCTGGCGCTGGCCGCCAGAAAGCAGTCCGCCGTTTTCACCAATGGTGGTGTCAAGGCCATGCGGCAAGCGATCGATGAACTCGCTGGCATTGGCATCGTCGGCGGCGGCACGGATGGCGGCCCGATTGTCGGCGTCCTGACCGTAGGCGATATTGGCCGACACGGTGTCATCGAACAACATCACCCGCTGGCCCACCAAGGCGATCTGGCGGCGCAAATCGGCGAGTCGGTAATGATCAATCGGTTTGCCGTCAAGCAAGACCTGACCGGAACTGGGTTCGTAAAAGCGCGGTAATAGACGGATCAGGCTGGACTTACCACTGCCCGAGCGCCCGACAATCGCAGTGACCGTACCTGGGCGCGCGGTAAACGAGACATTGGTGATCGCCGATTCCGGCTGGCCATCGTAGCGTAGCCCGACATTGCGAAATTCGATCTCGCCCTTCGCACGCGTCAAAGGCTCGGTACCGGTGTCGGCCTCGTTGGGCTCATCGACCATCGCAAACAGACGCTCCGCGGACGACAGGCCACGCTGCAGTGGACTTTGCACATTGGTGATGCGCTTGAGCGAGGGCAGCAGGGCCATCATGGCGATCATGATCTTGACGAAACCGCCAGCGCTCATGCGCCCAGCAATCGCTTCATTGCCAGCTAGGAACAAGATGACCGCAAGCGCGACCGCCCCCAGCATCTGCACGGTGGACGAGGCCGCGCCGCGCGTAGTTTCAATCTTCATCGACAGCCGCATGTTGCGTTGGGTCAAGTCGGCGAAGCGACCCACTTCAGCGTCCTGGGCGCCATAAATCTTTACTTCCTGCTGCGCCGACAGGATCTCCATTGTCGCTTGGCCGGTTTTCGCAACGGCCTGCTGGATGCCGCGATTGATATGTCGGTAACGGCCGCTGACATAGGACGAAATGATGGCAATCCCTGGCGCGACGATCAGCATCGCTGCAGTAACACGCCAGCTTTCCCACATCATGATACCGAGCAGGCCGATGATCGTGATGGAGTCGGTGATGATGACTTTCAGCGCCTCGGTGACCGCACCCGTCATCTGGCCCGTGTCATAGCCCAGTCGAGACAACAAGGCTGGCACCGATTCGACGTCGTAGCGTTTGCTGGGTAGGCGTAAGAATTTGTCGAACAGCTGCAGTTGCAGGCTACGAGACAAGCCGTTGCCAACCCGCGCCATCGAGATGTCGGTAACGAAGGTCGCGATGCCTCGCATAACGAACAGGCCGAGGATCGTCAGTGGCAAAACCCAGCGCACGCTGGGACTACGCGCAACGAAGGTCTCGTCGATGATCGGCTTCATCAGCGACGCGAAATACGAGGCCGCGCCGGCTTCGATCAACATGCCGACGGCGGCCAAACCCAGCAGCGGCCAAAACGGCCGCGCGAACATCAGCAGCCGGCGGTAAACCTGCCAATAATTGGCTTTCACTTCAGGTTCGTTCATTGTTTCTTGGCTTCAGGCGTCGTCGCCAGCTGGATCTGCGTGAAGCCTAACTGGCCTAAGGCGTCCATCGCGGTGATCATCGACTGGTAAGGCGCACGTGCATCAGCGCGTATCACCACGGGTTGGTCGCGACGGTCACCCGCCATCCCGATAACCGCCTCTTTGAGGTCAGCGACCGAGTTTTTCAACACTTCGCTGCTACCAACGTAGTACTTGCCTTCGGCATCGACCAACACGACCAAGGGCTCACCGGGCTCAGCTTTTACCGTGGCCTGCGCCTGCGGCAGCTGCAGCTTGAGCATTGATCGTTGGTTGAACGTGGTGGTCACCACCAAGAACAAGATCAAGCAAAAAAGAACGTCGATCAGCGAGATCAGATTGATCTCTGGATCTTCGTCGGTGCGCCGCGCCCCCAGGTTCACGACTTGTCCTGCTTGCCGCGTG
This sequence comes from Lysobacterales bacterium, assembly GCA_038252715.1. Lineage (GTDB taxonomy): Bacteria > Pseudomonadota > Gammaproteobacteria > Xanthomonadales > Xanthomonadaceae > Arenimonas. Next base: position 12,420 of record JBBSAA010000006.1, on the reverse strand, counting down.
ACACGGGTTTGACGCTGGGGATCGCTCCCTCATCGATCGCATCGAGCAGGGTGATTGCCTGTTTCTCCATGTCGACCACGTATTCAGCGATGCGCCCACGGAAATAGCGGTGGAACATCAGCGCCGGGATAGCCACGCACAAACCAGCGGCAGTACTGACCAGGGCCTGGCCAATGCCGCCGGCCAGCTGATTCGCGTCGCCGACGCCCGAGGTCAAGATGCCGAGGAACATCTGGATCATTCCAAACACCGTGCCCAGCAGGCCCAGCAGCGGCGACACGCTGGCAATGGTGCCGAGCGTGTTCATAAAGCGCTCCATGTCATGCACGACGTGCCGACCGGTATCCTCGATTCGTTCCTTGATCATCTCGCGCGGGCGATAGCGCATGTCCAGCGCCGATGCGAGCAATTGACCGAGCGGCGAATTACGGCGCAGCACTTCGATGTGCTTGGGGTCGAGTTGGTGGCCGCGCGCCCACTCGCGGACTTCGTCGCCCAGGCCTGGCGGCAGGACTTCTTTCCGGCGCAGCGTCCAGAAGCGTTCGACGATGATGGCCAAGGCCAGCACCGCGAGCAGCAGGATGGGCGCCATGACCCAACCACCGGACTTAATCACTTCCAGCACGAATTCACCTCTCTGAATCGGGACTGCCAATAGCATAGCCTGTGCGCGTGTCCGACCGCTCCCGCCAGTAACGGCGCTGGTCCTGACGCCGCGACGACACCAGTTTGATGCCCTGTCGGTCCAGATGAAAGCGCAGCGCCCCGGTTTGCGCGGTGTCATGTACCTGAGCCTGTGCATGCCGGTACCGCTGCACAACCTCGGCGCTTGGATGGCCAAAGCGGTTGCCGGCGCCCGTGGCGAAAACGACCTCTCTCGGCTGGACCGCTGCCACGAAGGCGTCCGTGGACGATGACGCGCTGCCGTGGTGCGGAGCGAGCAATAGATCAGCCTTGAGCAGGGCTGGCTGCTCTTGTACGAGGCGTGCCTCGACGTGACGACCAATATCGCCCGGCAGCAAGATCACATGACCCCGCGCAGAAATCCGCAGCACGCAGGAACTGTCGTTGGTCAGGTAGGGGAACAGCGGGGGCGGATGCAGAAATCGGAAGTCAACGCCATCAAACCGCCAGCGCTGGTTTGCCTCACAGCGACCCATACCTGTCCTCGCCCAGCCGTCGGGTGCGAGCACCGGCACGTCGGGAAACGCGCGTCGTAGGGCTGGCAGGCCACCGGCGTGGTCATTATCACCGTGGCTGACGACTAACCAATCGAGCCGCTCGACGCCCAGGGCCCGCAATGCCGGCAGCACCGCCGCCTCACCCATGTCCAGACCACGCGCGCTGGCCGAGCCGGTATCGAACAGCAAGGCGTGGTCTTGGGTCTGAACCAGCACCGACAAACCCTGGCCGACATCGATCACATCAATAACCACCTCCCCCGCCAAGGGTGCGAGCCGATCCGGCCATAGCAGTGGCAGCAACAAAAAGAGTGCCAGTCCCTTGCCAGGGGTTGAACGAGGCAAGAGCAGCCAAAAGGCCGCCGTTAGGGCCAGCGCCAGCGCGACCAAGCTAGGCTCCGGAAACCACACCGTTGCCGCCGGCCAGGACGCCATTCGCTCCAGCAGCCACCACAATTTCTCCATCACCCACGCCGAGGCATGCCACAGCAAGCCCGCGGCCGCTGTCGATACCGGCGCCAACGCCAGCCCGAGCAAGGCCAGAGGCACCACGACCAAGCTGATCACTGGAATACCGATCAGGTTAGCCAACGGGCCAGGCAGCGACGCTTGCCCAAAAAACCAGACCGTCAGCGGCAATAAACCCAACACCGATACGCCCTGCGCTTCGAGGAACGGGCGCAGCCAACTCGTGGCAGGCGCGTGCGGCAGGCACCACAGCAGCCAGGCCACGCCGGCAAAGCTGAGCCAAAAGCCCGGCGTCAGCACCGACAATGGATCGAACAGCAGTACCGCTATGGTCGCCAACGCAAAAGCGTCCGCACCCGACTGTGGTCGTCGCAGCAAGCGCGCGAGAAGCACGGCCGCAATCATTAGCAAGGTTCGGACGGTAGGCAGCGCAAACCCGGCCAACGCGGTATAGGCGGCGGCAAAAACCAAGGCCGCCAGCGCGGTTGCCTGCGGCCTGGGCAGGCGTCTCGCCGCGCTTGGAAACAAGCGAAACAATCCGCCCGCGAGCAAGGCGCCAAAGCCCGCGACCATGCCCACGTGGAAACCGGAGATGGCGATCTGATGGGTCAGCCCTGTGGCGCGCAAGGTTTCCCAATCAGCATCGGTTAGCGTTCGGGTGTCGCCGATCGCCAACGCGCGCACAAATCGTGCGCGGCCTCCTGGCAAAGCGCGTTCGATCTGGCTCGCAATTCGGTCGCGCCAGCGGTCAACTCCCTGCCCGTCCGATAGTCGCCGTGCCAGCGCCGGTTCCCGCACATAGCCCGTTGCCGCCAATCGCTGCACCAGCGCTGACTTCTCGAAATCATAGCCGCCGGGATTGAGCACACCGCGCGGTCGCTTCAGCCGCGCGACGAGGTGCCAGCGGCTGCCGGGGACAAACTGTGGTGGGGCCCCATACCAGCCCAGCCGAACCGTGCGGCCAATTAGCGCCTCATCACTGCCGCCGTCGATGCGAAAATCAAAGCGAACCGAGTCCGGTTCGAGAATTGGCAGGCCAGAGATACGTCCTTCCAAAACTGCGTCGCTGCCATCCTGCGACATTGGCAAGCGCGCCGTCATCACGCCTTGTCCGACGGTACAGGCCCAAGCGATTCCAATGGCACAGGCAAAAAATACCCGTGCGCGCGCGAACCGCAGGAAAGCCAGCGCAGCCACCACGGTGAGCACCAGGCCCAGCCAAACCGGAGGCAGCGCCGGAAATACTTGGACCATGCAGACGCCCGCCAACAAGCCCGCGGCCACCGACAGTCCCATCGGTGGCGGCGGCTGGCGGGAAAGCACGACCTAGTCCGGGAATTGCAGCGGCTGGAGGCGTCCCTGGGTCAATTCCAAGGTACGGCCCATACGCCGTGCGAGGCGGTGGTCGTGCGTGACCAGCACCAGTGCGGTGCCAATTTCGCGGTTCAGTTCAAGCATTAGTTCAAAGACACTAGCTGCGGTTTTCTCGTCGAGGTTGCCGGTGGGCTCGTCGCCAAGCACGCAGGCTGGACGCGTAACCAGGGCGCGTGCAACTGCCGCACGTTGGCGCTCGCCGCCGGACAACTCACCTGGCTTGTGGCCGAGCCGATGACCCAAGCCCACGCGGGTGAGCAGCGCCTCAGCTTTCGGCCGGGCGGTTGTCACCGATTCACCCACGATCAACAGCGGCATCATCACATTTTCAACTGAGGTGAATTCAGGCAATAAGTGGTGGAATTGATAGACGAAGCCCAGTGCCCGATTTCGCAACAAACCGCGTTGAGAATCAGACAGGCCCGACATCGATTGGCCAGCGACATACACCTCGCCCGAACTGGCCGAGTCTAGGCCACCGAGCAAGTGCAGCAAGGTGCTCTTGCCCGCGCCTGATGCGCCAACGATTGCGACCGTCTCGCCCGCGCCTACTTCTAGCTGCAAGCCGTCGAACACCGGCGTGACTAGGTCGCCCTCGCGATACGTCTTGCCCAGGTCGCGGCAGGAAATGACCGCGGCAGCTGCCGAATGCGCGATCTTGATGTCGGTGTTTGGGATCATGGGCTTACTCATAGCGCAGCGCCGTGGCCGGATCGGTGCGCGAAGCGCGCCAAGCCGGGTACAAGGTAGCTAGCAGGCACAGCACGAACGCCAAACCCGCAATCATCATTACGTCGCTGGCGTTGACGACGGTGGGTACGCCATTGATGTAGTAAACATCGGAAGGCATCAGCTCGCTACCGGTCAGTCCTTCGATGAATTTGACGATGTGCGCCAGGTTGAGCGACAGCAGCACGCCAGACGCGACACCGATGGCGATACCCACGACGCCAATGACCATGCCCTGCACGATGAACACGCGCATCACCCCGCCAGGTGTAAGCCCCAGCGTGCGCAGGATGGCGATATCGGCCTGCTTGTCCTGCACCAACATCACCAGCGACGACACCAAGTTAAACGCTGCGATCGCAATGACCAGCGACAGCAGGATGAACATCACGGTTTTCTCCATCTTCAAGGCGCGAAAGAAGTTCTCGTGGTCGCGGGTCCAATCGCGGACTCGATAGGGGCCCTGCGCCTGCATGCGGTCTGCCAGATCGCGGGCCACGGGCCAGGCATTCCACAGATCGGTCAGCTTGAGCCGCACGCCGGTAACGCCATCGCCCAAACGCGTCAGTTTCTGCGCATCTTGCATGTGCACCACGGCCAAGCCCAGGTCGTATTCCTGCGCGCCGGCCTCGAAGATCCCGACCACCGTGAAGCGCCGCACTTTGGGCACCGCACCGACCGGCGTTGTGGTGAATTCGGGCACATAAACCGTGACTTTGTCGCCCACACCCACATCGAGCCAATTGGCGAGCTCACGCCCGACGATGATGTTGTAGGCGCCTGGAACGAGATCGCTGAGCTTGCCGACCTTCATTTTTGCGCCAATTTCTGAAACCGTCGGCTCAAGCTCGGGAACGATGCCGCGGATCATCACGCCCTGCGCGCGTCCGGACTGGATCATCGCCTCACGCTCGACATACGGTGCGGCGCCGAGCACTCGCGGGTCGGTTTTGGCGAGCGTGACCGCTGTCGGCCAGCGTTGGAGCGGCCCATCGACGCCTTCGACCGTGGCGTGCGCGACCATTCCTAGGATGCATGCGCGCAACTCCTCCTGAAAGCCGCTCATCACCGAGATCGTGGTGATGAGCGCGATCACCCCGATGATAATTCCGAGGATCGATGCCATCGAAATGAAGGAGATGAAGCCATTGCGGCGTTTCGCCCGCAGGTAGCGCAAGCCAATGGACAGGGACAGCGGCTGGAACATGGATATCCTTGTTTTACGAACCCGGCGGCAGCGCCATCGGGGAAATGGTCGCCGGCAGCCGGCCAGCGACTAGACGCAACTGTCGTCGCGCCGACGCTGGCAAGGTATCAGGCCACCACAGTAGCCGTCGCCCCTGACCGAGGCCATCGCGGCCAACCAAACTCGCCAGCGGACCACGAAAGAGAATACGGACTTGGGTCCATGACTGCTGCCAGTCGGGAAAGTTCAGCAGCGCCTCGCCCGAGTCGCTGGACAAGAAAATGCTCGCCGCAGGCTTGGCCGACTCCTTTCGAAGCAGGTGCAACCCCTGCGAAAGGCAGGTCAGAGTACAGAGCAGAGCCACGGGCCACGGCATGGCGCTGAGCCACACGGACACTACCGCCAAGCCGGTCAGCGCAACGATAGCGAGTAGCAGACTGCCTGAGGGACGCCAGTCAATGCGGCAGTTCAATGATTCGTTCGACGAGGGCATGAAGTTGCGGTTCCTCGGGCCGTTCGCGGCCCATGCACCATCGCCACAGCTTATCGTCCTCGCTGTCGAGCAGGCGTAGGAAAACGCTTCTTTCTGCCTCATCTGCTGTAGGCCAAAGCTGGTCAAGATATCTCAGCATCAGCTGGTCAAGCTCGCGCATGCCCCGGCGGCATCGCCAGCGCAGCCGGCGCAGCTCAACCTCGTCGGCGTCACTCACACCGACAGTCCGTAGGCGAGCAAAGCCCAGAGCAGCCAAAGCACCATGCCGCCCAGGAAATAGACTGTAAAGCGGTGCATCACCCGGTTATACGTGCACTGGATGCCGCTGTGCAGCCAACGCAACGCGACGAAAAGCCAGGCTAGAAAAACTACCGTCGAACCTACCTGCCCGCTCGCGTGAGCCACGAACAAGGCCAAGTAGAACAGCACCGGCAATTCAAATAGGTTCTTGAAATTGTCAGAAGCGCGGGTGTCTTCGAATGCGGTGTCGCGCTGCGCGCTTTGGGCAATGCTTTGAGGCTGGATCTTGCGTCGACGCATCTCAGGGATGCGCACCGAATATAGCCGGGCCCAGACGATGCCGGTTAGCAAGGCCATCGCGACCGCGGGCCAGAACAAATTATTGACCATCGTCTTGTCGTCCGTGCGGTCAGGCGCCGCGGCGCTGGAGCATGAGCTTCTTGATCTCGCCGATGGCTTTTGCCGGATTCAGCCCCTTTGGGCACGTCCGCGTGCAATTCATGATGGTATGGCAACGATAGAGCTTGAACGGGTCTTCCAAGTCGTCAAGGCGGGCGCCGGTGTCTTCATCGCGCGAATCGATGATCCAGCGATACGCCTGCAACAGCACGGCCGGCCCGAGGTAACGATCGCCATTCCACCAGTAGCTCGGACAGGAGGTCGAGCAGCAGGCGCATAGAATGCATTCGTACAGGCCATCAAGTTTCTTTCGGTCTTCCGGCGACTGCAGCCTTTCTGTCGCTGCTGGCGGCGAGCTTTGAGTACGAATCCACGGTTTGATGGACGCGTATTGCGCATAGAAATGGCTTAGGTCGGGCACCAGATCCTTGACCACCGGCATGTGCGGGAGTGGATAGATCGGCACATCCTTACCGCCGCACTCGGAAATACCCTTGGTGCAGGCCAGCGTATTGGTGCCGTCGATATTCATCGCGCAGCTGCCGCAGATTCCCTCACGGCAGGAACGGCGGAAGGTTAGGGTCGGATCAATCTCATTCTTGATCTTGATCAGCGCATCAAGAACCATCGGGCCACAAGTATCGAGATCGACCTCGTAGGTATCGACGCGCGGGTTGCCGGTGTCATCCGGGCTCCAGCGATAAATCTTGAATTCGCGCGTGCGATTGGCACCGGCGGGCGCGGGATAGTGCTTGCCCTTGCCGACCTTGGAATTCTTGGGGAGGGAAAACTCGGCCATCTTGTTCGCTTCTCGATTTGGCGGCGTGGTGCGGCTTTCGCCGTGAAGTAACGCGGGCTACCGTCAGTACTTACGTTCTTTGGGCGGGATAACGTCTACGTCCTTGGTCAACACGCTCAGGTGCACCGGGCGATAGTCGATCTTGGTCTTGCCCTGCTCGTCAACCCAGCACAAGGTGTGCTTCATCCATTCGGCGTCGTCGCGCTTGCTGAAGTCCTCGCGAGCATGCGCGCCGCGCGATTCCTTGCGATTCTCCGCCGACACCATCGTTGCCACAGCCTGTCCAAGCAGGTTTTGCAGCTCGAGGGTTTCGATCAAGTCAGAGTTCCAGATCATCGAGGTATCCGAGACCTTGACGTCGGCAAAACTGTCGTAGGCCTCGCGGATCTTGCTCACGCCCTGCTGCAACGTCTCGCCGGTGCGGAACACGGCGGCGTCGTTCTGCATGATGTTTTGCATATTGTCGCGGATCTTCGCCGTTGGCGTGTCGCCCTTGGCAAAACGCAGTTTGTCGAGGTTCGCCAGCGACTTGTCACACGCGCTCGCAGGCAGGCTCTTGTGTGACTGGCCGGGCTTGATTGTTTCAGCGCACCGGTTGGCAACGGCGCGACCAAACACCACCAAGTCCAGCAACGAATTCGATCCCAGGCGATTGGCGCCGTGAACCGACACGCAGGCCGCTTCACCGATCGCGTACAGGCCCGGGACAACGTGATCCGGGTTGCCGTCCTTGAGCGTCACGACTTCGCCGTGGTAGTTCGTCTGCAGGCCGCCCATGTTGTAGTGAACGGTCGGCAGGACCGGAATCGACTGCTTGGTGACGTCGACGCCGGCGAAAATCTTTGCGGTTTCGGAAATGCCCGGCAGCTTTTCGTGAATCACGTTCGGGTCGAGATGGGTCAGGTCGAGATGGATATGGTCCTTCTTCGGGCCCACGCCCCGGCCCTCGCGGATCTCGATCGTCATCGCGCGGCTGACCATGTCGCGCGGTGCCAAGTCTTTCACGCTCGGCGCATAACGCTCCATGAAACGCTCGCCAGCGGAGTTGCGCAAAATGCCGCCCTCACCGCGCACGCCTTCGGTAATCAGGCAGCCCGCACCGTAAATGCCAGTCGGATGGAACTGCACGAACTCCATGTCTTGCAGCGGCAGCCCCGCGCGCAGCGCCATGCCGCCGCCGTCGCCGGTGCAAGTGTGGGCCGACGTCGCAGAGAAATACGCGCGGCCGTAACCGCCCGTCGCCAGCACCACGCCTTGGGCGCGGAACAGGTGCAGCGTGCCTTCGGCCATGTCGATCGCGAGCACGCCGCGGCAGACACCCTCATCGTCCATGATCAGGTCGAGCGCAAAGTATTCAATGAAGAATTTCGCGTCGTGTTTGAGCGACTGTTGGTAGAGCGTGTGCAAGATCGCATGGCCGGTGCGGTCGGCGGCGGCGCAAGTGCGCTGCGCCGGTGGGCCTTCGCCGTATTTCGTCGTCATGCCACCGAACGGGCGCTGATAGATCTTGCCCTCGGCGGTACGCGAGAACGGCACGCCCTGGTGTTCAAGTTCGATAATCGCGGGAATGGCCTCGCGGCACATGTATTCAATCGCGTCCTGGTCACCCAGCCAATCCGAGCCCTTGACGGTATCGAAGAAGTGATAGCGCCAATCGTCCTCACCCATGTTGCCGAGGGCGGCAGAAATGCCGCCTTGCGCGGCAACGGTGTGCGAACGGGTCGGGAATACTTTGCTCAGGCAGGCGGTTTGCAGGCCCTTGGCGGCCAGGCCGAAGGTGGCGCGAAGACCCGCGCCGCCGGCGCCGACGACGAGCATGTCGTACTTGTGTTCGGTGATCTTGTAAGCGGTCGTCATGGCGTGCTCAGGCAGAAAATACGATGCGGCCGATCGCGATGGCAGCAGCCACCGTGGCGAACGCGAAGACCAACTTGATGGCGATTTGCAGCGCGACCTCAAGCCAGCCGTGGATGTAGTCCTCAACGACCACCTGCAGTCCGAGGCGGGCATGCCACATCAGCGCGATGACGTAGGACAGCAGCAGCGAGGCACTGATCGGTGCGGCGATGGCATTACGAACTTGGAATTGATCGGCCCCGATCTGACCAACGGCGAACCAGATGAACCAAGGTGTCAGCAGGGCCAGTACGATGGCGGTCAGGCGCTGCAGCCACCAATGGTTGACGCCGTCTTTGGCCGAGCCCAAGCCGCGGGCAATTGCGAGCGGATCGCGAAGTTGCGTGCTCATGGGACGCCTCCGGCGGTATGCAGAGCAAACCACCAGAGTCCGACTGTGCTGACTAGAGTCAACACGATCACCGCGTAGCCGCTTTTGTAAACGTCTGGAATCTCGAAGCCCTTGCCCATGTCCCAGGCCAAGTGACGCAAGCCATTGAACAAGTGATAAGACAAGCAGGCGGTGAAGCCGAAAAGCACGACCTGCCCGTACCACGCGGCAAAAAATTCGCGGAATTGTTCGAAGGCGTCGCTGCCACTGGCCACGGCCATCAACCAGGCAGCGAATACCAACGCGCCGATCGCCAAGACGACGCCGGTGGCTCGGTGCAGGATCGACAGCACGCTGGTGATTTGCGGCTTGTAGACTGATCCGATCATGAACGGGGAAAGTGGACGTTCGCGCGTCGACATGGGCATCTCTGGAGGCTGGGAGCGGAAAGGAGATAGAGCGGAGTGTTGCAGGCCGGGCGTGGACGCCGCGTCAGAAATCTATGCAGCGACCGTTTTTTTCCCAGTCGCCATAGCGAGTCGGATCCAGCCCGCCGCGTCCGCCGTATTCCTCAGTCTGCGACGGCTCTTGCGCATCGACCGGAGCCTCCTGCTCTTGGGGAGGTTCGGTGGGCACCGTGCTTTGACCTATCATCTGTGGTGTGGAAACCATCCCTACATGTTAAATCCCGATCTCATGCCATTCAAGGTAAATCGCCCCGGACAGGTTTTCCCTGCGCTGTCGGGCTTCACATTGCTCGCCGTGGACGGCGCCGATGCCCAGTCTTTCCTGCAATCGCAGCTGATGAATGATGTCGCGGCGCTGGTTGCAGGCCAATGGCAATGGAACGGCTGGCTGACGGCCAAAGGCCGCGTTATTGCGCTGTTTGCGCTGGCTCGCCTGACGCCGACCTCGTTCCTGCTCGTGCTGCCGGACCACCCGGCGATGGATCTCAAGCTGGCACTGCAGCGATTCGTCTTTCGCGCCAAAGTCTCACTTGCGGTGCGAGAAGACATGAGCGCCGCCGCCGGATTCGACCTCGACCCTGCCGCCTTGACGGCGGGTCCTCGCCTCATCGCCGGCGCGGCTGACACTGGCTACTGCCTTGATTGGTTTGGAAACGGCGCCGAAACCGGGCACGCATTAGTTGTTTTGCCCACCGGGGACAGCGCCCTAGCGGTAGGGTCCGAACTCGCTGATTCGCGCTGGCTGGCGCTGGATATCGCTCGTGGTTTGCCGCGCCTGCCTGGTTCCCAGCGCGAAGCTTGGACGCCGCAGATGCTGTCGCTGGAGCGATTTGGCGCTTTCAGCCTGAAAAAAGGCTGCTATCCAGGCCAGGAGATCGTGGCCCGCACCCATTATTTGGGCCAAGCCAAGCGACAGCTGGCCACTGTCGCCGGAGTGGGCATCGTCCCGGGAGTGGAATTGCGCGACATCGACGGCAAGGCGGCTGGCACCGTGGTCAGCGCGACTAGCGACGGGCTGATCGGGCTGGCGGTGCTGGCGGCTGGTGGTCCATCCGACCTAGTTATCGATACTCACCCCGTCCGCCGAACCGCCCTTCCTGAACCGGCACAGCCCGCGGTGTGACGCGGTTAACAGCCTCAGACACCGTGAATTGGCGAAAGCCCTTTCCTCTGTTATACCTGCCCCACAGGGAGAAAATCACCATGAAGAATCTGTCAATAGCCTTGCTGGGCGCCGTGATCGCGCTGGCCTTGGTTCGACCGGCCAATGCCGCCGACTACGTTGTCACCGTCGAGCCGAACTTTCCGCCGGCACAGGCGCAGGAAATCTATAAGCCCTTGCTCGACTACCTCGGCAAGGCCACTGGCCAGCGCTTCATCCTCAAAGCCTCGCCCAACTACCACGTCTATTGGCGCGATATGCGCAGTGCGGCACCGACTGATTTTGCGTTAGAAGAAGCCCATTTCACCGACTACCGGGTCAACCGCCAGCGCTTTACCCCTCTGGTGCGTTCGTCCGAACCCACCCGCTTTGTCTTGCTTGCCGATCCCGATATCGCCAGCAAGGGCGCGAACTACTTGATTGGTCGCCGTATTGTCAGCATGTCGGCGCCGAGCATGGGCTACCTGTTGCTCGGCGAGCTGTACAAAAACCCGATTTCGCAGCCGGAAATCCAGTCGGTCGCCGCCAGCTGGAAGGACGGCGTGGAAATGGTGTTTGCCAGCGAAACCGACGCGGCCATGGTTCCTGGCTATATCGCCAAGGACTACCCCAACCTCGTGCCCGTCGCGACCTCGCGCGACTTCATGGGCCGCGCCTTGTCCGCTGGGCCCACCGTGCCGGCTGACGTGCGTAAAAAAGTGTCAGATGCGATGCTGCGCCTGAACCGCGATCCGTCCTTGAACGACGTCTTGATTAATTTGGGCGCCACCCAGTTCGTACCGACCAATGCCGCCGAATACGCCGGCAATGAGCGACTGCTGCGCGAGGTCTTCGGTTACAAGGCTTTGGCAGGCAAGCCGCAAATCGTCGCGCCGCCGCCGCCGCCGGGCAGCGAGCCGGCGAATGCCGGCTTCAGTGTCGACGCGGTGCGCAGCTCGGGCAAGAAGAAGTAGACCGACGGCTGATGTCGCTTGCAGGAAGTAAAAAGGCCGGTTGAACCGGCCTTTTTTCTGCGTGACGATTTTTTCAGCGTGCCAGCACCAACGCTTACTCAGCCTCGAAATAAATCACGTTGTCGACATTGATCGCGACCGCCTGGCCTAGGCTGATCGTGCCCGACTTGCGCAGGTGAACCTCGTCGCGGTGCACGCGCAGCTCGTCGTCCTCGCCAATGGTGACGTAGGTCGCGTTCGTTGATCGGTCGGCGATCATGAAGTGGCCGCGCTTGAATTCTATCTGGGCATGCGTGCGGCTGACCCAATCGGCCTCCACCACCAACTGATTGCTGGCCTCGCGACCCATCATGTAGGGCTCGGAATTCTCATCGAGCTCCACTACGGTGCCGCGATGGCGGATGCGCAGCTTCGCGCCAGTGGCCTGCGCTGCGCCGCCACCGATGCTGATCGCGCTCTGCACCATCGTCATGCCCGAAGTGTCTTCCTGCCACACCACATCGACGATCTCGATCGGCAGCAGCTTGCCGCTCACGCGGGCACGGCCTAGACCACGCACCTCAGGCAGCCCAGACAGGCCCTGCAGGCTTGCAGCGGTTGTGACGATTTGCTCGCGCTTAGCCAGCGACGCCATGCGGGCGGCAGTATTAACCGCATCACCATAGACGTCGCCGTCTTCTTCGAGCGCATCGCCGTGGTGGAAGCCAATGCGAACGGCGAGGTTGTCGCGCACGAAATCGAT
>JBBSAA010000005.1:0-34800 GCA_038252715.1 Lysobacterales bacterium | reverse complement strand
CACCGCCACGGCAATCGCGCTCTCGGAGTGCATGTTGTTTCCGATCGACAGCGCCCAGATCACCGAGCGCTTGTCGAAGACTGATCCGATTATTCGCTCTCTGATGGAAGGCCAGCTCAAGCGCTACCGCGGCGCCTTGGCCGCGATGCAGGGCAAGCGCGATTCGACCCCTGAGGCCGACACACCGTCGGCGCAGGCCGGGATTGGAAAGATCCGGCTGGAAACACATCTGCGTGAAGCCTTGGCTAATGATGGGCTGGACGTGCGCTATCAGCCGCTCTTGCACGTGGCTAGCGGCAAGATTGCCGGCTACGAAGCCTTGGTGCGCTGGACGCATCCCGAGCGTGGCCCGATTTCGCCGATGGAGTTCGTGGCGCTTGCTGAAGAAACCTCGCTAATCGTTCCTATTGGTGAGTATGTGTTTGATACCGCCTGTAAAGCAGTGTCGCGTTTCATTGAGGCTGGCGCTGACCCCAAGCCCTTCATCGCGGTCAATGTTTCCGCGCGCCAGCTCAGTCACCCCGGTTTGATCGACCGCATCGTTGCCCGCGTTGACGCCGCCGGATTGCCACGTGGCAGTTTGAAGGTGGAAATTACCGAGAGCCAGGCGCTCGACTACGAGCAGGTGGCGAAGGTGATAGCGCTTTGCCACGAGCATGGCATCAAGGTTGCGCTGGATGATTTCGGCACGGGCTATTCGCACCTCACGCATCTGCACAAGCTTGAGTTCGATACGATGAAAGTGGATCAGGCGTTCACCCGCAGCATGCTCGAGGATCCGCGCTCCATGGCGATCGTTGAAGCCATCGTGCGGATGGGCAAGGCCATTCATGCCGATATCGTTGTCGAAGGTATCGAGACCGAACCGATGCTTCAAGCCTTGCGCGACTTGGGCTGCGATTACGCCCAGGGCTATTTGATCGGTAAGCCGCAGACGCTCGACGAGCTATTGCCTGCGCGCTGAACGCGGTAGATGGTTGCGGCTGTGCGCCGCGAAAACAGTCGCGATGCCCTGAGTCGGTGCCACGGTTTTTGTCGGCAGACACTGACCGTGGCGACAACCGCCCACCGCTTGGCCAGTGAGCCAAGGCACTGTTGGGCCGCTGCCAGTCGAGAAACACGCGGCCGGTTCGTTACACTGACGGCCTGAGCAGTCACTCGCCTCGCTGGCGTCGGTGACGTCCACTGCCTGGCACGCCCCACAGGAGCCAAACCGTGAAGATTAACCTCCACACGCGAATGCTGATCGGCTTCATCATCGGTATCACCGCGGGGCTGTTGGCCAACGCCTTTGCGCCCGGTGCGCCCGCGCTCGATGCCGTAATGACCTATGCCACGGGGCCGCTCGGCCAGTTGTTCCTGAACTTGCTCAAGATGCTGGTCGTGCCTTTGGTGTTTTCGGCCTTGCTGCTGGGCGTGGTGGAGATCGGCGACCCGAAGTCCCTGGGGCGTATTGGCCTGCGCACCCTAGCTTGGATCGTCCTAGTGACCGGCATCGCCATCCTCATCGGCCTCGTGCTGGTCAACGTCTTCCAGCCGGGCGTCGGCCTTCCCCCGGAACTTGCGCAGTCGCTAGTCAGCGCCGGCGCCGAACGCAGCGTAGAGATTGCAGGCAAGGCCGACGCCGTGTCACCGATGGCGATCTTGCTCAACTTGATCCCGACCAACCCAGTCGCAGCGGCCGCCAATGGCGACCTGTTGGCGGTGATGGTGGTCGCACTACTCTTTGGAATTGCCGCCACCGTGCATCCGACCGAAGGCGTCCGTACCTTCGTGGGTGCCACCCAGGGCGTCTATGACATCTGCCTGCTGTTGATTGGCTGGGTGATCCAGTTGGCTCCGTTCGCCGTTGCGGCCCTGTTGTTCAACCTGACGGCGAAACTGGGGCTGGAAGTCATCGTGCAGGTTTCCAAGTTTGTCTTCGTGGTCGTCGCCGCGCTCGCAATCCATTTGTTCATCGTATTTCCGATCTTGCTCCGCACCCTTGGCGGCGTGTCGCCGCTGTGGTTCTTCCGGCAAGCCGAACCGGCAATGCTGACGGCCTTTTCCACCTCCTCGAGCAGCGCAACCCTGCCAACGACACTCACCGTCGCCGAGGAGGACCTTCATGTGCCCCGCCGAGTCGCGCGCTTCGTCTGTACGCTAGGCGCGACCGCCAACATGAACGGCACCGCGCTATTCGAGGGTGTGACGGTTTTGTTCCTGGCCCAGTTCTTTGGCATCGACCTGTCGCTCGGACAACAGGGGTTGGTGCTCGGAATCTGCATTTTGGGCGGCATCGGCGCCGCCGGCGTGCCCGGCGGCTCGCTGCCGGTCATCGTGATGATCCTGAGCATGTTCCATATCCCACCCGAGGGCATCGGTCTGGTGCTGGGCGTGGACCGCTTCCTAGACATGTGTCGCACCTGCGTCAATGTCACCGGGGACCTAGCCGGATCGGTGGTCATCGGTCGATTCGAGGGCGCGCGGTCGAGCTAGCATCTGATCGGGGGTCGCGCAACGGCGACAGTGGCGGGGCAGTTTGGGACAATGTCCTGCCCGGAGCCCGGGCCGCCCGCCTTCTTCGAGTCTTCCCATGAGCCAGCCCAGCCGCCGCGACCTTGCCAACGCCATTCGTTTCCTTTCCGCCGACGCGGTAGAGCAAGCTAAATCTGGTCATCCCGGCATGCCCATGGGCATGGCCGATATTGCCGAAGTGCTCTGGAACGATTTCCTGCGGCACAACCCCAATAACCCAAACTGGTTCAATCGCGACCGCTTCGTGCTGTCGAACGGCCATGGCTCGATGCTGCATTACGCGTTGCTGCACCTGGCGGGCTATGACCTGCCGATGGACGAGCTGAAAAAATTCCGCCAGCTGCATTCCAAGACCGCAGGCCACCCCGAGCGCCATGAAACTCCCGGCGTAGAAACCACGACGGGGCCATTGGGCCAAGGCTTGGCGAACGCGGTTGGTTTCGCCCTAGGCGAAAAATTGCTCGCGCAGCGCTTCAATCGCCCCGAGCACGCCATCGTCGACCACCACACCTGGGTGTTCCTTGGTGATGGCTGTCTGATGGAGGGCATCTCGCATGAAGTCGCCTCGCTCGCCGGCACCTGGGGTCTGGGCAAACTGGTCTGCTTCTGGGACGACAACAAGATTTCAATCGACGGCAATACCGACGGCTGGTTCACCGACGACACCCCGGCGCGTTTCGAGTCGTATGGTTGGCAGGTGATCCGCAACGTCAATGGCCATGATCCAGTTGAGATCAGCCAAGCCATCAAGACTGCCCAAGCGGAAACCAGCAAGCCGACCCTGATCTGCTGCCGCACCATCATTGGTTTCGGCGCGCCGAATAAACAAGGCAAGGAGTCTTCGCACGGCGCCCCGCTAGGCAAGGACGAAATCGCCGCCGCGCGCGCGGAACTGCAATGGCCGTACGCCCCGTTTGAGATTCCGGCTGAAATCTACGACGGCTGGCGTGCCGGCAACATGGGCCTTGTGCGCGAGGAGGAATGGAACCGCGCATTCGATTCCTACGCCTCGCTGTTTCCGCAACAGGCGCAGGAGCTGACGCGGCGCTCGCGCGGCGAGTTGCCCGAGGGCTTCGCCGAAGCGGCGCAGGCGTATTTGCAGAAGCTGCAGGCCGAAGGTCCGGTCGTGGCCTCGCGCAAGGCGTCGCAAATGGCGCTGGATGCGTTCGGCCCCTTGCTGCCCGAGCTTGTCGGCGGCTCGGCCGATCTTGCGCATTCCAACCTGACGCTGTGGAAAGGCAGCAAGTCGGTCACCAGTGATGACGCCAATGCCAACTACGTGCACTTCGGTGTGCGCGAATTTGGTATGAGCGCGATCTGCAATGGCCTGGCGCTGCACGGTGGCTTCTTGCCGTACGACGCGACTTTCTTGGTGTTCTCCGACTACTCGCGCAATGCCTTGCGCATGTCGGCGCTGATTCCGGCGAACGTCGTACACGTTTTCACGCACGACTCCATTGGCTTGGGTGAGGACGGCCCAACGCACCAGCCGGTCGAACACCTCGCATCCTTGCGCTATATCCCGAACAACGAAGTCTGGCGTCCCTGCGATGCCGTGGAGTCTGCGGCTGCCTGGCAGCGCGGCATAGAGCGTCGTGATGGGCCAACTTGCCTGATCTTCAGTCGCCAAAATCTCGCCCATCAGGCGCGCAGCGCGCAACAGCTGGCCGATATCGCCCGCGGCGGTTATGTGCTGCACGAGCCAACGGGCGGCAAAGTGGATGTAATTTTGCTCGGCACTGGCTCCGAAGTGGAGCTCGCGATGGAAGCTTCGCGACGGCTTGCGAGCGAAGGCATCGCGGCGCGCGTGGTGTCGATGCCATCGACGAACTGTTTTGATCGTCAGCCCGCCGAGTACCGCGAGTCGGTGCTGCCTCGCGCTAATACCAAGCGCGTGGCCGTCGAAGCCGGAGTTACCGATTTTTGGCGCAAGTACGTTGGCCTAGACGGTGCGGTCATCGGCATCGATAGCTTCGGCGCCTCGGCTCCGATTGACGCGCTGTACGAGTACTTCGGTATCACGGTCGATGCCGTGGTCGCAGCGGCGAAGGCACAGCGCTAACGGCGCAGGCCAGCGCCGCATTGAAGTCGACTTACCGCGATGTAGGAGCGGCGTCAGCCGCGATCTTCCCAGTCGCAGCCAATGCTCGCGCCCTAGGCCATCGGCGGGACGCGGTTTCTGAGTTTCGCTGGCCGCCGACAAGCTCGCGGCTGACGCCGCTCCTACATTGCGGTAGTGCGTAATGCCAGGCCGAGCAGGCGCGCCTCAAGCCACGCGCCCGCGCCGGCGGGTGCGTCGAGTTTCATTCGCAGCATAGCTTCCGAATCGTCACTGCGGCCGTTGAAAACCGCGCGCAACACGGTGGCGATTTTCCCGCCGCGGGTCGCCGTTGCCAATTTCAGCCAACCCAGCGCTTTCACCAGTCGCTGCTCGGTCGGCGTGAAATCGCTGCCCAAGGGGTAATCAGGCAGCAAGCCGCGTTGCTTGAACGGCTGCAGGGTTTGCGCAAGTTTTGCCGGAGCGTTGCCGCCACCCAGACCCTGCGTCCCGAACGCAATTTTCAGCTCCGCCTCCGCCTTATGCCGGATTTTTTGCTGGAAGCGCGAATCGGTGATCGCCAACATGCGCAGCACGCAGTCCTCGTCGTTGGCGCCGCGCAGGTCGGCGATGCCGTATTCGGTGACTGCGATATCGCGCAGATGACGGGGAATCGTCGTGTGGCCGTAGCTCCACGGCACATTCGAGGACACGCTGCCGTTGCGGTTCTCACGCACGGCACGGAACATCAGTACGGATCGACCATCGCGCAGCGCATGCGCCATGGCGACGAAGTTGTACTGTCCACCTACACCCGAAACCACTTTGCCCGACTCCAGCGCGTCAGATGCCGCGGCGCCGAGGGCCGTCATCATCATGCAGGTATTGAAAAAGCGCGCATCGCGCCGCTGCAGGCGTTCAAGCGCCTCGTTGCCACCGTAAAGTTCATTGATATGCGAGATCCGGGTCATGCCCATGCCGCGCTTGAGCTCAGGCGGTAGGTCGGCGAGCCAGTCGTAGAGATCCTGGGTGCCGAGGTAGAAGCCGCCGTCGAGCCAGTGGCCCTCCGTCGCCAACCGCCGCTCGTCGTCCGCAGTCTGCGTTCCCGCGTTGACCCGCAGCATCACGTCATGGTCGTCAAGGACACGCCGATGCAAGATGCCGGCTTTCTGAAGGTGCATGAAGCCGTCGTTGACCATTTCGCTCGCACCGTACAACCCGGCGACGAACGGTGCGGTGCCGCCGGACTCTTGGACGACGGCAGCGGTAGTCAATCCTGGCGACAGCGCTTCGAGCAGCGCGAGATAGTCGCTGTTGCGTGACTGTCGCAAGATCAGCGCATGGCATAGGGCATCGGACAGCGAGCCTATGCCGATTTGCAGTGTGCCGCCGTCTTTGACCAAGGTGCTGGCGTACAGCCCAATGGCGAATTCAGCGTCGCTGACCGGCTGCCGGGGTGGCGCGAATAATTTCGGTGCTGCTCCGGGGATATCGACAATCAGGTCGAAGAAGGACGCATCCACCGCCGCCGTGCCGCCGATCCACGGCAGGCCGGGATCAATCTCGGCCACCATCAACGGACGCGGTTTGCCCAGGGCTGCGATTTCGTCCAGCAGGTCGAAGGTGAGATCGGGATTACAGCTCAGGCTCAGGCGCGTGCCGCCGGGTTCACGAGCAACTTTTTGCGTCAGTAGATTGACGTTATTGCGGGCAATGGCGCGCGCGACGTGGGTGTAATTGAGGCTGGCGTAGCTAGACTGCGCCTCGCGCGAGCCAAGCAAGGCGCCAGACTGCATGTAGAACTCTTCCACCCGAATAGTCGCCGGCAGCGCATCGTTCTTTTGCGCAAGGGCATAGTCCAGGGTCTCAAAGTCAGCGCCGAAATGGCGTGCGACAAACGGACCAAGGAACCGGCCTTCAAGCCCCGCGCCAGCCTTGGGCGGCGTCAACGACAGCGCAGTGTAAATGTCTAAGCTCATCGCGGGATCTGCAGCGACACGGCGATAGATAGCGTTGAGCAGGCGGTGCGGTTTGCCGAGCCCTAGCGGCGCGGCCAACACCAGCGTTCGCCCAGTCTTCGCGATCAGCGCATCGACGGCTTCGTTGAGTGAGCTCAATTCCACGCAATTTTCCCAAGGGACGGCATGTTGAGTATGGCATGGGCGCCGGAAGGCCTTGACATGTATGTTTACGCGTGTAATCTAAAATGAAATTACAGGTGTAATCATGACAATCCCAATTAGCGACGCTGAAAGTCAGGTGATGGACGTGCTTTGGTTGCGCAGCCCCCGCAGCGCCGAGGACGTGGTGGCCGAGTTGGCGCAGTCCCAGGACTGGCAGGAAGCGACGATTAAGACCTTGCTCAACCGGCTTCTGAACAAGGGTGCGATTCGTGCCGAGAAAGACGGGCGTCGCTATCTCTATTCGCCCTTGCTCAAGCGCGAGGATTGGGTGCACGGAGAGAGCCGCAGCTTGCTTGACCGCCTCTTCGACGGTCGCGTGGCCCCGTTAGTTGCCCACTTCAGCCAGAAGGGCAAGTTGGGAAAGAAAGATATTGCCGAATTGAAAAAACTGATCGAAGGCTTGGACGATGAACGCTGAATTGCTGACCCAGCTGCTGCAGGCGACCGTGGCATTTTCGCTTGCGCTGACCGTGGCCTTGCTAGCCCGCAATCCATTGCGTCAGTGGCTCGGGGCGCGAGCCGCGTATTTCATCTGGTTGCTAGCGCCGATGTCCCTGATTGCTGTTTTGATGCCTGCGCCGGCGCGCGACTCTAGCTTGTCGACCATCGCAACGTCGGTGCTGGCTTTGCCGCAACCGGTTTCGGATGCCATCGCGCCGGCTGCGAGTTCGACTTTGCCACTTTGGCTGCTGTCCGCTTGGCTGCTGGGAACCATTGTGGTTGCCCTCTTATTCTGGCGAGAGCAGGCCCGCTTTAATCGGCGCGTCGTACGCCTGGCGCAGCGGCCGTTTGATGAGGTCGATGGCCACGGCCCGGCGGTATCGGGGTTTTTTTCACCACGTATCGTGCTGCCCTCAGACTTTCGGGAGCGCTACAACACTGAGGAACAGACCCTCATTCTGGCCCATGAACAGGCGCACGTCAGCCGCGGTGATACCAAGGCGCAGGCGCTAGCCGTCGCCTTGCGAACCGTGTTCTGGTTCAACCCGCTGGTGCATCTGGCGGCAGCGCGCTTCCGGTTCGATCAGGAGTTGGCTTGCGACGCCACGGTGCTGGCACGCTTTCCCGCGGCCCGCCGAGCTTATGGCGAGGCGATGCTGAAAACCCAATTGGCCGAACTTGGCCTGCCCATCGGCTGCTATTGGCAGTCGAGCCATCCACTGAAGGAGAGAATCACCATGCTCAAGTCATCCTTGCCCAGCACGCGACGTCGCCTGCTTGCTCAAACAGGCTTGGTCACCATTTGCCTGCTTACCGCCTGCGCCGTTTGGGCGGCACAGACGCCGATGCCCACGCCGCCAGCGACAAGCAGCGACTCTGCGGCTGCCGCGGACGCCAAGGTGGTGACCAAAATCACTGCAGCCGACGTACTAGCCCCGCCGGCTTACCCGAAGGGCGCCAACGGCGAGAGCGGGACGGTAATGCTTAAGGTCCTGGTGGGTGCCGACGGCGCGGTCAAGGACATCAAGGTAGAAAAGACCGATTTGTCTGACACGCTAATTAACGCAGCAATCAAGGCTGCGTATGCTTGGAAGTTCAAACCGGCGAGCAGTGCCTCGGATGGCAAGAAGGTGGAAAGCTGGGTGCGCGTGCCGGTTCGGTTTGAAGCTGGTGACAAGTCCTCGCCCGAAACAAAGTCCTGAATCGCGCACTTTCCGTGCTGCGGTTAGCGGCGACGACCGGCGAGCAGGGCCCTGCACGATGGGCGTAAGCGGTCAGGAAAGGAAATTTACCCGGTTGCCGCGCAGCATTCGCGTGGGTCCATGGACGCGCCGTTCGCAATCAGCGATTTGACGTGCGCGCGGCAGATGGGCCCGGCACACAGTAGATGTCGTGCAGTGTCTCGATGATCTTGTGCGCTGGGCCATCGGCAACGCTATAGAAAATGACCTGCGCTTCGCGGCGCGTCACCACCAAGGCTTGCTCTCGCAGCACCGCGAGGTGCTGCGACAGTGCCGACTGGCTGAGGTCAATCGCAGCGTTGATTTCGCCCACCGATTTCTCGCCTTCGACTAAAAGACAAAGCACGCGCAAGCGCTGTGGGTTCGCCATGGCCTTGAGCAGCTCGCTAGCTTCGTCGGCACGCGCCTGCATTTGCTGCGCGTTGATCGCGGTGGGAGATAACGCGATCTTCTTGTCTTTGCTCGGGCTCATGCCGCTCAATTTCCAGTGGTTGGTAGGCCAGCGTCAAGCCACGCTTGGTAGCCGCCGGTCAAAGACAGCGCCTGCTTGAATCCCAACTCGCGTAGGGCGTCTGCGGCGAGGGCGGATCGGCCACCGCTTCGGCAATAAACAATGACCGGCTGCTCACGGTGGCTCAGCGCGGGATCTTTAACGTCGTTCACCGCCGGGTGACCGTCGATCTCGAACTCGAGAACGCCGCGCGGGATGTTGGTGGCGCCAGGAATCATTCCGGCTGCCAGTTCCATGGGCTCGCGCACATCGATCACGGGCGCGCCCGTCGCCTGCAGGGCCAAGAGCTCCGCTGGCTGGATCTCGCGGATACGTGTCTTCGCGTCGCTGACGATATCGGCTGCGGTCTTGGTCATGGTGGTTGCCTTGTTGATTGGGACGGCTTGACTTTATCACGGTTACCTAATTAAGATATAACTAATGTAGATCCAAGGGCAACCCGCCGGATCTAGGCTCAAGGGAGACAGCCATGGCCAATATCATCGTACTGGGGGCAGGAATTGGTGGCATGTCCGCGGCCTATGAACTGCGGGCGGCGGTTGGAGCGGCGCATTCGGTGACGGTCATCGGCGAGGGCGCGCTGTTTTCTTTCACGCCGTCCAATCCTTGGGTCGCGGTTGGCTGGCGCAAGCCAGCTGACATCCAAATCGATGTCGCCGAACACCTCGCCGCGAAGAAAATTGCCTTCGAACCGGCGGGCGCGGACGCCATTTTGCCGGCGGAAAATGCCGTGCGTTTGCGCGATGGTCGCCAACTTGCCTATGACTATTTGGTGATCACCACCGGTCCGCGCCTTGCCTTCGACGAAGTGCCGGGGCTCGGTCCAAGAGGCCATACGCAGTCCGTCTGCACGACGCCACATGCCCTGAAGGCGTGGGAGGGCTACCAAGCCTTCCTCGAAAATCCCGGTCCGGTCATCGTCGGCGCCGCACCTGGGGCCAGCTGCTTCGGCCCCGCCTACGAATTCGCGATGATCCTCGATGCCGACCTGCGCAAGCGCAAGTTGCGCGACCGCGTGCCGATGACCTACGTCACTCCCGAACCGTATATCGGCCACATGGGCCTGGGCGGCGTCGGCGACTCCAAGGGCCTGCTCGAAGCAGAGCTGCGGCAGCGCCACATTCGCTGGCTGGTCAACTCCCGAATTACCGGTGTGACGGCAACGGAAATGACCGTGCAGGAACTCGATGATCGCGGCGGCCCGCCGCGTGATCATGTGCTGCCGTTTAACTATGCGATGGTGCTGCCGGCTTTCACTGGCGTTGACGCGGTTCGCCAGGTGAAGGAAATTTGCAATCCACGCGGCTTCGTTGTGATTGATAAACACCAGCGCAATCCGGTGTTTCCAAACATCTACTCGGCAGGGGTTTGCGTGGCTATCCCGCCAGTGGAAGTGACCCAGGTTCCAACCGGCGCTCCGAAAACCGGCTTCATGATTGAATCGATGGTCTCAGCGATCGCCGCGAACCTGCGCGATGCGCTGGAGGGAAAGCCGCCAACCGCTGAAGCGACGTGGAACGCCGTCTGTTTGGCCGACATGGGCGACACCGGCGCGGCCTTCGTGGCGCTGCCACAGATTCCGCCGCGCAATGTTACCTGGGCCAAGGTCGGGCGCTGGGTACACGTGGCGAAGGTGGCCTATGAGCGCTACTTCCTCGGCAAGATCAAATCCGGCAATACCGAACCGCTGTATGAAAAATACATCCTCAAGATGCTCGGCATCGAGCGGCTCAAGTAATCCAACTCACTTGGAGAAAGTCATGAATATCGATCGCGCGGTAATGGCGTTTGCAGGCGTAATGATCTTGGTCAGTCTGGCGCTGGCGCACTATGTTTCGCCGCAGTGGCTTTGGTTGACGGCCTTCGTCGGCGCCAACCTGTTGCAGGCTTCGTTCACCGGGTTTTGCCCCGCGGCAATGGTGATGCGCAAGTTAGGCCTGGCGTCCGGCCACGCATTCCGTTGATCGCCATGCGCACGCTTCCAGCATTCGCCTTGGCCTTGATCACTATGCTGTCGGCCTGCTCCAAGCAGCCTGAGACGGTAGCGCCACCGCCCGCATCAAGCTTGGCAACGATGCGCATCGCTGCCCCGAGCCTCGACGGCGAGCGGCGCTGGGACGGCGTGGTCGACTCGGTGCAGCGCGCCGAGTTGACTGCGCAGACGCAAGGCCGAGTGGCTGCGGTGCTGGTGGATGTCGATGACCCGGTTGCCGCTGGCCAGGTGCTGCTGCGGCTGGATGCGATTGAACAAACGGCCAACCTGCGCGCGGCCCAGGCGCAGTTGCGAGCTGCGCAGGCGTCGCTGCACGAGGCCGAGGCAAACTATCGCCGCTTCCAAGCCTTGGGCGACAAACAATACGTTTCCAAGGCGCAATTGGATCAAGTCCGCGCCGCACGCGATGCCGCCACTGCGGTGCGAGATGCGGCGGACGAAAACGCTCGACAAACGGCGCAGGTTGCCGGCTATGCGACCGTGCGCTCGCCCTACGCTGGCGTGATCGCAGCACGCAAGGTCGAACCTGGCGAAAGCGTCATGGCCGGGCAGGCGCTATTGACCGTGCTCGCGCCAGGTGAACTGCGAGTCGATGTACTCGTGCCAGAAGCCGATGCCGAGCTGATTCGTCGCGCGGGCAAGGCGTCGGTGGTGACTGATACCGGGCGTCGAATTGCCGTAAGCCGCGTGGTCGTCGCGCCGGCCGCCGATTCAGCCACGCACACCACCTTGGTTCGCCTGTCACTGGCAGATAAGTCGCTGCGTCCGGGCACGCCGATTGCCGCGGTATTCCCGATTGCGGGCAAGCCCCAGCTATGGTTGCCGGCGTCGGCCCTGGTGCAGCGCGGTGAAGTCAATGCGTTCTATGTATTGATCGACGGCCAACCGCAGCTTCGGCAGGTACGCCTAGGTGAACGACGAGGTGATCGTGTGGAAGTGATCACTGGCCTGGCTTCGGGCGACCTGCTGGTGCTTGATCCGGTTGCTGCCGCGCAGGCCTTGGTGGCGCAGCGTCGTCAGGAGGGATCGCGTGACTGAGCCGGGCGTTGAGAACCTTGGCCTGTCAGGCTGGCTGGCTGCTAAGTTCCAAGACAATCCGCTGACGCCCATCCTGGCGATCGCCGGACTGCTGCTTGGGCTCGCTGCGGTGCTAGTGACTCCGCGTGAGGAAGAGCCGCAGATCGACGTGACGATGGCTAATGTCATGGTCCCATTCGCTGGCGCTAGCGCGCGCGATGTAGAAACGCTGGTCAGCGGACCCTTGGAACAAGTGCTTTCGGAAATCGAAGGCGTGAAGCACGTGTACTCGGTATCGCGGCCCGGCATGGCTGTGGTCACGGTCGAATTCGTCGTCGGCGTCCAGCGCCAGCCGGCCATCGTGCGCCTTTACAACCAGGTGTATTCGAACCAGGACTGGCTGCCATCGGGACTGGGCGTTGGCCAGCCGCTGGTAAAGCCCATGGGCATCGACGATGTCCCGGTGATGGCGGTGACCTTGTGGACGGATGATCCAGCGCGCAGTGCCGTTGAGCTAGCGGAAGTCGCGCACGCCCTTGAGCCAGAGATAAAACGTGTCGCAGGCACGCGCGATGTCTACACGCTCGGCGCTCCGGATCGGGCCGTGCTCGTGGAACTCGATGGCAGCCGCTTGGCGAACTATGGCCTCACGGCGGCGGATGTTGAAGCGAGTCTGCGAGCAGCCAACACCGTGCTGCAGGCGGGTGATCGCGTGACTGCTTTGGGCAATATACCGGTCACTGCCGGCAGATTTCTGGTCTCATCCGCGGACGTCGCCCAACTCGTGCTGGGCCTGAGCAACGGCAAGCCGGTCACCATCGCCGACATCGCGCGCGTCAGTGACGGTGGCGATGTGCCGCGCAGTATTGCCTGGCACGGTTCGCCCGCAGGTCGCAGCGGTCCCGTCACTGGCTTTGCTCCAGCGGTCACGATCGCAATTGCCAAAAAGCCGGGCAGCAATGCCGCAGACATCACTCAGGCCGTGGCGACACGATTGGATGCCCTCAAAGGCCAACTGATTCCTGCCGGCATTGAAGTACGCATCACCCGAGACTATGGACAGACCGCGACCGACAAGGCACAGAAATTGATCACAAAGCTCGTCTTCGCGACGGGCTCAGTGGTGCTGCTCGTGCTGTTTGCGCTGGGCTGGCGCGAAGCCATCGTGGTGGGCAGCGCGGTGGTGTTGACCTTGGCAGTGACCTTGTTCGCGTCGTGGGCGATGGGTTTCACCTTGAACCGGGTATCGCTGTTTGCGCTGATTTTCTCGATCGGTATCCTGGTCGATGACGCCATCGTGGTTGTCGAGAATATTCACCGCCACATGGCGCGCGGCGGCAAGTCATTGCGCGACGCCATACCCGGCGCAGTCGCCGAAGTCGGTGGGCCGACCATCCTCGCCACCTTTACCGTGATCGCCGCCCTGTTGCCGATGGCTTTCGTCAGCGGCCTGATGGGGCCGTACATGCGCCCGATTCCGATCAATGCCTCAGTGGGCATGCTGATTTCACTTGCGATTGCGCTGGTGGTCACGCCGTGGCTGTCGCTGAAATTGCTGGCGCGTCATTCCGCGCCGACCACGGACCAGGCCGCGCACGCGGAGACGTTGGTGGATAGTGCGCCCGCTTCGCGCCTGCACCGCTTGTTTTCGGCGCTGATTGGGCCCTTCATCCGCGGACCCCGCGCCTCTCGCCATCGTAAGTGGCTATTGGCCGCAATCGCATTGTTGATGGCCTTGGCAGCGGCCTTGGCAGTATTTGAATTGGTGGTATTGAAGATGCTGCCGTTCGACAACAAGTCCGAACTGCAGGTGATCGTTGACATGCCCGAGGGCAGCACGCTCGAGCAAACCAATGGCGTACTGGTCGAGCTTGCTACCGCGACGGCGCGGGTGCCAGAAGTGCTGGACTTCCAGGCCTATGTCGGCACGTCGGCGCCGGTGAATTTCAACGGCCTTGTGCGCCAATATTATTTGCGCAGCGGCGCCAACGTGGGTGACCTGCAAGTTAATCTCGTTGACAAGCACGCGCGCGAGCGCAAGAGCCACGACATTGCCCGCGCGCTTCGGCCGGCGCTAGCCGCGATTGGTCGTCGGCATGGGGCTTCGATCAAGGTGGTGGAGGTGCCGCCGGGTCCGCCAGTGCTATCGCCCTTGGTCGCCGAAGTCTATGGACCGGACGCCGAGGGACGACGCGCGGTGGCCTTGGCATTGCGGGAGCGGTTCGCAAAAACGGCCGGCATCGTGGATATCGACACCAGTTTGGCAGCAAGCTCCGAGCGCGAAGTGCTGGTGCTTGATCGCGCGCGCGCGGCTCGACTGGGCATCAGCCAAGCGGCCGCCGCTGACGCGATTGCGATGGCGATATCAGGTCGCGACGCCACTTACCTGCACGACGGCGTCGCGCGCGTCGCAAGGCCGGTTCGCCTGCGCTTGGCGGCCTCGGCGCAGGCCGACCTTGATCGACTGTTGGCCTTGCCATTGCGCAGCGGTTCCGGCGCCCTCGTGCCCTTGTCGCAGCTGGTTCGTCGCGAGGCCGCCACGTGGGACGACGCGATAACGCATAAGGATTTGTTGCCCGTGGTCTATGTCACCGGCGACGAAGCCGGTGCCCTCGATAGCCCGCTGTACGGCATGTTCGATGTGGTCGGGCAAATTTCTCGCGGAAAAATAGCCGGCAAGACGCTCACGCAGTACTACCTGTCGCCGCCGGCAGAAACGACCGACTATGCCGTCAAGTGGGATGGCGAATGGCAGATCACCTATGAAACCTTCCGCGACATGGGGCTGGCGTACTCGGTCGGTCTGATGCTGATCTACTTGCTGGTGGTTGTGCAGTTCCGCAGCTATGTCGTGCCGCTGGTGATCATGGCGCCGATTCCATTGACGGTGATTGGCGTCATGCCCGGGCATGCGCTGCTGGGCGCCCAATTCACGGCCACCTCAATGATCGGCATGATCGCGCTGGCGGGCATCATCGTGCGCAACTCGATCTTGCTGGTGGACTTCATCAACCAATCGATCGCCGAAGGCAAGCCGCTCGCCGATGCGGTGGTAGAAGCTTGCGCTGTGCGGGCACAGCCTATCGTCCTCACCGGGGTGGCGGCGATGATGGGCGCGTTTTTCATTCTCGATGACCCGATCTTCAACGGCTTGGCGATTGCGCTGATCTTCGGCATCCTAGTCAGCACGGTGCTCACCTTGCTGGTGATCCCGGTGCTGTATTTTGCTTGGTTGAACCATCTTGCCAAAGCGCAAGGAGATCTTTCGTGAGCGCGTCCGACCGACTAATTGCCTGCCCACACTGCCTGGGAATGAATCGCGTGCCGAGCGTGCGCCTTGTCGATGCGCCAAAGTGCGGAAAGTGCAAGCAAGCCCTATTTACCGGGCAGCCCTTGACGCTGGATGCAGCTGGCTTTGACGCGCACGTCGTGCGCTCTGACTTGCCAGTGTTGGTGGATTTCTTTGCGCCCTGGTGTGGCCCCTGCCACGCCATGGCGCCAGCATTTGCGGCCGCCGCTGCGCGCTTGGAACCGATGGTTCGGCTGGCGAAGATCGACACCGATGCGGAGCCTGTGGTGGCTGGGCGTTTTGCCATTCGCAGCGTGCCGACGCTAATTTTGTTCCAGTCCGGGCGCGAGCTAGCGCGCCAATCGGGCGCCCAGAGCGCGGATGCTATTGAGCGCTGGGTCAGGGCGCAGCTGCCGAAACCTTAAAGCTGGTCCAGCGGAATCTTGAGATAGCGCACGCCGTTCGACTCCGCTGGCGGCAGGGCACCAGCACGGATATTGACCTGCACGGCCGGCAAGATCAGCACCGGCATCGACAGCGTGGCATCGCGCGCGGTGCGCAGTGCGACAAATTCAGCCTCAGTCTTTCCGCCGCCGACATGGATGTTGTCGGCCTTCTGCGCGCCGATCGTGGTCTCATAGCGCAGCTCGCGACCGCCCGGGCCGTAGTCATGGCAGACGAACACGCGCGTGGCATCGGGCAGCGTGAACAGGCGCTGGATCGAGGCGTACAAACGCGCCGCGCTGCCGCCGGGGAAATCGCAGCGTGCGCTGCCACCATCGGGCATGAATAGGCTGTCGCCAACGAAGACGGCATCTCCGATCAAATACGCAATGCTGTCATTGGTGTGGCCCGGCACGGCGATTACGCGGCCCGCCAGCGCACCCACGGCAAAGGCCTCGCCATCGACGAACAAATGGTCGAACTGCGAACCGTCGGTCGCGAAGTCGGCCTCCAGATTGAACACCGGCTTGAACGTCGCCTGCACCTGACGGATGCCTTCGCCGATGCCGATTGGTGCGTGCAACTGCGCCTTAAGCCATGGCGCGGCGGAAAGATGGTCGGCATGCGCGTGCGTTTCTAATAGCCAATGCACGCGCAGCTTGCCACTTTGCACCGCGTCGAGGATCGCCTGCGCCGACGTCGTCGAAGTCCGCCCCGATTTCGGATCGTAGTCGAGAACCGGATCAATGATGATTGCTTCGCCCGCGTCGTCCGACACTAGGTACGACCACGTCCCGCTATCGGCATGGTGGAAGGGCTGGACGCGGGCAGTGGCGGTCATTTGGGCGAGGTCGCTACCGGTGCGCGCAGCGCAAAATTGAGCATGTCCGCGAGGCGTGCCCCAGCCTCGCGCAGACGCCGTTCCTCGATCGGACGATGGGCCAACAGATAGTCATCGTTGATGACGTGCTTGGCCGGATAGACATCGGGGGCGCTCATGATCTTGCATGACTCCAGCGCCCAGTCCACCGCGGGACGATCGGAAAGACCGGCCGGGTCGCGCGGGAGCGGCGGTTGCGCGTCAAGGAGTTTGGCGTAGTCGGCGGGGTCGAGCTTGCGCGTGCCGAGGATCAGACGATCCCAGGTCGAATGCAGGTTGTAACCCTTGCCTTGGTAATTGACCTGGTAATCGTTGCCGCCGCGGTCGTCGGCGAAGCCGGCGTGCATGGGCTGATGTACGTCACCGACGAAATGCACGAGGAACTTCAAGGCGTCGGTGCGCTCGGCGTCGGGTCGCGAATGATCTGCCAGCGCCAGGAACTGCTGGTTGATTGCCGCGATGACGCATTTGCCGTCCGGGCAGTCGCGCGGCGGCACGTAGCTGCAATCGCCGCGTGGGAAGTTCATGTAGTGCCAAGTGCTCGTTAGCTTCGAGCGGGCCTCGTCGGTATCGCGCAATTCGTCCGCCCAGGTCGAGATGCCGGCGAGGGTCGGGACGGGCTCCGCCGCCAGCAGCCTGGCCACCTCAGCCTGCGCCGCGGGCGAGAGCCGTTCCTGCGCCAGGGTGCCGACGATGCGGTGCCCGTTCGCGCTCCAGGCCGCCGCCAGTGGAGAAACCAAGACCAATAGCAGGGGTAGGGCACTGAGGATAAAGCGAAACTTCGGCATTCCGGACGTCCAGGGGTGTTTTGCGACGGGGCAAGGCGATAAAATGCCGGTTCACCGCATTCTCGCACCCTTTCAGGAGCTTACAAATGGCGATCAAGATCGCGATCAATGGTTACGGCCGCATCGGCCGAAATGTGCTCCGGGCGATTTACGAAGGCGGTCGTAGCAAGGAAATCCAGGTCGTCGCGATCAACGACCTCGGTGACGCCGAGACTAACGCCCACCTGACCCAATACGACACCGCCCACGGCAAGTTCCCGGGCACGGTGTCGGCCGAGGGCGGCGACCTGATCGTCAACGGCGACCGCATCAAGGTTTACGCTGTGCGCAACCCCGCCGACATTCCGTGGGGCGCCCACGACGTTGACGTCGTGCTTGAATGCACGGGGCTGTTCGCGTCCAAGGCCAAGTCGAGCGCGCACATCGCTGGCGGCGCGAAGAAAGTCATCATTTCCTCACCCGGCGACAAGGACGTTGACGGCACCTTTGTCTACGGCGTGAACCATGACCAGCTGACCGCGGCGCACCAGATCATTTCCAATGCGTCCTGCACCACCAACTGCGTCGCACCGCTGGCCAAGGCCCTGCACGAAAAGCTCGGCATCGAGCATGGCTTGCTGACCACAATCCACGCCTACACCAATGACCAAGTGTTGACCGACGTCTATCACTCCGATCTTCGCCGCGCGCGCAGCGCGACGATGTCGCAGATCCCGACCAAAACCGGTGCCGCGGCAGCCGTGGGCCTGGTACTGCCCGAGCTCAACGGCAAGTTGGACGGTTTCTCGATGCGCGTCCCGACGATCAATGTCTCGGTCGTTGACCTGACCTTCGTAGCTAGCCGTGCAACGACCAAGGACGAGATCGACAGCATCATCAAGGAGGCGAGTGAGGGCTCTTTGAAGGGCGTGCTGGGTTTCAACACCGCGCCGCTGGTCTCGATCGACTTCAACCACAACCCGCTGTCGTCGATCTACGATTCGACCCAGACGCGCGTGATGCAAGGCACGATGGTCAAGGTGCTGAGCTGGTATGACAATGAGTGGGGTTTCTCGAACCGCATGCTCGACATGACCGTGGCGCTGATGGCGGCCAAGTAATCTTCCTCACTTGCAGAAAAAAGCCCGGCTTTGGCCGGGCTTTTTATTTGCCGCTGGTGCTGTCACGGCGCATCGTCGTTCGCATCCGCGGGAATGCCCGCGCCCACGGCCGCACGCCGCAGGCGGTCGTGCACGGCGAGCCAAGCCGGCTCGTCCGGCGGTCGTTCGACCAGCAGCAGGTTAGCGCCCGAGGCATCGAGGTCGCGCAGCGCGGCGTACAGGCCGTGGGCGAATAGCGCCGGTTCGGACGGCAAGACCACGCCTTCGCCGTAAGCGGGCAGGGCGTCCAGCGCAAGCAAACGCACACGTTTCCCTAATGCGTTCTGCTGCTCGGCCTCCATCTTCAGCGCCGCGCGCGGCAACATCAACATCGGGGTGCGCGGGGCATAGTGTGCTTCCAGAGTGCCTGAGGCGCGCGGGCTGTGGGCAGTGCCACCCATCACCACCGAACCAATCACCGCGACAATCTGCGCTTCTGAAATCCCGCCCGGTCGCAGGATGCACGGCTGCGCTCCCGACAAATCGACAATCGTGCTTTCGATGCCAATCGCGCTGTCACCGCCGTCAAGGATGATCGGAACGCGGCTTCCGAACTCTTCTTTGACGTGGGCGACCCGGGTCGGGCTGATATGTCCGAAACGGTTGGCCGAAGGCGCCGCGAGGCCGCCGCCGAAGGCAGTGAGCACCCGTTGCGCGATGGGATGCGCGGGGCTGCGCAGTCCCACCGTATCCTGGCCGCCGGTGACTACGTCGGGCACGTGCGCGCGCCGAGGCAGGATCAGGGTCAGCGGCCCGGGCCAAAATGCCGCTGCAAGTTGATGCGCCGCGTCAGGAATGGTGCGTGCCCAAGTGGGCAGGTCGGCAGCGCTGGCGATGTGCACGATGAGTGGATGATCGGCCGGGCGATTCTTGAGAGCGAAGATTTCTCGCACGGCGGCCGGGTTCGCGGCGTCGGCGGCCAGGCCATAAACGGTTTCCGTCGGTAGACCGATCACTTCGCCGCGGCGCAGCGCCGCCACGGCGGCGCGAATCGCGGCCTCGCCGGACGTGGCCATCATCAGCGCACGAAATCTTCGGGCAACAGGCCGTAAAACGCCGTGTCGCAGACTTCGCCATTCACTCGCCACCGCTTGCGCAGCAAGCCCTCGCGTTCAAAGCCCAAGCGCTCGAGCAACTTGGCCGAGGCTTCGTTACGCGGATCAATGTCGGCTTCAATTCGAACCAGCCCCACGGTATCGAATCCGAAGCCGATCGCGCAGCGCAGCGCTTCAGCGGCCAGCCCTTGGCCCTGTCGCGCCGGGGATAGGCTGTAGCCCACTTCGAGGCGACGCTGCTCGCGATGGAGGGAGAAAAAGGTCAGGGCGCCGATCAATTCGTCGCTGGCGCGGTCCGCGATTGCCCAAGGAAAAATTTCCCCCGCTTCCATGGCAGCCCAAGCGCGCGCCAAGTATTGCTCGGCCTGACTGCGCTCGGTCCAAGCCGGGAAGCTCCAGTAGCGCATCACCTTGGGGTCCGAATACAGCGCGAACATCGCTTCCACATCGGCATCGCGATAGGGGCGCAGACGAATTCGTGACGTCTCCAGCACGGGCACAAGATAGGTAGGGGCGTCGGTCATGGCCCAATTGTCCCACAGCGCGGCGGGGGCGGTCGGCACGCGGGTTTGGCGCCCGGGTCGCGCACAGGCGACAATTGCGCTTCGCCCGGCCAACCGCTGGTTGCGGCCCCTCAGTTTCTGATCCCAGGCAAGTCCAGGAGCGCCATGTCCATTGTTCGTCTATCCGACCTCGATCTCGCCGGCAAACGCGTGCTGATCCGCGAAGACCTTAACGTGCCGGTCAAGGATGGCCACATCACATCCGAGCAGCGCATCACGGCGGCCTTGCCCACCCTTCGACTGGCTTTGGACAAAGGCGCGGCCGTGATGGTTACCTCGCATCTGGGCCGGCCCAAGGAAGGCACGTGGACCGAGGCCGATTCGCTGGCGCCGGTCGCCAAGCGCTTGGCCGAACTGCTCGGACGCGACGTGCCCTTGCTCAGGGACTGGGTCGACGGCGTCAGCGTCGCTCCGGGCCAGCTGGTGCTGCTGGAGAACTGCCGCATGAATGTCGGCGAAGGCGCCGATGATGAGGTGTTGTCGAAGAAGTACGCTGCGCTATGCGACGTCTATTGCATGGATGCGTTCGGTACCTCACACCGCGCGCAAGCGTCCACGCACGGGGCAATCAGGTTTGCAAAAATCGCCTGCGGCGGCCCCTTGCTGATGGCGGAGCTCGATGCGTTGGCGAAAGCGCTGCAAAACCCGGCACGCCCTCTGATTGCCATCGTCGCTGGCTCCAAGGTGTCTACCAAGCTCGAACTGCTGGGCAACCTTGTAGGCAAGGTGGACCAACTGATCGTCGGCGGCGGCATTGCCAACACCTTCATCGCGGCGATGGGCTATTCGGTCGGCAAGTCATTGTGCGAACACGACCTGATCGACACCGCGAAGAAAATCATGGCCGATGCCAAAGCGCGCGGCGCTGATATTCCGATCCCCACCGACGTCGTCGTCGCCACCGCCTTTTCCGCCGACGCCGTCGCCACCGTCAAAGCCGTGGCCGATGTCGCTGCCGACGATTTGATCCTGGATATCGGTCCCGATACCGCCGCACGCTATGCCGCGATGATCCGCTCCGCCGGCAGCGTGATCTGGAACGGACCGGTCGGCGTGTTCGAGTTCGACGCCTTCGGCAAGGGCACCGAAACCCTGGCCCACGCGATCGCCGAGTCGAACGCGTTCTCCATCGCGGGCGGCGGTGACACGCTGGCCGCGGTCGACAAATACGGCGTGGAATCGGGCATCAGCTATATTTCCACCGGCGGCGGCGCCTTCCTCGAGTTCTGCGAGGGCAAGCAGTTGCCGGCGGTGACGGCGCTGATGGCGCGCGCACAACTCTGAATCGCACCAATTGCAACAAGGACCTCCATGCATCGTTCACTGGTATTGATCCTCGCGCTGGTCGCCGGAGTGGCCCAAGGCCAAGACAAAGTTTACGAGCGCGGTGAATTCCGGTTCTCGGTGGGTCCCACACCCGCCTTCGTACAAGAGCAGACCGTGCCGGTGTCGTGGCCTGCCAATGTCGGCAGTAGCGATGACCGCTGGCGTAACTGGCTCGTCGATCGCCAGATCGATCGCCGTCCGGACCAGCAGGTTATTTTCGTCGATCGTGCCTATGAGGCCGTGTCGCCTGAGTTGGTGCAGGAAGTCGCGAAGGTCGACCTTAGCTTTAATCCCCTGTACCAGAAGCTGACTCTGCATCGCGTCGAAGTGCGCCGCGATGGCCAGTGGTCGAACCGACTGGACATTGCCAAAGTGTCTTTGGCCCGCCGCGAGACCGATTTCGAACAGAACATGTCTGACGGCCAGGTCACTGCCCTGCTCGTGCTGGACGACGTGCGGGTGCGCGACATTATTCGTGTCACTTACTCAGTCACCGGCACCAATCCAATACTCGCCGGGCAAGTCTCTGACAAATTCGTTCTCGGCTGGAGCGACCCCATGCTGCTCGTGCACGGGCTAGTAGTATTTCCGCCGGGCAGCGAGATAGCGGTGAAATCGCGCAACTCTGCCGTGCGGCCTACGGAGAAGAAGCTTTCCGATCGCATCGAGGTTTCGTTCGTCGCACAGGCGGTCGAGGCGATCCACAGCCAAGGCGGCTACCCAAATTGGTTCAGCCCCTACCCGAGCGTGGAAGTGGCGGCCAAGCGCAGTTGGGGGGGCGTCGTTGATTGGGCGCTGCCGCTGTATCCGCCCGACGTGACGCTGCCCGCTGATCTCGAGGCCAAGCTCAAGGTTTGGCAAGCGCTAAATGATCCGTTCAAGCAGGCTGGTGCCGCGCTGCAGGCAGTGCAGGAAGACGTGCGCTACTTCGGCGTGGAAATGGGAGATAACAGCCATCAGCCGCATGCGCCACAGGAGACTTGGACGCAGCGCTACGGCGATTGCAAGGACAAAGCCTATCTGTTGACAATACTTCTGCGCCGGATGGGGCTGCAGGCAGAGCCGGCGCTTGTGTCAACGCAGGAAGGGCGCGGTGTTGCCGAGGGCTTGCCAGCAGCGTCGACCTTTAACCATGTCATCGTTCGCTTACGCATTGGCAGTGACAGCTACTGGCTCGACGCGACGCTGACACAGCAGCGCGGCGACCTACGGCAAATGGACCTTTATGATTACGGGATGGCGCTGCCGATCGTGGCAGGCAGCGATCGCTTGGTTGAAGTCAAAGCGCCAGCGGCGGTGAAAAATGAGTTCAGCATCACGGAACGTTTCGTACCGAAGGCCGATGGCGGCGCGGTTGATATGTTCGTGGAAACCTTCTATCGCGGCGACCGTGCTGAGTCGGCGCGCCGCCGCGTGCGGCGTGAGCGCTTCGAGCAGATGAGTCGCGATTTCGCCGACTACTACCGAAAGCGCTATGGCGAGGTCAGCATCGCGTCGCCGGCTACGGTGCGCGAGGACGATGCTGCAAATACCGTGGTATTCACCGAACATTACCTACTAGCCAATCCTTGGGCACGGACGTCGGGAACATCTCGGGTACTCGCTTCCTACGCGGAAGCTCTGGCCTCGTCTGCGCGCCTGCCCAATTCAATGTCGCGCCTTGATCCGATGGAGCTTGCTGGTCCGATCACAATGCACCACGAGGTGCGCGTCGAACTGCCGGAAGGGTGGGCGATGACGACCGTTCCGGAAACGAAGCAGATCGCCACCGGGCAGGGTGATTATTCGCGCGTGCTCAGCCAAGACGGACGCAAAGTGTCGCTGTCGCACGACCTGACCATTGAGCACAGGTACATCGACGGCGCAAAGGTCGGTGATTTCCTTTCCAAGTTGCGCAAGGTCAACGACGACCTGGGCGCCGACATCGTATTCGGCATGCCCGCGCCAATCCGCAGCAGCGAGCGCGACCAACGCCTGAAAAACCTCCTGCAGGGGATGATGGATGGCAAATCTGATTCCAAGTCAGAGTCCAAAACCGATTCCAAGGAACCTTGAGTGATGAAATTGGGCGTCTGCGTTCGTGCTTTCCTGCCATTCGTGGCAGCCTTTGCGCTTGCTCCATCCTGCGCACGTGCTGCAGTGCCCGAGGCTGCAGGGGCTGGCGTGGCACAGGAATGGCAACGCTTCTTGGCCTCCGCTGATGGCGACGTGGCCTTGCCAAAATATGCCGTCCTCAGCAAGCTAACCAAGGAGGACGGTTCGCCCGATGCCGCGGCTTGTCGAGCCAATGCTGCGGCGCTGGATGAAGCGATCGCCGCCGTGCCAGTTGGTTTGGCGCTGGAATACGCCGCGTATCGCTGCAGTGAGGCCGTTGCCGATGCCCCGGCGGCGGAACGTCACCTCGCGCGTTTCAGTGCGCTGGCGAAATACGCGCTTGCACAGGCCTCGGACGATCCGTTGGCACCGCCGATCCAAGTCGTGGTGATGGCTGACATTTATGCCTTGATCGAAGCCAGCGGCTTGACCTTGCGCTACGAGTGGCTCGATTTTGGAAAATCCTGGCGCTATTTCACCCTAAATACCGCCGTTTGGGACGAGGAGTCCAAACATGAGCGCGTGCTGCGCTTCGATTACGCCGACACCATCACTCGTTTACAGCGCGCTAACGCAAGCGCGGCCTATCCAGCGTTTCGGGCTTTTCTGCGCGAGGACTTCCTGCGCCAGTTGACCCGTATCGACCGCACGGCGGCATTTGATATCAATGCGGTTCGCGCGGCGGTCAAGACGGCTTCAACCAAGGATGCGGTAGCACTGCTTAGGCCGGCGGCCGAGCAAGGCGGCGTGCAGTCGCAGCGCGTCTGGCTTGTCTATTGTGATGCCAAGCCGTTCGATGGCTGCGGTGCAGGACTGATAGACAGCTTGCTACCGCTGGCAGAGAAGCGTCAGGTTTTGCCGACGATTTTTCTGGCGCTGGCCAACGCCCGTGGCCTCGGCGTCAAGAAGAACGAAGACGCAGCGATGACCTTGCTCGACTCAGCCGAGGCGCAGTGGGGCGAGGGTCGTGCGATCGTCGAATACGCAAGGATCTTGGCCACCATCGACAAACGCCCCTATCCCAAGGCGTTGCAGTCTCGCCTTGACCGGGCCGCCGCAGAAGGCAATCCGGACCCGGAAATCATGGCCATCCAAGCCCGCATCAGCGCCGATCCCGACGGCAATGCCAGCGCTAAGGATCTCCAGCGCTTGATCGCTCTGGCTGACAGCGATCGTCGTGAAGTGCTGGGCATGATCGCCACCCAGCTGTTTTACAGTCCGCAGCGCACTGAATCGGTGCCATGGCTGCGCCGGGCATCAGAAGCGGGGCTAAGCAACCAACAGGAGCGACTGGGCTATTCCTTGCTAGTGGGCGATTCACTCGACCTGCCACTTGATCGCGAAAAAGGGCTGTACTGGCTCCGGGAAGCGGCGGCGAGTGGCAACTCCGTAGCGATGTATACGCTCGGGCAAGATGCAGTCGCCCACCAAGACTGGAAAGGGGCGGAAGGTTGGTTCTCCAGTGAAGACGTCAGCGGCGATTCTGACGGCACCTTCGCGTTGGCTAGCCTTTGGGCGGCTGGCCATCCAGGTCTGAGGGGGGACTCGGCGCAGTCGCTCAAGATGCTGCGTGCAATGTCCGACGCCGGGAAAGAAGAAGCGCCGCGCGCACGCCGCGCCATTGCCGAGCTGCTGGTCGCGGGCACGAGCTTGCCAAAAGATCCGGTGACAGCGGAGAAACTATTACGCCAAGACGCTGATTCCGGAAATGCGTTGTCGCAAATGGCGCTAGCGCGCTACTTGCTTGATGGCCGGATCGGTCGGAAGGACGAGGTAGAGGGTGTGGCCTTGTATCAAAAAGCGATGAGTGATCCCAAGCAAGGCGCCGCTGCGGGCGATTCGCTGGCGTTTTGGTTGTACTACAGCAAGAAAGCGCCGGAAGCGCGCGAGCGTGCCGTCGCGATCTGGCGCAGCCTGTCCTATGACGTTGCATGGAACAATCTGGCGTGGGTGTTGTGCACTGCGCGCGAGCCAAGTTTGCGCAATCCCAAGGAGGCGCTTGCCTTGCTCGACAAGCTCGGCAAGCCCGAAGCGCAAGATGCCGGCACAATGGACACGTACGCCGCTTGCGATGCCGCGAATGGCCGCTTCGACGAGGCGGCGGCGATGCAGGTGAAAGTGATTGCGCGGACACGCGCGGCGAAGGCCGATGATGCCGACTTGCCAGCGATGAGCGCGCGGCTGGAAGGCTATCGCGCCGGCAAGGCCTTTATCGAAAGTGAGCAGCCGATGAGCACGCGCTAATGGCCATGCTCCTATTTGATCTTGACGGCACGCTGATCGATTCCGCCGTTGGCATCACCCGCTGCGTCGCCCACGCCTTGCAGGCCTTGGGCGAGCCGATCCCCGATGACGCAGCCTTGCGCAAATGGATCGGTCCGCCCTTGCGCGATAGCTTTGGTCCCCTGCTTGGTGACCCGGTGCGGACTGAGCAGGCGGTATTATTTTATCGGGAGCGCTTCGAAGAAATCGGCTGGCGCGAGCACACGATGTATCCCGGCATTGCCGAGGCGATCACCGCGCTGCATGCGGCGGGGCATCGCTTAGCTGTGGTGACAGCGAAAAACGAGCCACACGCGCAAAAAATAATAGCGCAGCTGCCGTTCGGTGCCTTGTTCGAAACTATTTCCGGTGCGACTTTCGATGGTCGGATTAGCCACAAGCCCCAGCTGATTGCCGCCGCCTTGCAGCGCCTGCAGGTTTCTGCTGATCAGTGCTGGATGATCGGTGACCGTTACATGGACATCGAAGGCGCGCAACACCACGCCATGCGCAGCCTCGGTGTCACCTGGGGCTTCGGCGGCGAACAGGAACTGCGCAGCGCCGGCGCTACGAAAATTGTCCACCGGACATCGGACTTGCTGGCGGCGTTCGACTAATCCCAAGGCCATGACCCTGTGGTAGCGTGTGGAAGACCACGGGAATACATCACATGAGCTTT
The DNA here is from genome assembly GCA_038252715.1 of Lysobacterales bacterium. Taxonomy (GTDB): domain Bacteria; phylum Pseudomonadota; class Gammaproteobacteria; order Xanthomonadales; family Xanthomonadaceae; genus Arenimonas. The sequence continues at coordinate 8,340 of JBBSAA010000005.1, read as the reverse complement.
GATTTACGCCGCACGAAAATACTCGCCACCCTTGGCCCGGCCACCGATGCGCCGGGCGTACTCGACGACCTGATCCGCGCTGGCGTCAACGTCGTGCGTCTAAACTTTTCCCACGGCACACCGGCCGATCATGGCGCACGCGTCGCGGCCGTTCGCGCTGCCGCCGCGCGCCAAGGCCGCGAAGTCGGAATTCTCGCCGACCTGCAGGGGCCAAAGATTCGTATCGAGAAGTTTGCCGCCGGTAAGGTTGAGCTTAAGGCAGGCCAGCCGTTCGTACTGGTGTGCAGCGCCGACGCGCCCGATGGCGATGCCACGCGCATCGGCGTCAGCTACCTTGGACTAGTCAACGATGTTGTCGTTGGTGACACCTTGCTGCTCGACGATGGCTTGATGGCCGTGCAGGTCGATGCCATCGACGGCGTCGAGATCCGCACGACGGTGTTGACGGACGGTTTCTTGTCGAACCGCAAAGGTCTCAATCGGCTGGGCGGCGGCTTGTCGCTCGGCGCATTGACCGACCAAGACAAGGCGCACATCGTGATCGCCGCGCAACTCGACGTCGATTTCCTTGCCGTCTCGTTCTGTCGTTCGGCCGAAGACATGCACGAGGCGCGCCGGCTTGCAAAGGCTGCAGGCAGTGATGCCGGTCTCGTCGCCAAGATCGAACGCGCCGAGGCGATTGAAAACCTGATCGAGATTACCGTGGCCTCGGACGCCGTGATGGTGGCGCGCGGCGACCTGGGCGTAGAGATCGGTGATGCGGAATTGCCAGGCCTGCAGAAGAAGATCATTCGCACGGCGCTCGAATACAACCGCGTGGTAATCACCGCCACGCAGATGCTGCAGTCAATGACCGACAACCCGATCCCAACCCGTGCCGAAGTGCTCGACGTTGCCAATTCGGTCATCGACGGCACTGACGCAGTGATGTTGTCGGCCGAGACCGCGTCCGGGCTGTACCCGGTCAAGGCTGTTGAGGCGATGGTGCGCATTTGTTTGGGCGCCGAGCGCCAGTTTGATCACGATACTGACTTCGAGGCGGCGCCACGCAACCTCGAACGCGCCGACCAGGCGATTGCCATGGCCGGCATGTTCCTGGCCGAACACATCAAGGTGCGCGCGATCTTGGCCTTGACCGAATCGGGCGGCACCGCGCGCTTCCTGTCGCGTTTTCGGTCCTCGGTGCCGATTTTTGGTCTGTCCCGTCATGACGGCGCAAGACGAAAAATGACCCTGATGCGCGATGTCTTTCCCATCGCCTTCGACAGCCGCGGCCTGCCCACGCGCGAAGCCGCGCGCGGCGCGATTAAGCAGCTGTTTGAGCGCGAGTTGCTAGCCGTGGGCGACCGGGTGGTGATTACTAGCGGCGACCACATGGAGCTCCACGGCGCGACCAATACCCTGCGCTTGCTCCAAGTCGGGGCGGACGGTGTTGCCGAAGGACTAGGCGAGCTCTGAGTTCAGCGGGGCAATGCGCCAAGGCGGGGCCCCCGTGAGTCGTGGGAATTGCAGCGCATGCAGGGCCGGAGAGGCACTTTCTCGAGGTCGAGCACGGTGCTAGCCTGCTGCTACCGGCATTGCCTTGGCCACGTCAGAAACGTGTTCCGTGGGTCCATGTCAGTCCGACCGGGCTCGTCATCCAATGGAGGCAGTCGCCATGATCCGCAGCCGTTTTTTTTCCTTAGCGATTCTGGCCGCTGGGCTGGTGCCTAGCGCGCAGGCGATCGACACCGCCGTTCGCATCGTCGATGAAGGCGACACCGGCAAGGAGTGGTCACCCATCGGATCGCCGATCGCTGCGTCGGCCGACTACCCGTCGGAGCTTGCTGAGCGTTCTCGCGATGTCTGCGTCAGCATGGCCTATCGAATCGACAAGGACGGGAAGGTGCCGCTCGATTCGCTGGTCGTGTTGCGCGTGTGGTCCAGTGACAACCCCGATGTCGACGGCTCGGCCGACGCTTTGCGGCCATTCGTTCAGTCGGCGGCCGCCAATGTGGTGACCCATCAATTCCAACCGGCGTCTGGCGCCGCGGCCAACCGCGTCTTGATCACGTCCGCGACAACGGCGTTTGTCGGGTCCCAGGCCACACCGGTCGACGCCATTCGCACCCGCTGCCAAGTCAAGGACCTGCGCTCTTTCATCGCTGACGCACAGCGCAAGACGGGGCGGCGTAGCACGGTCCAGCGCGAGGAAGTGGAGCGCTATCAGCGCAGCCATTCGGCGTCGGACGAGATCTTGCGTGCCAATGCTGCGAAAGTCGGTATCAAATAAGGCCGTAGCCGGGCGAGCATAAACGTAGTCGGCGGCAGCAAGCGGCCGCGTTTTCGTGCCAAGTCATTGAAAATGCAAGCCTGCGCGGGCTGGTTTATAATCGGCGGCTACGTAAACCACCCGGAAACCGACACCATGAGCATCGATCAACTCGCCGACATCGCCCAGGCCATGGTGGCCGCAGGCAAGGGCATCATCGCCATTGATGAGTCCAACTCCACCATCAAGAAGCGCTTCGATGGCGTCGGCATCGAGTGCACGGAAGAGAACCGTCGCGCTTATCGCGAGCTACTGCTCGCTACGCCTAAGCTTGGCGAACATATTTCCGGCGCGATCTTGTTTGACGAGACCCTGCGCCAGAAGACCAAGGACGGCGTGCCGTTCACCAAGCTGATGGTGGACAACGGCATCATTCCCGGCATCAAGGTCGACAAGGGCCCGCAGCCGCTGGCCAACTTCCCCGGCGAAGTCGTGACCGAAGGCCTCGATGGCCTGCGCGAGCGCCTGAAGGAATACGCACAGCTCGGTGCGCGCTTTGCCAAATGGCGTGCCGTGATCCATATCGGCGAAGACATGCCGTCGGGCACTGCGATTGAAGCCAATAGCCATAACCTCGCCCGCTACGCTGCGCTGTGCCAGGAAGCGGGCATCGTGCCGATGGTGGAGCCGGAAGTGCTGATGGACGGCGACCACGACATCGAGGTGTGCTACGAAGTGACCGAAGTGGTGCTGCGTTCGCTGTTCGCGGCGCTGTACGACCAAAATGTGATGCTTGAAGGCACGATCCTCAAAGCGAGCATGGTGGTGTCGGGTAAAGATTGCCCCGAGCAGGCCAGCATCGAGGACGTTGCTGAAATGACCGTACGCTGCCTCAAGGCCGCCGTGCCCGCGAACTTGCCCGGTATCGTGTTCTTGTCGGGCGGGCAGAGCGACGAGGACGCTACCGCGCACCTCAATGCAATGAACCAGTTGGGTCCGCTGCCGTGGCCGCTGAGCTTCAGCTACGGCCGCGCGATGCAGTCGGCGGCGCTCAAGCTGTGGTCGCAGGACATCGTCAATAATGTCGACGCGGCGCAGAAAATCGTCCACGCCCGCGCCCGTGACAACGGCCTCGCGGCGCTCGGCGAGTGGGTCAAGTCTTCCTAAGCCGAGACTGCAACTGCGAAAAATGAAAACGCCGGCGAAAGTCGGCGTTTTTTATTTCGGCGGCAAGACCAGAACGGGACCAGAACGGGGTCAGAGTCACTTTCTATTGTTGAGCCCTCAGTTTTCGTGGTTCCACACGCGCTAGCTTCCACCCCGCGCCGCCCCACCCTGCAGGCATTCGCCGCCCGCCCGTCGAGTCGGCGTCCTGCCCATCGCAGGGCGGCCGTTTCGGCCTCCTGCCTTCACTTCGTCGAACGCCTGCAGGGCGGGGCGGCGCCTCGGAGGCTGCGGGCACGCTGTGGCCTAAGCCTGAAGAGAGCGCTGGGAAAGCAGCGTACGAATCAATTTCTAACAATGGGCCTCCGGGTTTTCCTGTCTGCATACGCCTTGCGCTCTACGCAAGGCCGCCCAGGAGGCCGCGTTCATGCTGTGGCTTGAACCGCACGCGCGAGTCTTTGGACTGCACTTGCGGCGGTCTCCTTTCCGTCGTGATTTCCATCTTGGCGCGCTCGGCGCAGGTCAATCATGCCGAGATCGCCGCCCGGATCCCGTCCTATGGCGTGGAAACGGGCCTGCTGCCTGCCGTTTGGGACGTATCAACCACGGCGGGCGCGCGATCGCCCTCAATGCCGAAGTCAGCCGCCAGGCGCTGGTCATCGCCTACCTCAACGACTTTTGGTTGCTGATGGTGCTGACAGTTGTCGCAATACCCTTGGTGTACCTGCTGCACCCAAACCCGAAAGGTGGGCCGGCACCGGCACCGGTGCTGGACCACTGATGACATTCTCGTGACGCTTAGCCGGAGTAGACTGCGGCGCCACGCGTCTGCCTACGGTGGCTGAGGTCGTCCATCAGCTGGTCTGCTCAGGCGGTGACGCTCGAGACGGAAAAGCATTACCGAGGGTGCGCCTGCGGTCGCAGTGGCCAGCGCCCATGGTGCGACGGCTGCCATGAATGCACCACCGAGCAGCCGGTGCACTTCATCGCGTAACGTAACGAAATTGTTTGGCGGTGTGCCTGCCGTGCTACCGAGACTCCGCCGTTTTGCGACGGCACCCATTCCCGCACCAAGGAACGTTCCTGATGTCGAAACTCGCCGCGGCAACCCTAGTGATCATGGTAATGCTGCTAGCGGCCTGCGGCGGCAAGGATGACGCGCGCGGTGCCGGCGGCGGCCCGCCGGCGGTGGTCACAACAACCGTGCTCACGCCCAGCGACTGGACTGACACCATCGATGCGCTGGGAACGGCAACGGCGCAGGAATCGGTCACCATCACCGCTAAAGTCAGCGAGACCGTGGCGCGGGTAAATTTTGAAAGCGGCGATACCGTCAATGCCGGCGATCTGTTGGTCACCCTGTCCGATGGCGCCACCGTCGCCGGTCGTGCCGAGGCTGAGGCCGATTTTCGCGAAAGCCAGAAACTGTTCGAGCGCCAGCAAGACCTTGCCAAGCGTCAGCTGATTGCCGCGAGCGCGTTCGACGTGCAACGCGCGGCGCGCGATGCCGCCAAAGCGCGCTTGGACCAAGTGCGTTCGCAAGTCTCGGATCGCGTCATCCGTGCGCCGTTCGCCGGCACACTTGGTCTGCGCATGGTCAGCGAAGGCTCGTTAGTGACGCCAGGCTCGGTCATCACCACGCTCGACGATGTGTCGAAGATCCATTTGGACTTTTCCGTGCCTGAGCGCCAGCTCGCCGCCTTGTCGGTGGGACAGGTGGTGAACGCCACCAGCGACGCGTATCCCGGTGAAGTCTTCCACGGAAAGATTTCGTCAATTGGCTCGCGCGTCGACGCCAATACCCGCGCGCTTGCCGCGCGCGCCGAATTCGATAATCCCGACAAAAAGCTGCGGGCCGGCATGTTGCTGCAGGCGAGCATCGAGCGCGCCGGCAGGCAAACGCTGCAGCTGCCTGAGCTGTGCTTGGTGCAGCTTGGCCAGCAGGCCTTTGTGTTTCGCGTCGCTGCCGAGGACAAAGTTGAGCAGGTGCCAGTGAAAATTGGCGCGCGGCGCCCAGGCTGGGTTGAAATCGTAGAGGGAATCCAAGCCGGCGACCGCGTGGTCGTCGACGGCACGGTCAAGCTCAAAGCCGGTAGCAAGATTGTCGAAGCCAAGTCGGAAGGTAGTGACGCACCGCGCGCCGCCAAACCTGCCGGGGCCTGAGCCATGATGATCTCCGACCTGTCGATCCGGCGCCCCGTCTTTGCGACGGTCATCAGCCTGCTGCTCATCGTGCTGGGGCTGTTCGCATTCACGAAACTGCCGCTGCGCGAACTGCCCGACATTGATCCGCCGGTCGTGTCGATCAGCACGAGCTATACCGGTGCCTCGGCGTCGGTGGTGGAAACGCGTATCACCCAATTGATTGAGGATGCGGTTAGCGGCATCGAAGGCGTCGAGCTGCTGACCTCAAGCAGCCGCAACGGGCGTTCGAACGTCAATATCGAATTCTCGGTCAACCGCGATATTGAAAGCGCTGCCAATGACGTGCGCGATGCGGTCAGCCGGGTGGTGGATGACCTGCCTGACGACGTCGATGCGCCTCGGGTGGCGAAAGCCGATTCCGATTCCGAAGTCATCTTGTGGGCAAACCTCACCGGGCCCAAGCTCGATACGCTGGCGCTCACCGATTACGCCGACCGCTACTTGGTGGATCGCCTAGCCAGCATTGATGGCGTGTCGCAGGTGGACATCGGTGGCGGCCAAACCTACGCCATGCGCATTTATCCTGATCCGGCCGCGATGGCTGCGCGCGGTCTGACGGTTGCGGATGTGCAGGCGGCGCTGCGCCGAGAAAATGTTGAACTGCCCGGCGGCAACGTCGAGTCCACTGATCGCGACTTCACCGTGCGCATCGAGCGTGGCTTCCAAACCGAGGCGCAGTTCGCACAGCTGCCGGTATCGCGCGGCAAGGACGGTCACGTCGTGCGTTTGGCGGAGGTTGCTCGCGTCGCCCTCGATTCGGCCGAGCGTCGCAGCTATTTCCGCGGCAATGGCGAGACCATGCTCGGCTTGGGCATCGTCAAGACGTCCACGGCCAACAGCTTGCAAGTGGCGCGACTAGTCAAGGAAGAGATCGACAAGATCAATCCCACCCTGCCGCAAGGCATGAAGATGGGCGTGACCTATGACTCGACCCAATATATCGACGTCGCCGTGGACGAGGTCTACAAGACGCTCGCGGAAGCCATTGTCCTAGTGCTGATCGTCATCTGGCTATTCCTCGGCAGTGTCCGCGCAGCCATCATTCCCACCGTGACCGTGCCGGTGTGCGTGGTTGCAGCCTTTATCGCCCTGTGGGCGTTTGGGTTCTCGATCAACCTACTAACCTTGCTGGCCATCGTCTTGTCGATTGGCCTGGTCGTGGACGACGCCATCGTCGTGCTCGAGAACGCCCAACGTCGCGCCGATCTCGGCGAACCCGCGCCCCTGGCGGCGCTGCGCGGTACGCGACAAGTGGCGTTTGCGGTGATCGCGACAACCGCGGTGCTGATCGCCGTGTTCGTACCGATGGCGTTCCAAGAAGGTAACAACGGCCGCTTGTTCCGCGAACTCGCCGTTGCGCTTGCTGGCGCCGTTGCGATATCGGCGTTCGTGGCGCTGACACTGACGCCGATGATGTGCTCCGTGCTGCTCAAGCCGCACGATCGCACTAACGTTACAGGGTTTAATGCGTGGGTCGACCGCCGGCTCGAGCAAGTGGCGTTGACATACAAGCGTGGGCTGTCGCGCCTGATTGGCCACGGTTGGCTGTTCGGCGGCGTGATGATCGGCGCACTGGTGATGAGCGCCGTGCTGTTCACCATTACCCCGCGCGAGCTGGCCCCGACCGAAGACCGCGGCGCGTTTTTCGTTTCTGCCAATGGACCCGAGGGCGGCGGCTACGATTATTCGGTCAAGCAGATGGCCGAGGTCGAGAAGGCGCTGCTGAAATACGAGGGCGGCGACAAACCGGTCACGATGATCAACAGCCGTGTGCCTGGAGGCTTTGGCGGCGGCGGCGACATGCAAAATGGCCAGGCGATTGTCATCTTGCGCAATTGGAGTGAGCGCTCCGAGAGCACCAGCGACGTGGTTGAGCAGGTCAACAAGGACTTGGCAAAAATCCCCGGCGTCCGAGCCAACCCACAGGTTCGCCAAGGCCTCGTGCGCGGCGGCGGGCAGCCGCTGCAGCTCGTTCTTGAGGGCCCCGATTATGCCCAGCTGGTGGAATGGCGCGACCTGATGTTGGCGCGCTTCGAAGCCAATCCTGGCTTGAGCAATGTCGATTCCGATTACAAGGAAACGCGGCCGCAATTGCGCGTGGTGATCAATCGCGAGCGGGCCGCCGATCTGGGCGTTGCGGTGACTGATATCGGCAATTCCTTGCAGACGATGTTCGGTTCCAGCCGTGTAACCACCTTCGTTACTCAAGGCAAGGAATACGACGTCTTGGTCCAGGCCGACCGGCAGAATCGGTCCAGTATTTCTGACCTAGAAAACCTGTACGTGCGTTCACGCGACAACCAGCTCGTGCCCTTGTCGAGCGTGGTGACAGTCAATGAGATCGCTGAGCCTGGCACGCTCAATCGTTTCAACCGCCTGCGTGCGATCACGATATCGGCGCGGCTGACGCCGGACTATCCGCTGGGCGAGGCCATCGAATTCGCGCGCACGGCGGCGCGCGAGGTGTTGCCGGAAACGGCCCAGATTGATTTTGGCGGGCAGTCGCGCGAATACCTGTCCTCGGGCAGCGCGGCACTGTTTACCCTAGGCATGGCGCTATTGATCGTATTCCTAGTGCTGGCTGCGCAGTTTGAAAGTTTCGTGCATCCATTGGTGATCATGCTGACCGTGCCCTTGGCGGTGCTCGGTGCCTTGCTCGGCCTGAAACTAACTGGCAATACCATCAATTTGTTTAGTCAGATCGGCATCGTGATGTTGGT
>JBBSAA010000004.1:0-35373 GCA_038252715.1 Lysobacterales bacterium | reverse complement strand
GTTACGGACTGGGCGGCGACTTCATCAGCTTCAACACCATCGCGACGATGGCCAACGCGCCCAAGATCAGCACACCCCACAGCAGCCAAGTGCGCTTTTCTTCCGGGTTGTAGGCTTTCAAAGCCGCGTCACCGCCGGCCGTCTGTTTCGCGCCCAACGTGGTCAGTTCGGGCTGCCAACCTTGGCCGTACTTCGCACGCACTTGGCCGACCAAGGCATCGAGCGGATAGTCGTCCCGTCGCGCGCGTGGGCTGCCGGCGGCGACGGTGAAGGGTGCCGTGCCATGCGTGAGCAGCAGCCACGCCTCCGGGCGATAGGTAAAGCGCAGCGTCGGCGCGGCAGCGAGCTCGACGTTGGATTCAATGCGCCATTCGCGGTCGCGACGCTCGCCGATCATCAAGGGTTCGTTGTCGAGTTCAACACCGGCGCCACGCAGTGCGTACGCGGTCAGCGTGCCGACGTACCGCCAGTCCCGATCGCCCGGATTGCGGGCTGAAATCGTGAAGCTGCCAATCGTATTGCCACTGGCAAGATCGACATCAACGCGTTCTACCGGAAACCGGCCCGGCAGCGAATAAGTGTAAGCGGTGCCGTCGCGGCCGGCGGCTTTCACCGACAAGTCCACCAGGGCCGGCGGCGCGTTGCGAAGCCCCGGCGGACGCAGTAGCAGCTGCACGGAAACCTGCGGCATCAATTCGCCATCGACACGCGAAATTCGCAGGTACGTGGCCGCGGTCGCCTCACCTTTGAATTCCACCAATCGACGCGTAAGCACCTGCCCGCTTTGACGCAGTTGTGCGATCGTGGCGCGACCAACTACCGTGCGCCAGTTCTCCAGATCGTCGCTAGCTTCGACCTGCACATCGGCACTGAGGTCCGGCGCGTTATCAGCGAACGTGAACGACAGCGCTTCAATGACGTGGTCCTTGGCGCGTACGTCCACCAACAAATTGCGAGGATCGGTGCGCACAGCATTGGTCACCGACGCGTCGAAGCTAAGATCACCGCCGGCGGTTCGCGACGCGTGCACCTGCAGTCCGCCATCGGTGCTGGTGGAGCGAGCTGGCAACCAAAACGTGGTTGCCTCACGCCAGACGCTAGGCGGCGGCACGCAGCTGGCCGGCATCGGCCCGAACGGCAGGGCTTCGCCGCTGGCGTTGAAGGCGGCAATGTCGGTCAAGTCGCCGCGTAGTGCCTGGCGATAGATGGCGTCGTCGAGTACGACGGCAAACGCACCCTCGCCTGCCGCCGCCACTGGCCACTGGCTGACGAACTCTTTCGGCGTTGCCGCGGACGCCGCACTGCTGGCTAGCAGGCCGGCGAGAATCCAGGCGGCTTTCATGGCGTCGCTCCTTGTTTAGGCGGTGAAGGCGCGAAATATCCAACGCCAACGAGCAACAGGCCGACCACCAAGACCGACACGACGCCGGGGATGTCGCCCATGTACAAACGATCAATCAGCGCGAGCTTCGCGCAGATCAGCACCATCAGCACCATGCCGCCGATCCAGAGTGTGCGCAGGCCGCGTCGCGACGCAATTAGCATCGCGCCGACGCCGAGCAGGCTCCAGACGACGGTCAGGCAACTCTGGGTGAAACCCGACTGAAGCAATTCCGGGCTCCAAGGCTCGCCGTGCCAGTGGTGCACGGCGCGCAACGTGGCCATCGTGACAAAGGCAAACCCCGCGACGGGCCACAGGCGGAATACGGCGCTGAACGTGCCCGTTCCGGCGTGGATTTGTCCGACCAGCAAGGCCGCGATGGCCAGCAGGCCCAACTCCAACGGATTGACGATGGGCAGGTACGGCAGCGGGCTGCTTTCACCCGAGAGGAACAGGCCAATCACAAAGGCGCAGACCAGCAGCGCATTCGCCGGTCCGAACCAGCCCAAGCGATACCCAGCGAACGCCTGCGCACGCGGCTGCGCGAACACCGATGGCAGGCGCCACAGGCCGAACGTCATCAGCAGCACTGGCAGGCAAATCGCGACAAACGCCCAGCCCAAGGCGAGCTTTTGTTCGTCGATGGTTTCCCCCAACTGGCAGGTCAGCGCCAAGGCCAGCATCCACAGGCTGGCCAAATGCGCGAGTGACAGGCTGCGCGAAGGAATATCCCGCCCAGCCCACAGCGCACCCGCCATCACGGCCGCATACAGGCCCCACATCGGCAGTGCCGCCGCAGCCAGTGGCGTTTCAAACTTGTCGTATGCGTAGAAGAACATCAGCACGGCAAACAGCGACCCAAGCAGCACCAACCAATTCATTCGTGCCCAGTCGAGCCACGCGCGCAAGGCGGCGGCAATCGCGACCGTGATCGCCAACGACAGCATCGCGTAGGTCCAAATGCCCATGCCGGCGTCGGCGATGTCGAGCTGGGTTAGCACCGCGACCACCCACCAGAATGTTCCCCATAAGAACAACAGCACCGACAGCGGTACGATCGGTTTGTGCCGGTCGTGGATCAGGCTCAGCGCAAAACCAGAAAACGCCAGGATGACGGCACCAAACCAGGTGGCGTTCAGCAGCAGCGGCTGCGCCAGTCGGTCTAGGTTGCCGAAGCTGTCAATCAGGTTGTCGTGCCCGACCAGATAGGACCCGGCCGCCAGCAGCTGCAAGGCAAGGCCGCTGAGCCATGGGAAGGTCCGACCCTGACGCAGGCCTAGCCACGCAACGCCGACGCCTTCCAGCGCCCATAGCGTGGCCGTGGTGCCGGCCGAGAACGCCAGCGGGATTGCGAGCGTGGCAAAACCCAAGGCAAGCGCGCCATAAGCCTCGGTCAACAGGCGCTCATTGCGCCGGCGCAGGTACCACACCAGGCCGGAGTAAATGCCGGCAACAATCAACGCGCTGAAGGCCAAACCAAGGCGATTGTCTTCAAGCAAGCGTGCCTGCATCGGGAACGCCACCAACGGCGTACCAAAGACCAAGGTGCCGTCCACCCACGGGCGGCGATGCGTCGTCTGTCGAATGACATACAGCAGGCCGATAACCAGATAGAACACGAAGAACAAGATCAGGAACGGCTCGACGGTCGAGAACATCTCCGGTCGGTAGTTTTCCGCGCCCCAGGCCGCGCCCACACCAAAGGTGAAAACGAAGCCCATGATGTTCAACAGGCGCCAGCTTTGCTTCCACGAGATCGCGAAGACGGCGGCATTGAGCACCGCGTAATAGCTAAACAGACCGATATAGTTGTTGCTGCCGGTGTTAATCAACACGGGTGCGAGGTAGCCACCGAGGAAGCCGAGGACGGCCAGCGGCATGTTTTTCTGCAGCACGGCCAGCACGGCGGCACCGGCAACGAGGCCGACGACGAGGGCGAACGCAAGCTCGGGCGGCAGCAAACCGTACAGTTTGTAGGCGGCGAACACGGTCAGCAGCAGCACGCCAATCGCGCCGCCTTGCAGGCTCAGACCAAAGGCCGGCTTGAGCTCGCGCTGGTGGAAACCAAAACCAAGCGCCAGCAAGGCCGCAGCCGCGATGGTGACCAAGCGGTATTCAATCGGAAACGTGAACATGCCTTGCGCAGCCGCGTAACGCAGCGCGGCGGCGACGCCGGCAAATAAAACCAATACGCCGATCTTCACCGGCACATTGCCCTCGGTGAACCACGCCTTGAGCGTGTTGATCAGTTTTTCCATCGGGTCGGGCGCAGCCGGCTTTCGCGGCGCACTCGACCGTGGCGGCGGCGCTGCCGCCGGATTGGAGGCCACTGGCGCACCAGCACGCTGCGCGAAGCGCGCGCGTGCAGCGGCAACCTCTGCGGCATCCAGGGTCGGCGTTGCCGGCGGCGTGGCGGCAGTGGGAATGGGTGGCGGACCGCCCGATGAAGACGGTGCAGCGCTCAGCGGCGGAACGCCACTGGGCACCGGTCCGGTTGGCACACTTGGCGACGGGGTCTGGACCGGTCGCGCGCCAGGGGACGGTGCCGACGCCGAAGTGGGAACTGGCGCAGGCATCGGGCGTGGTGCCGGCGTGGCGAGGCGCTGCCGCAGGTCGTCCAAGTCCCGATCCTGCGCGTCGACGCGTCGACGCAGTTGCACCAAACTCATCAGCTGGAACATCAGGAAGAAGCCGGTGACGGCTCCAAGCAGCCAATGGCTGGTGCCCAACACGATGCCGACGATTGCGCCGACCAACCCCATCACCCAATTCATGCTGCCCCTGCGTGCTGCTAATTTCACGCAGTCTGCACGATGCCCGAGCGCAAACACAACGAAGCTTGAAAGTCGGCGCAGGTTTCGTTGATTTTCCGTTACGCGGCCCGCCGATCATGCCGACGCATACCTCCGGCAACCACGGCAGTCGGAACCTTTTGAGCAAGAGCAATCGACTCGCGTCCATTGTTACCGTCGAGGACGACAACGCCGCGGCGCTCAAGCCAACTGCGAGTCACTTGAGTAGCCGCGAAATAACTAGCCAGTCTTGGGCCTCCAACGCAAACAGGGAACCTGCGCAAGAATCAGAGCCTTAATCGCTGCCGAAGTCGGCACTAGCGCAAGATTGATTCGCGAAAGTCCATTCGCAGCAACGCTCGCCGCGATGGCCCGACCACTCCCGGCGTCGAGTTTAGCCGGCGCGTGCCGCACGCCAGGCGCGCCACAGCGTGCCCAGCGCTGGCGGCTCGCCAAAGCTTTGGCCGGCAGCCAATCGATCCAGCCGCGCCTGGTCAAACCGGACGCGCGCACGCGCGGGAAAAGCCGAATCCGGCAACGCCTTCGGCAACGCCGCCGACAATTCCGCTGCCCAGTCTCGCAACAGGGGCAGGCCCTCGCCCGCCACTAGCGCGGCTGGCGACAGTGCATGCCGCGCGAACAGATGCATCGGGATGCGCGCGCGATCTTCTGCGTCCAAGCCCTGCGGCAAACGTTGCCACAGCCAATGAATCGCCAAGGCCCGCGCCGCGTCGTCGGATTCCTCCGCCGTAAATAGAGCGCCTTCCACTGCCGCGACTGAACGCGCCAGCGGCAGTAGGGCCGAGATTGCTTGCGCGCTATCGGCGCGTCGCTCGTCGTCGCCAAGAAACTGCAGGATCGCGCGCGCCAGGTCCGGCCAAGGCGCGTCGACGCCGGCCAAAGCATGGGTGAGCGGGTGCCGAGGCGCGCCACGCGACAGCGCCAGCATTTCTTCCGCCCACCAGCCCGACTTGACCGCGATGATTTGCGCCGTGCTCAGTTCGAACAGCGCCTCCCGCAGTTCGTGCAGCAGCGCGCCCCAAGCCAAGAATCGAAGCAAGCGCTCGGGCGGACAAAAGACCTGTGCAACGCGCATTTCGGGCTCACGCACTTGCCACTTCGCCACGTAGGGAAGGATGGCCTGCGGAATCTCAGCAACGGCTGCGGCCATGGTCAGGTCAGCGCACCAAAACGCCGGGCGCGAGCAAGCCCAACGGTGTTTCGGCAATGGCATCCGGGCGCCAGTCGCGCGGATCTTCATGCGCCTCGCGATAACCCCAGAGCACGGCAATCGATTTCATGCCGGCGCGACGACCGGCAACGATGTCGCGCTCGTCATCACCGATGTAAATGCATTGGCCCGGCGACACGCCCATCGCCTCGCAGGCCAAGAACAGCTGGTCTGGCTCGGGCTTCTTGCGCGGCAAAGTATCGCCGCCAATCAGCACGTGGCTACGCTCGCTCCACTGCATGGTCGCAACGACCTGCTTGGCAAGGTAGTACGGCTTGTTGGTGACGATACCCCAGCGCGAGCCGGCGGCTTCGATGGCGCTCAATACCGCTTCAATACCCTCGAACGGGGTGCTGTGGGTCGCCACCGAGCTTTCGTAGGCATCAAGAAACGGTTGCACCAGTTTCTCGATCATCGCCGCGTCGCACTCGGGAAACGCAACGCCCAGCATCGCGCGCGCGCCTTTCGATACCACGGGCCGAATCGCTGACATCGGCAGCGCAGGCCGGCCCTCGCGGGCGAGAATGACGTTGACGGCATTGCCCAGATCCACCGCGCTATCGACCAAGGTGCCGTCAAGATCAAACAGCACCACCGGTGCCATCATCGTCATGCTCACGCCTTTACCGCGCAGGCGAGATAATTAATATCGGTGCGGCGATTGATCCAGGCTTTGCGACGCACCGGATCGTAGGCCAAGCCGCTCACGTCCTCGAGCTGCAGGTCAGCGGCGCGGAGCCAAGCCGATAATTCCGCCGGGCGAATAAAACTTTTGTAGTCATGGGTGCCGCGCGGCAAGAGCTTGGCCAGGTACTCCGCGCCCACAATCGCAACGGCAAAGGCGACGGGTGTGCGGTTGAGCGTGGATAGGAATAGACGACCGCCGGGCTTGAGCAAGCTCGCGCAAGCGCGCAGGATGGCCGCCGGATCAGGCACGTGCTCCAACATTTCCATGCAACAGATGGCATCGAAACTGCCTGCCATTTCCTCGGCCAGCGACTCGACCGACTGCAGCCGGTAGTCAACCTTCAAGCCCGACTCCAGCAGGTGCAGCTTGGCGACATCAATAAGTTCCGGGGCCAAGTCCAACGCCGTGACTAGCGCTCCCGAACGCGCCAAGGCTTCGCTGAGCAGACCGCCGCCACAACCGACATCGAGCACCCGCGCTCCGCGCAGGGTCGTGCGTTCGGACACGTAACCTAGGCGCGCCGGATTGAGCTCATGCAGCGCACGCTGCGGGCCGTTTTCATCCCACCAGCGGCGCGCGAGTTGGCCAAATTTTTCGATCTCGGCCTGGCTGACGTTGACCGCGGTACTCATGATTTAGCCCCGATCGCGGCGATTCGCTGCTGCCATTGCCGCGTCCGCGCGCGGATTGCCACCGAATCCATGTCGACCAAGGCCCCGTCAGCGAGTTTGCGCTGGCCCGCAATCCAGACATCGGACACCTGATGGCGGCCGGTGGCGTACACCAGTTGCGAAATCGCGTGATACATCGGCTGTGTCTCCAGTGCGTCCATCGCTACCAAGCTCAGGTCGGCTTGCTTGCCGGGCACGATCGAACCAATGATGTCGTCCATGCCGATCGCCTTGGCGCTGCCGAGGGTGGCAATGTGCAGGGCGCTCGCTGCATCAAGTGCCGTGGCATCGCCGGCCACGCCTTTCGCAAGCAAGGCGGCGGTACGCATTTCCTCAAACATATCCAGATCATTGTTGCTGGCGCAGCCGTCCGTACCCAAGCCAATATTGACGCCGGCTTGGTGAAGCTTATGTACCGGGCAAAAACCCGAGGCGAGCTTGAGGTTGGACTGCGGGCAATGCAGCACCGACGCGCCGCGCTCGGCGCATAGCGCGATCTCGGCATCAATGAGCTGGGTCATGTGCACGGCGATCAGGCGCTCGTTGACCAAACCCAAGCGATCTAGGCGGGCGAGCGGTCGCTGGCCGTACTGCTTGATGGAATCCTCGATTTCCTGCGCAGTCTCATGCACATGCAGGTGGATCGGCAGATCCAACTGGGCCGCGAGCATCGCGATGCGCTCGAAACTGGCGTCGCTGACGGTATACGGCGCATGGGGCGCGAAGCTCAAGCGCACCAGTGGGTCGCGCCGATAGTTGTCGTGGACCTCAAGCCCTTTATCGAAATATTCGCTGGCGCTGGCCGCCCATGCCGAAGGAAATTCAATGAACGGCAGACCCACCAGCGCGCGGAAGCCCAAGCGCCGATAGGTGGCGGCTTGGGCATCTGGAAAGAAATAGCTTTCACTGCAGCAGGTGGTGCCGCCGCGCAGCATTTCCGCCACCGCCAATTCAACGCCGTCGGCGACGAACTCCGGGCTCATCACCGCGCCTTCGATCGGCCAGATATGCTCCTGCAGCCAAGGCATCAGCGGCAGATCATCAGCGACGCCGCGCATCAGGCTCATCGGATTGTGCGTATGGGCGTTGACCAAGCCCGGGATCAACACCGACTCGGGACGGCTGACCGTCTGCGTCGCCGAGTACTGTCGGCGCGCGTCCGGAATCGGCAATACGGCGACGATCACGCCGCCGGAAACAACAACGGCATGATCGGTGAGGACCACGCCGTGCGGTTCGACCGGCACTACCCAGCCGGCTTCGATCATCAGATCACAGGGCTGAGGTCTGGCGTCGGTCATTGCGGGCTGTTCTCGGAAACTTCGGGGATAAAACGTAGATGTCGATCTGAAAACACTCTTGCCGTCCCAGCGCAAGCTGGGATCCACTCGGGTTGTCGCGCTCTGCGCCTCGGGATCCCACCTTGCGCTGGGATGACGAATCTTTGTGGTCAACCACCCAAGATTATTTTACCCGAGAGACGTATTCACCCGTGCGCGTATCGACCTTGATGATCTCATCTTGGTTCACGAACAGCGGGACGCGCACGACGGCGCCGGTCTCAAGCCTGGCCGGCTTGCCGCCACCGCCCGAGGTATCGCCGCGCACGCCCGGATCGGTCTCGACAATCTTCAGCTCAACGAAATTGGGCGCCTGCACCGCAATCGGCGTGCCATTCCACAGCGTCACCACGCAGGCTTCCTCGCCCTTGATGAACTTCGCCGTGTCACCCACGCCGGCGGCATCAGCCTGCACCTGCTCAAAGGTTTCTTGCTGCATGAAGTGCCAGTACTCGCCGTCGCTGTAGAGGAACTGCATGTCGGTATCCATCACGTCGGCCACTTCCAGCGAGTCCGTCGCCTTCATCGTCAGCTCGACCACGCGGCCGGACTTGATGAAGCGGTATTTGATGCGAGTAAAGGCCTGGCCCTTGCCCGGCTTCACATACTCGGTGTCGGTGATCACACACGGCTCGCCATTGACGATGATTTTGCCGCCGTTCTTGACATCGTTCATGCCATAGTTGGCCATGGGAAAGCTCCTGAGGAAACCTGGCCGCAGTGTCAGCGGCTACAATGGATGGATAAAACCGGGCCAAACAGCCCGCGACTAGCCCGACATGATACCCGCCCCGACCCCGACTCCCCAAGCCAAGTCCTGGCAGGCTCTTTGGCGCGACGCGATCCGCGATCCGCGCGAACTGCTGAGCCTGCTCGACCTCGGTCACTTGGCCGATACCTTGTCCGATTCCGCTGCCCGGCAATTTCCGCTGCGGGTTCCGCGCAGCTTTGCCTCGCGGATGGTCCGAGGCGACGCCCACGACCCCCTGTTGCGGCAAGTACTGCCAATCCTCGACGAAGACCGCCTTGTGCCCGGGTTCGACCTGGACGCGGTGGGGGACATGGCCGCGCGCGGCGCGACTGGCCTGATTCATAAGTACGACGGTCGCGCCCTGCTGATCGCCACCGGCAGCTGCGCAGTGCACTGCCGCTACTGTTTCCGCCGGCACTTTCCCTATGGCGAGGAAACGGCGGCGGCCAATCACTGGCAGGCGTCGATCGCCTACCTGACGGCCAATCCCACGGTCACCGAGGTGCTGCTCTCGGGCGGCGATCCGCTGTCCTTGGCCACGACCAAACTGGCCGAGCTGACCGATGCCTTGCGTGCCCTGCCCCAGATTCGACGCCTGCGCCTGCACACCCGACTGCCGGTGGTGCTGCCGGAACGGGTGGACGCCGAATTGCTGGCCTGGCTGGAGCGACTGCCTTGGCCGGTCGCCATGGTGATCCACGCCAACCACCCCAACGAACTCTCCCCGGAGGTCGGCGAGGCGATTGCCTGCGTCCGCCGGACCGGGACCACCGTACTCAATCAGGCGGTGCTGCTGGCCGGGGTCAATGATGACGAGGCGGTGTTGTCAGGGTTGTCCGAGCGCTTGTTTGAACTAGGGGTACTTCCCTATTACCTGCATCAGCTCGACCGGGTCGCTGGCACGGCACATTTTGAGGTGGCCGATGACCGGGCCTTGGCCCTGCATGCCGCCTTGATGGCGCGCCTGCCAGGGTACTTGGTGCCGCGACTGGTCCGGGAAATCGCAGGGGCCGTCAGCAAGACCCCACTCTAGATGCAATCCCAGTCAAGCTTCTGGTATTGTTTTAAGCTCTCATTGCAAGTCATTGAACGATAAGGAGTGCCATCGATGGCACAGCAGGACGCCGTGATTCGCCTGCTGCTGGTCGAAGACCAGCTGGAAGACGCGGAACAGCTCATCAGCATCCTGCGCAACGGCGGCATGGCCGTACGTCCGCAGCGACCCGAGTCGGCTGCCGAACTGGATTCGCTACTGGCCAGCCAAAGCATCGACATGGTGCTGGCCGGGCTCGATACCAAATACATCGGTTTTGGCCACGTCGCCAAACGAATTGAATCGACCGGCAAGGATATCCCCGTGCTGGCCTCGTCCTCGGTCCTGGACGAAGCGACGGTGCTGCGCGCCATCGCCGAAGGCGCCCGCGACGTCGCCTTGCGCACACGCCCTGAACACGTGCAGTTCGTGGTTCGCAACGAATTCCAGTCCTTGCTCGCCCGTCGCGGCCTGCGCCACCTCGAGGCCTCGCTGCGCGAGACCGAGCGCCGTTGCGATGCGCTGATCTCGTCCTCGCGTGACCCCATCGCCTACGTCCATGAAGGCATGCACATCCGCGCCAACGAGGCCTACCTGGAAATGTTCGGCTTCGAAGGCTTTGATGAAATCGAAGGCCTTTCGGTGCTCGACCTCATTGCCCCCGCCAATGCCGATGCGTTTAAACAGCTGCTTAAGAAAATCAGCAAGGGCGAATCGCCGCCGCGCCAGCTTGAAATTGGCGCGCAACGCAGCGACGGCAGCAAGTTTGACGCGGTGATGGAATTCACCCAGGCAACGTATGAAGGCGAACACTGCCTGCAGATCGTGTTCCGCCAGCAGACCGTCGATGCCGAGATGGTCAAGGAACTCGACACCTTGCGCCAACGTGACCCAGTCACCGGCCTGTTCAACCGCCAGCATTTCATGACCGAAGTCGAGGCGGCCGTCGCCGCCGCTGCCGACGGCAAGGGCACCCAGTCCCTGCTGCTGGTCGAACCGGACAATTACGACGCGCGCCTAGACGAGATTGGATTGGCGCTCGCGGACGAGCTGCTCAAGCAGATCGCCAAACGCCTGAGCTCGGAACTCGAAGGCGAGCCGGCGGTGGCGCGCTTCAGCGACCACACCTTTGCCGTGCTGTGCCACGACCACGATCACAAGCAGACCCAAGCCCAGGCCGAACGAATCCGCGCCGCCTTCGATGGCCATGTCTTGGATCTCGGTACCCAGTCGCTCGCGCTCACCGTCAGCATTGGCGGCGTGCAGATCGGCGAAAAGATTGCCAGCGTGCCGCAGGTGTTGGGCAAGTCGAATCAATGCCTGCAGTCCGCCGGCGGCGTCGGCGGCAATCGCATCGAGATTTTCGATCCGGCGGCCCGCGACCGCGCCGAAGAGGAGCGCATCGAGGCCTGGGTTGCGCGCATCCGCGAGGCGCTGGACGGCGGGCAATTCGTACTCAACTTCCAGCCCATGATCAGCCTGACCGGCGACCCCGGCGAGAACTATGAGGTGTTCGTGCGCATGAAGGCGCCCTCGGGCGAAATCGTGGCGCCCGACCAATTCATGCCCATCGCCGAGGAACACGGCTTGCTGACCGATATCGACCGCTGGGTCGTCGGCCGCACCATCGAACTGCTGGCAGAACGTCGCAAGGCCGGCCGCATCACCACGATGTACGTCAAGCTGGCGCCCGCGTCCTTGCTTGAAGGCGATTTGCACAACTTCATCGGCACCCAACTACAGGCCCACGCCGTCCCCGGCGAGCAATTGGTACTGCAGCTGCCAGAGTCAAAAATCTACGCGCACCTGCGACCGCTGCAGGCGTTCCAGAAAATCGTGGGCGCCTTTGGTTGCCGCCTGTGCCTGGAGCAGTTCGGCATCAGCCTGAACTCGTTCCAGATGCTCACCCATTTCGATCCGGCGATCCTGAAGATTGATCGCAGCTTTATCATCGACCTGGCCAAGAACGTCGACAACCAGAAGAAGGTGCGCGATTTCGTCGAAGAAGCACGGCGCCGCGACAAGATCACGATCGCCGAGTTCGTCTCCGATGCCGCCAGCATGACCGTGCTGTTCTCGATCGGCGTGGACCTCGTGCAGGGCAACTTCCTTGCGGCGCCCGGCCCAGCGATGAATTACGAGTTCAACTGACGCGGCCACCGCGCCCGGGCGGCACTGCCGTCGAATGGCTTACCGAAAATAAAAAGCCCGCCTTTCGGCGGGCTTTTTATTCAATGCGATCCAGACCCCACCGCACCTGCCGACGATCGTCAGGCCGCCGTGGCCTGCAAACGCGCAATGCGTTCGGCCAGCGGCGGATGGCTCATCCACAGGCCGCGCAGACCGTGCGCAAGACCGCCCGAGATACCGAACGCTTGGATCTGTGATGGCAGGGTGGTTTGTCCTTGGTTCAGGGCCAAGCGCTGCAAGGCCGCAACCATCTTGTCGCGACCAGCCAAGCGCGCGCCGCCAGCATCAGCGCGAAATTCGCGCCAGCGGCTAAACCACATCGCAATGACCTGCGCAAACAGACCAAAGACCAGATCCAGCGCCATCACGATGATGTAGTAGAAAAAGCTGGGGCCGCTATCGGCGCGACTGCCGCTGACGAACGCATCGATCGTGCGGCCGACCACGCGGGCCAAGAAGAATACAAAGGTATTGAGCACGCCCTGCACCAAGGTCATCGTCACCATATCGCCGTTCGCGACGTGGGTGATTTCGTGCCCGATCACCGCTTCAGCTTCGTCACGGCTCATCGACCGCAGCAAGCCAGTGGACACGGCGACGAGGGCGTTGTTACGCGTCGGCCCAGTGGCGAAGGCGTTGATGTCCGGCGCGTCGTAAATGCCAACTTCCGGCATCTTGATGCCCGCCGCTTCAGACTGGCGACGGACGGTGCTGACGAGCCATTGTTCGATTTCCGACGTCGGACGCTCAATCACCTGCAGACCTGTGGAGCGCTTGGCAATCCACTTCGAAATCAGCAGCGAGATGAAGGCGCCGCCAAAACCGAACACGGCCGACATCGCCAGCAAGGCGCCATTGCCGCCGAGGTTGCCCAGCCGAATACCAAACACGCTGCTGAGCAAGTTAAGCACGATGCCAAGCAACACCACCACAGCCAAGTTGGTGGCGATCAATAGCGCATAACGTTTGAACATGTCGCCGTCTCCGAGTAGCCGCTTTTGGGCATGTTGCTTCATTGTGGCCGCGGACTGGTAAATTCAAGGCATTGATCCGCTGAACGCCCTGTCCATGACCGCTGCCCTGCCCCACTATCGCGGTCGTTTCGCCCCCTCCCCGACCGGCCCACTACATTTGGGGTCCCTGGTCGCGGCCTTGGGCAGCTGGCTGTTCGCGCGCCGTGGCGGCGGTGAGTGGCTGCTGCGGATCGAAGACATCGATCCGCCCAGGGAAATGGCCGGCGCCGCGCGGCAGCAGGTCGAACTGCTCAAAGCGTTTGGCATGGAGTCCGATTACCCCATCGTTCGCCAAAGCGAGCGCAGCGCGCTCTATCACGCCGCACTGCAGCGTTTGGTCGCTCAAGGCGATGCGTTCACTTGCCGCTGCAGCCGCAGCGACCTGCAGGCGACCGGCGGCCTTCACCTGGCGTGCGTACCGCACCCGTCGGGCAAGGTGCATGCCTATCGACTGCGTACTCCTGACACCGAAATCGCGTTCACCGACGGCATCCACGGCAAGGTCGCGCAGCAGCTGCGCCGCGACGTTGGTGACGTGGTCCTCAAGCGCGCGGACGGCTGGTGGGCGTATCAACTGGCGGTCGTGGTCGATGACGCCGAACAAGGCATCACCGATGTCGTGCGTGGCGCCGATTTGCTCGACTCGACACCGCGCCAGATTTACCTCCAACGCTGCTTGGGCGTGTTGACGCCAAGCTATGCACACTTACCGCTGGTGCTAGACATGCAGGGCGAAAAACTTGGCAAATCCTTAGCCAGCCTGCCGCTGGATGCGTCCACTCCCGTGCCTGCGCTTCGTGCTGCCTATGCCTTTCTCGGCCAGCCGGCTGAGGCACTCGACACCGGCAACGCCCAGTCTTTGTTACAGCGTGCGCTAACGCATTTCGAGCCCGCGCGAATCCCCCGGCGGGACGCAGCTTTTTCGCAGGCGCTTCACGCCGCGCCGTGAGTGCCAGTTGCCCGCAACGCCAATACGTCCGGCCTGCTCAACGAGTGTTAAGAATAATCATCACCCGTGCGCTTGCAAGCAGGCCTTCGACAGGCGATGCTCCGATCCTTCGCGGTCGTCCTTTGCGACTGCACGCCGGGGTGAAATATGTCTCAATTGCGGGTTATCAAGAAGTATCCGAACCGACGTCTGTACGACACGGAAATCTCCAGTTACGTGACGCTCGAAGATTTGCGGCAGCTAATCATCGAAGGCGAAACGATCGAAGTGCGCGATGCCCGCAGCGGCGACGACCTCACCCGATCGGTACTGCTGCAAATAATTGCCGAGCACGAAGACATCGGCCAACCAATTTTTTCGACACTTCTACTCAGCCAGTTGATTCGCCTGTACGGAGACTCGCTGCAGAATGTGATCGGCAGCTACTTGGAAAAAAGCCTGCAGGCATTCAACGAGCAGCAGCAGCAAATCCGCGGCAACCTCGGTTCGCTGATGGGTCAGACGCCATGGGCGCTGATCAATGAAATCACCGAACGCAATATGGACATCTGGAAAGGCGTGCAGAAAGGCATCATTAGTGGCCTATCCTCGCCGCCGCAGGAAAAGCCCAAGGCCAGCGTGAAATCGCGCAGTGGCCGCAGCCGGGCAACTTCGACGCAATGATGCGCGTTGCCTTGGTCAGCGGTGGACTGGGCGGCATCGGAACGGCCATTTGCCAAAACCTCGCCGCCTCAGGCCATCGGGTGATCGCCGCTGACCTGCCCGCCGATGCCGCGCGGCTCGCGCATTTCCGCACCAAGGTGGACGGCCTCGATGTGACCGTCGAGGCTGCCGACGCGAGCGACTACCGCGCATGCGCGGACTTGGTTGCCCGAGTTCATGCAACGCACGGCGGCGTCGACATCCTGGTCAATGCCGCAGGCATCACCCGTGACGCCAGCTTTAAGAAAATGACGCCCGAGTCTTGGCATGAGGTAATGCGGGCCAACCTCGACAGCGCCTTCAACCTCAGCAAGCATGTGGTCGAGGGCATGAGCGAGCGCGGTTTTGGCCGCATCGTCAGCATCAGCTCGATTGTCGGCCAGACGGGCGCGTTCGGGCAGACCAATTACGCGGCGTCAAAAGCCGGTCTGCACGGCTTCACGATGGCTTTGGCGCGGGAAGTGGCGCGCAAGGGCGTCACCGTCAACAGCGTCAGCCCGGGCTACATCGAGACCGCGATGACGGCCGCCATTCCCGATGAGATCCGCGCCCAAATGGTGTCGGCGATTCCAGTCGGCCGCATTGGGCAACCCGCCGACATTGCGCAAGCGGTGGGCTTTTTATGCAGCGACGCCGCGCAATACCTTACCGGCGTGAATTTGCCGGTCAACGGTGGGCTGTTCCTCAGCTTCTAAAGTGCACTTGGTCAAGCGACTCGCGATGTAGGAGCGGCGTAAGCCGCGATACGTTTGTAAAACGGGCCGCGGTCCCAGCAAGCATTCGACCTAAAGGTAGTGGCGGCCTGAGTAGGCATGATCGCGGCTGACGCCGCTCCTACCTCGCAAGCGCGGTCAGCGCGCTGGCACGCCACCGGCGCAATACTTTGCCTTGAACTGCTCGGCCTTCGGCATCAGCGCCTGCAGGTGATTAATGCGGTTGTCTGGATCGGGATGCGTGGACGCGAACTCCGGGGGACGCTGGCCGCCGTTGAGTTGGCCCATGCGCTGCCACAGGGGGATCGCGGCCTCCGGGTCGTAGCAGGCCGCCGCGGCTAGCATCAGGCCCACTTCATCGGCCTGCGCTTCGTGGTTACGACCATAGGGCAGCACCAGCCCGTATTGCGCGCCCGCGCCCAAGGCCGACATCACCGCCTGCTGCTGCTGCGGATCCATGTTTCCGACCGCGGCACCGGCCGCCATCTGGCCCATTTGCACCAGTTTTTGCTGCGCCATGCGCTGGGACCCGTGACGCAGGAGTGCGTGAGCGATTTCGTGGCCCATGACCACCGCCAAGGCGTCATCGGTTTGAGTCACCGGCAGCAAGCCGGTATACACCGCGATCTTGCCGCCAGGCAGGCAGAACGCGTTGGCGTCGTCGGACTGCAGCACCGCCACGCTCCAGTCGAAACTGGCGGCAATTCCAGGCGATGGCTGACCATTCTCAGCGGCTAGGTCTGCTTCTACCTGACTGGCATGCGCGATCAGGCGCTGCGCGATCGCCGCCACCTTTTGCGAGGATGGCGAGCCCGGATCGAGCGGATTTTCTTGGGAAAGAACCTGCTGGAACGCCTGCAAGCCCAGTTGGTTATCTTCTTCGGCGGTGGTGCCGTAATGCGCTTTCTCGCCGGTGTACGGGTCAGTTTTCTGGCTGCCGAACCAGGACCACGCGGCATAGGCGCCAAACAGCAGCAATATCCACCAACGGATGCCGCCGCGGCGCTGTCCGGAGTTGCCCAATGAGCTCATCTGCATCTCTCGTCTCCGGTCACAGTTCGCGCACCACTCGGAAGCCGAGCCGTGCGCCGGTGGTAGTGCTGTCGACCGGCAGTCTAAACCCCGATCGCGCCTGATCCAAGGAACTGGCCCAGGACGCGCCGCGCACGACTCGCTGCGTGCAGCCCGGATTGATCCACGCGCTGCCATCGCCAGGCGCGCGCTGGTAACTGTCGTGCCAGCAGTCGAGTGTCCATTCGGCCAAGTTGCCGATGATGTCGCGCGTGCCAAAGCCTTCAGCTGGGAACTGCCCTACCGGCGCCGCGCCCCAAAAGCCGTCGCGGTAACCAGGAATGGCATTCGCCCAGCGCCGGCCGCTGCCGGATTGATCGGCGGCACCGGTCAAGTTCCCCACCAGTCGATCGGGGGCGGCGTTGCCCCAGGGGTAAATAGTGGAGGTGCCGGCGCGCAGGACGTATTCAAATTCTGCTTCGCTTGGCAGGCGATACGCCTCCCCGGTCTGGCGCGAAAGCCAGGCCGCGTAGGCCTGGGCGTCTTCGAACGCGACATGCATGACCGGCAAGTTAGGCGCCGCGGCACGACCGAGATGGTCGCGACGCCAATCGACGCCTTCATGCTCGGTGATCATCCCGCCTTTCTCGTCATAAACCGCTGACCGCCCCGCACGCGTAGCAACACTGCGGTAGCCAGTAGCGACAATGAAGCGTCGAAACTCGGCAACCGAGGTTTCGTCGCGGGCAATCGCGAAGCCTCGTGCGAATTTGACTGGATGTTCCGGACTTTCAGCAGGGTCGTGCCCCTGCTGGTCAGTGGGCGTCCCCATCTGGAAACTGCCATACGGAATCACCACCATCGCCGGGGCTTTACCGCCCGCGGCGAGGTCCTCGATGAACAGCTGGGCCGGGAGAAACGGCCCGTAATGTCGAGCAAGGTGGATGCGCTCCTTCAAGGCCGCGACGCCGGCCGGTTGCGCGGCAATGCGGGCAACGTGATCCAGGGATTGGTCGGCGCGGTCCAAATCAAGCTTGTCGACCGCGGCATTGCCCTGGTCGAGCAAGGCATCGGTCAGGGCCTGTCGCAATTCGATGATGCGCAGGGTCATGACCTGGGTATCGACCGCCTCGGGAGCGAGTCGACGCGCCTCAGCCAGCAGGGCGTCGGCGCGGACATAGTCTTCCTCACTCGCCGCGCGCCAAGCGCGACGCAGGCGATCGCGTTGCCAGGCCTGACGGGCCTTCAGCGCGGGAGCAAAACCGGGAGTCTCGACCAGGGCTTTTCCAGACAGCTCAAACGCATTGGCACCGGCCGGACTCACCACGTTCCCTTTCGCCGCGGCGGCCAAGCCTTGCTCAGTCAGCGCCTGCGCCTTGCGGCCTTTCGCAATGAGCGCGCGCGTCTCCGCCGCGCCGGAATGCTTGGGCTGGGTGATTGCCACCAGCTCTTCGACGTGGGCCGCGTCCGCAAGCCGCCCGGCTTGCACCAAGCCCGGCACGTTCGCCTGCAGTCTCGTCAAGGTGGCATCCAGGCCTTGCGCGGCGGCGACGTTGCCGGCGTCGACCCGCTGCACGGCTAGGTACAGTTCCAGCGCGCCTGGACCCGGACTATTGCCGCGCTCCACGAGCCCTGCGGCCAGCGACTGTTGCGCACGCGCCAGCGTCGCCGGCACTTGTTCGATTGAAATCGTGGGAACCACCGGCTGCCACGCTGGCGCGGCCTGCTCAGCGTCGACGGCCACGCTCGCTGCCTCGGCGTTCACGACCGGTGCCGCTGCGGGCGCCGGTTGGGCGTCGGCGGGCGCTTTGGGTTCACTGCAAGCGCTCAGGCACGCCGCGACGGCGAGGCTCAGCGACAGGGTTCGCAACCGGGTCATCATCTCTGTCTAGGCCCGTTTGGAGGAGCTGTAGGCTAACCTGTGCGCTTTGGGCAATCAAAGGACACCGTGAGCGACTGGATCGACACCCCCGAGGCGCTGAGCGCCCGACTTCAGGCTTGGACTGGCCAGGCCTTCGTGGCGCTGGACACCGAGTTCATCCGTGAACGCACCTATTACCCGCAGCTGGCGCTTGTGCAGCTAGCGGTGCCAGGCGAGGCCTTGCTGGTCGACCCGCTAGCGCCTGGGATGGCCGATGCGCTGCGCCCTTTACTCGAAGATGAAGCCGTCACCAAGCTGATGCACAGCGCCAGTGAAGACCTGCAGGCCCTGCTGCGTGGCTGCGGCGTGGTGCCCTGGCCGCTGTACGACACCCAAGTAGCTGCGGCGATGGGCGGGTTTGGCGCTGGCCTTGGCTACCAAAAACTCATCGAGCAAATGACCGGCGTCTTGCTTGAAAAAGGCGAGACGCGTTCGGACTGGCTGCGTCGCCCTTTGTCGGAGTCACAGCTCAAGTACGCGGCCGACGATGTCCTGTACCTGCATCAAGCTTTCGACGTGCTCGACCAGAAACTGCGCGACCTAGGTCGGCTGGATTGGCTGGTCAGCGATTGCGACCGCGCCGTGCGCAATGCGCGCAATGATGTTGATGACCCCAACCCGCACCTGACGGTTCGCAGCGCGCAAATGCTGGATGCCGACGCGCAGGCGCGCTTGGCCCGGCTGTTGCGCTGGCGCGATGCCGAAGCGCGTCGTTCCGATCGCCCCAAGAGCTGGATCCTCGACAACGAGCTTGCGGCGTCGCTGTGCCGGCGAGTGCCCGACGATTTCCACCGGTTCTGCGAGATTCTTGACCGCAATCCAAAAGCGCCGCGGAAGTCGCGCCGCGAGCTGTGGGCCCTGCTGGAAGCGCCGCTGACTGACGACGAACGCGGCATCACGCTCAATCGCGGCGGCGACAACCTCGACAAGACCAAGCTCAAGGCAATGCAGGAGGCCGTGGCGGGCATTGCCGCAACCCTCGAGGTGCCTGACGGATTGCTGTGTGCGCGCAAGCACCTTGAAGCCCTGCTCGAAGGGCGCGGCTGGCCCAATGCCCTGGAAGGTTGGCGTCGGGACCTGTTGGAACCGGCGCTGGCGCCGTGGTTGCCGGCGAACTGACGGCGCCGCCCGCCGAACTTACTTGGCAGCGCGGCCGGTGACGTCCGCGCAGTAGTCGCGCACTTCGGTGGCGGGTGTAAAGACATAGTAATCGGCCGGTCCCAAGCGCTCGACATAGGCCGGCATACTCGTTTGTCCCGGCACTACTTCAACGAGCTGCACAATCACCGTGTGCTGTGCCGAGTGAGTGGCTGCCAAGTGGGTCGGGACGCCGCTATCGCGACGCACGTGCTCACCGCCGGCAATCAGCATGGCCACCCCTTGCTGGCGCATTGCGCTGGCCATGCTGGCGTCCTTGGCCAGTTGGATTGCCAACATCGGTGCGAGGGAGTCGCGTGATTGCATCCCGCAGTGGGCTGCGAAAATCCTATCCAGCAAGGATGCTCGCACCGCAGCCGTCGCCGTGGCGACGGTGGCAAAACCCGGAGCGCTGCCCAACACGGCCGCACCATCGGCGTAAATTTGGTTGATTAACGCGCGACCGATATTGCCGGCCACCGGCCGCCCGCCGTGCAGGCTTGCTTCGAACAAAGGCCCGTACGCCTCGAACGGCCATCCTTTCTCAGGCCAAGCCAGTTTGCTGCGAATGGTTTCCGCGGAATCCCCTGTGACCAAGGTTGCCAGCGCCTCCTGCTGCGTATCGTCGAGCATTTCAAAGACCACCGCCGAACCCGGCCGGTCTTCCAGGCGCTCGGCGATCAGGCGAGCTTCCAAGCGATGGTGTTCCGGGTTGTCGTGCTTTTCCCCCACCAGCAGCCAGTCCGACGCCGCCAACGCCGCCCGGAAATCGACCGCGGCCACGGTACGTCCCTCGCTATCGAGCACCTGCCCAAGCAAGGGATGCGTCTGGCTGGCTGGCGTGAGCGAGGGCTCGTTCGTTGCAGCTAGCACCGCGGACGAAGCCGCCAGAGCCGCCAAGGCGATGATCGAAAACACGGACGGTCGAACCATGGCAGTGTTCTCCGAATTGCGGGAAGGATCGCCGGCGCTAACGCCCACACCGAGGCAGGCCTCGGCAGAGGCGCCTGCGCCGCGCCCCGGGACGAATGACCCGCAGAGGCGACTTAGGTTGACAGTACCATTTGCATCGGTTCCACTCGACCCATGATGACCGACGCCACGACGACTATCACTACCACTACGACCGACACCCGGTCGGTGCGGTGGGTCGTGCGCGGATAAGTTACTCCCCGCAAACAACCGCCCCGCGCCTCGACGAGGAAGCGGCGCGAGCTGCCTCCTCCCCGAATCGCGGGGCCTGACTTGGAGGCTCCATGAATCCGCCCGCATCCGCTCCCGCCGAGACCTCACCCCAGGCTCGCGCACTACTGCCCGGCTCGGGCACCGTGGCGCACAAGTTCGGCGGCTCCTCGCTGGCGAATGCCGATTGCTTCCGGCAAGTGGTGGCCAATTTGCTGGCTCGCGACGATGGCATGCAGGTGATCGTGGTGTCGGCCATGCAGGGCGTGACCAATGCCTTGATCGACCTCGCAAACGCAGCCGCCAATCGCGAGCCAGATTGGAGCGAAGACTGGACGCGTCTGCGTGATCGCCACATGGCCACCGCGGCTGAACTTACCGGCAACAACTCCGATACGCTGGAGTGGCTGCAGCTACGCTTCGAAGAACTGCATGGGCTGTTGAACGCGCTGTCAGTAATCGGCGCACCCAGCACCGAAGCGATGGAACTGGTACAGGGCTTGGGCGAAGTGTATTCATCGCGCCTGCTTACCGACCACCTTCGACATCTGCGCCATGACGTCGCCTGCCTCGACGCCCGCGAGGTACTGATAGTCGCGCACGGCGACCTGGGGGTGTCGGTCGACTGGGACGCGAGCCAGGCGCTGCTAGGGCGCTGGCGGCAAGCGCATCCGCAAGCGCGAGTGACCATCACCGGCTTCATCGCTCGCAACGCCGCTGGCCGCGCAACCACGCTAGGTCGCAATGGCAGCGACTACTCGGGCGCCATCTTCGCGGCCTTGTTCGAGGCCAGTGAACTGCATATTTGGACCGACGTCGACGGCGTTCTCTCGGCGGACCCGCGGCTGGTGCCTGAAGCGGTGAGCTTGCCGACGCTTTCGTACAACGAAGCCTGCGAATTGGCGTATTTCGGCGCGAAAGTCATCCATCCGCAGACCATGACGCCCGCCCTCGCCCGCGGCCTGCCGATCCATATCCGCAACACCTTCCGCCCCGCCCATCCCGGCACCCGAATCGCCAGCGACAGCCAACACGGTGGGCCGGTGAAGGGGCTGACGCTGTATGACGGCCTAGCGGTGCTCAATGTCGAAGGCGCCGGCATGATCGGCGTGCCGGGCACGGCGCAGCGATTATTTGCAGCGCTGCGCGGCGCCGGCGTCTCAGTCGTGATGATTTCACAGGGCTCATCCGAACATTCAATCTGCTGCGTGTTGCGCGCCGCGGAATCGGCGCGGGCCGAGCAAGCCGTCACTGACGCGTTTGGCACGGAACTGGCGCGCGGACAAATCCAAAGTATCTCGGTGACCCTGGGAATTAGCGTGTTGGCGATCGTCGGCGACGGCATGGCGGGGTTGCCGGGCGTCGCGGCCCGCCTGTTTGATTCGCTCGGGCGCGCCCGCGTCAACGTGCGCGCGATCGCCCAAGGCGCGAGTGAGCGGAATATTTCCGTGGCACTGGCCAGCGAAGACGCTGAGCGCGCCTTGCGCGCGGCGCACGCGGGTTTTTGGCTGTCGCCGCAGACCATTTCAATTGGCGTGATCGGCACCGGCAATGTCGGTGCTGCCCTGCTCGAACAGCTGTACGAAGCCATCCCGCGCCTGCGCCGCGAGGCCAATCTCGACCTGCGCGTGCGGGCGCTCGCGAACAGTCGTCAGATGTGGCTAGATCCCACCGGCCTTCCGGCAGTCGATTGGCAGGAAAAAATAGCCAACGCTAGCGACGCTTATGATCTAGATGCTTTCACCGACCATGTGCGTACCGACCATCTACCGCACGCGATCATCCTTGACTGCAGCGCTAGCGATCGCGTCGCCGAACGTTACGCTGGCTGGCTGCAACGCGGCATCCATGTGATTACGCCGAACAAACATGCCGGCGCCGGGCCGCTTGAACGCTACCAAGCCATTCGCGCCGCCAGCACGGCGACCGGCACGCGTTTTCGGTACGAAGCTACTGTCGGCGCCGGCCTGCCCATTATCCAGACGCTTCGCGACCTGCTCGACACCGGTGACAAGCTGCACGCGGTTGAAGGCATTTTCTCCGGCACGCTGGCTTGGTTGTTCAATCGCTACGACGGCACGATGAAGTTTTCCGACCTCGTGCTTGAAGCCAAACAGCTCGGCTACACCGAGCCCGACCCGCGCGACGATTTGTCGGGCACCGATGTCGCACGCAAGCTGGTGATCTTGGCGCGCGAAGCCGGGTTGCCACTGTCGCTAGCCGAGGTAAGCGTGGAAAGCCTGGTGCCGTCAGTGTTAGCCAACCTGGATCGCGACGATTTCATGGCACGCCTGCACGAGTCAGATGCCGCCATGGCCGCGCGATTTGCCGCCGCCGCTGCCGCTGGCAAGGTGCTGCGCTATGTCGCGCGTCTCGATGACCAAGGCCAGGCGCGCGTCGGCTTGGTCGAATTGCCCAATGACCACGCCTTTGCGCACCTGCGCTTGACCGACAACGTGGTGCAATTCAGCACCCGGCGCTATGCAAGCAATCCGCTCGTTGTGCAAGGTCCGGGCGCGGGACCCGACGTTACCGCCGCTGGCGTGTTTGCCGACCTTCTGCGCGTCGCGTCGTCATTGGGGGCTCGGGTATGAGCGGCGAAAGCATTACCGCTTTTGCACCGGCTAGCGTCGGCAACGTCGGCGTTGGCTTCGACATCCTCGGCCACAGCTTGGCAGGTCCGGGAGATCGCGCGATCGTGCGTCGAATTGATGAGCCGGTCGTGCGCATCAGCGCCATTCGCGGCTTGGTGCTGGACTTGCCGACCGACGCAGCGGCCAATACCGCGGGCAAAGCCTTGATGGCGATGCGGGCAGCGCTGCAGTTGCCGCACGGTTTCGAAATTGAACTAGAGAAAGGCATCGCCTTGGGTTCGGGCATGGGCGGCTCGGCGGCATCCTGCGTAGCGGCCTTGGTAGCGGCCAATGCCCTGCTCGACACGCCGGTGGCGACTGCCGCGCTGTATCCGTTTGCGCTCGCCGGCGAGGCGGTGGCCAGCGGTAGCCGGCACGGCGACAACGTCGGGCCGATGCTGCTGGGCGGCTTGGTCTTAGCCACCCATGATCGCCTCGTACCGATTCCCGTGCCGCCATCCTGGCATTGCGCACTCGTGCATCCGCACGCTGTATTGGAAACGCGCGCGGCGCGCGCTGCGCTCAAGGGCGAGTACGCGCTCTCCGATTTCGTTGCGCAAAGCGCCAACCTGTCCTTGGTGCTCGCCGGGTGCTTCCGCGGCGACGCTAACCTCGTTCGGGCTGGGCTCAGCGATTTGTTAGTCGAACCGCGGCGTGCGCCATTGATTGTCGGTTTCGCAGCGGTCAAACAGGCTGCACTCGATCATCGCGCGCTGGGCGCCAGCATTTCTGGCGCGGGGCCTAGCGTCTTTGCGTGGTTCGAAAGCAAGGCCGAGGCAGACGCCGCCGCCCAGTCCATGCGCGTCGCATTCGCTGACTCCGGTTTCGACAGCGATGGCTTCGTCTCGCCTGTGGCGGGACCGGCGGCACAGGTTGTGCCATGAAGTTCACTAGCACCCGTGGCGGCACCGCGCCGACCACCTTGTCCGATGCCATCGCCGCCGGCTTGGCCCCGGACGCTGGCTTGTATGTGCCCGAAAGCCTTCCCGCCCTGGTCGCCGCTGATTTCGACGGCGCGCACCGCCTTGCCGACATCGCAAGCCTGCTGCTTGCGCCCTATTTCCGCGGTGACCGCTTGGCCGCGGCGTTGCCGGCAATTTGCGCCGAGGCGTTTAATTTCCCGACCCCGCTCAAATCGCTGTTAGACGACACGCTCGTCCTCGAATTATTCCATGGCCCCACTGCCGCGTTTAAGGATGTCGGTGCGCGTTTCCTTGCCGCCTGCTTGTCGCGCCTGCAAACGGACGCAGCGCGCGACTTAACGATCCTGGTGGCCACGTCCGGTGATACCGGTGCCGCCGTCGCGGCAGCGTTCCACCGGCGTCCAGGCCTGCGCGTGGTCGTGCTCTATCCCGACGGACGCGTGTCACCGCGACAGGCGCACCAATTAGGGTGCTTTGGCGACAACATCACCACCCTGCGCGTCGCCGGCAGTTTCGACGACTGCCAACGACTGGTGAAGCACGCTCTTGCCGACCGCCAGTTGCAGGTGCAGGCTCCGCTGAGCTCGGCCAATAGCATCAGTCTTGGGCGGCTGCTGCCGCAGATGGCGTACTACGCGGCGGCCTCACTGCAATTCTGGCGTCACTCTGGCAACGCGCTCAACTTCGCGATTCCCACCGGCAATCTTGGCAATGGTTTGGCGGCAATCCTCACCCGCGCTATGGGCCTACCCATCGGCGATATCGCGCTGGCGACCAATGCCAATCACGTGCTGCCGGATTTTTTCGCTGGCCAGGACTACGCGCCTGGTGACAGCGTCGCGACGATAGCCAACGCCATGGACGTGGGCGCACCAAGCAATTTCGAACGCCTGCGCTGGCTGTATCCGGACGATAGCGTGTTGCGGGGCGCATTCGAAGTGGCCTCCATTTCTGACGACCAGATCCGTGCCAGCATTATTCGCGCGCATGAACAGTGGGGAGAGGTGATCTGCCCACACACGGCGACCGCCGCGTCCTTGCTGCAACAGCGACGTGACGACGGCGCCCACCGTCCGTGGGCCTTGGTGGCAACGGCACACCCGGCGAAATTCGAAGCCGTGGTCGAACCCCTGCTCGGCCTGACCATTCCGGTGCCGCCAGCCCTGGCCGAACTGTTGGCAAGGCCCGCAGTCGCCGAGCCCATCGCCGCCGACTCCTCGGTTCTCGCCGCGCGGCTGCGGGCGCTAGCCAGCACCTAGCGTTCCGGATTTGGCTCCCCAGCTAGGTCCGAGGTATCATTGCGCATCCTCTGTGGGGGGGTAGCTCAGCTGGGAGAGCGCATCGTTCGCATCGATGAGGTCGTGGGTTCGATCCCCATCCTCTCCACCAATTAATCATCAAGCCCGCTCAACGCGGGCTTTTTTGTGCCCTGCCGATTTCGGGAGTAGGCTGGCCCGAGGGGGCACGAATGCAGGATTTGGCCGATCTTCTCGGTGCGCGGTTTCCGGTTCGACCGTCCAATGCGGACGGGGCGGACCAACGGCTGTTGGCCGTGATGCAGGCCCGAACCGTCTCCGATCTGGTCCAGACGGCCAACGCGCTGGCGGTTGATTGGCTCTTTGCGCGGCAGGCGTCGCTGACCCAAGTCATCGCCCTTGACCTCAGCTCGACCCGCGTGGCCATTCATGTACCGACCGACGGTGCCGCCGTGCTCGCGATTCCGCTCAATGACTCGGCCTATCGGTGGCAACTGGAAATACCTGGCGGTCTCGAGGCAGTTGCCGCGAAAGCGCCAGTGCTATGCGAGCTGGTGGATCTTATTGACCTGCGCTTGACCGAATTAATCGCAAGCGACCACCTGCATCAAGCGCTTGCCACTACTCAACGCAACGAAAACTTGCAGCGCGCGCTCTACGCCATTGCCGACCTCGCCTATGCCGACCTCGACATGCGCGAAATGCTCGCGCGTGTGCACGCGGTGATTGATGGTTTGACCTATGCCAAGAACCTGTTCATCGCCACCTATGACGACGAACGTGACGTGATGTGCTTCATCTATTACGGCGACCAAGGTCATGCACCGATACTCTTGGTCGACGACGAGTTAGCGGGTACCGACTACCCCAATAGCCTGACGCTGGCGATGGTGCGTCGTGGCCGCTCGATGATGGGGCCAAGCTCAGTCCTGCGCGCCGAGCTCGGCATTTCGCTCGATCCACGCTTGGGGCCAGAAAGCGCGGACTGGCTGGGCGTGCCGATGCTTGAGGGCGAGCGCGTGCGTGGCGCGGTAGTTGTGCAAAGTTATGAAGAGGAAATTCGCTACACCGAGCAGGATCGCGCGCTGTTGTCGTTTGTGGCCCAACACGTGCTGGCGGCGGTCACCCGCAAGCAGGCCCAGGATGAATTGGAGCGCGCAGTCGAACGTCGCACCTGGGAACTGGCCGAGGCCAACTCGGTGCTGCACGCCGAAGTGCGTGAACGCGAGCGCGCCCAACAGCTGCAGGCGGCCTTGTTCCGTATTGTCGATCTCGCCGCCGAACATGGCAGCCTCGATGCCTTTTATGCCGGCGTGCACGGAGTGCTCGGCGACCTGTTGGACGCGCGTAATTTTTTCATCGCCCTGCTATCCGATGATGGCGAGCGACTGTCCTTCCCGTATTTCATCGATGAATATGACGCTGGTCTGGATACCCGTCGACTGACCAATGGCATCACCGAATACGTGTTGCGCCAGCGTGAGCCGCTACTGGCTGATTCGACGCGGATCGCCACCTTGATCGACAGCGGTGACATCGTGATGTTCGGTACCCGGCCCTTGTGTTGGCTTGGCGTGCCGCTGCTGCTCGATGGCCGCGCGGTTGGCGCATTAGTGGTGCAAAGTTATACGCCGGGCTTGGACTTTAGCCCTAGCGACCAGGAAGTCTTGGAGTTTGCATCGTTCCACATTGCGACCGCGCTGGAACGAAAGCAGGCACAGGACCGGCTACAGCAAGCCAATAGTGAGCTGGAGCAGCGTGTGCTGGCGCGCACCGAAGAAATTGAGTGCGCCAATGCCGAGCTGCGCGACAACATCGTGGTGCGTGAACGCATCGAGCACCAACTCAAGCATGAAGCCCTACATGACACGCTGACCGGCCTGCCGAACCGGGCGTCCATGCTGACTCGACTCACCCTGGCCCTGCATCGCTATCGCGAGAACCACTCGCGGGTTTTCGCGGTGCTGTTCCTCGATTTGGATCGATTCAAAGTCGTCAACGATTCGGTCGGCCATCTGGTCGGCGACGAATTGCTGATCGAGGCCGGACGGCGAATTTCCTCCTGCATGCGCGCGCCCGATTCCGTCGCGCGACTGGGCGGCGATGAATTCACCATCCTACTTGAGGACATCAATGGCGCCGAAGATGCCAGCCATGTCGCAATGCGGGTGCTCGCTTCACTGGTCGACCCGATCCGAATTGGTGACAAGGAAATCTACACCTCGGCTAGCATCGGCATCGCCTTGGCAGACCCGCGCTATACCAGCGCCGAAGAACTGCTTCGTGACGCCGACGTCGCCATGTACCGCGCCAAGGCGCAGGGTCGACAGCGCTACGAAATGTTCGACCAGACCCTGCACGAACAGGCGCTGCACGTGCTGGACTTGGAAAGCGACCTGCGCCGTGCCATCGCGCGGCGTGAGTTCATGCCGTATTTCCAGCCCATCGTCGACCTCGCCGATGCCCGCGTGGTCGGTTATGAGGCGCTGCTGCGCTGGCAACACGCTGAGCGCGGCTTGATGGGGCCGGCCGATTTTCTCGCTGTGGCCGAAGACTCCGGCAGCATTGAACTGATTGACTGGCAAATTTACGAACGGGTGCTCGCTGCGATTCCAGAGCTTGCCAATGCCTCGCACTATGTCTCGCTCAACGTGTCTGCCCGGCATTTCCGCTCGCCCTATCTCGCCGAGCGTTTGCTGGAATTGCTGGACGCTTACAAGGTCTCCGCCGACCGGATCCGAATCGAGGTCACCGAGGGCGCACTGCTGGAGAACCCGGACCAGGCGCGCTTGACGATGTTGCGGCTGCGCGACGCCGGCGTGCTCTGCGCGCTGGATGATTTCGGCACCGGCTATTCATCGCTTTCTTACCTGCACCGGTTCCCGCTGTACGGCCTGAAGATTGACCGGTCCTTTGTTGCTGATCTCAATGCCGAGCTGTCGGGCAGCAGTGCCGCCGTCGTCCGGGCCATACGCGCCCTCGCCGGCTCGCTAAACATGGAAGTGATCGCCGAGGGTATCGAAAACGCCGTCCAGCGAGACGCGCTGCTTCGGCTCGATTGCCGACTTGGCCAGGGCTACTTGTTTGCGAGGCCGGCGCCGCTACGCGGGCTGGCGAGCACACTGGCCCGTCCCTGAGGGCCAAGGATTGGCTAGGCAACGGCCGTCGAGCTGCGCCCCCTCCGCAAACCGCGCTCGTTCCACGCAAAGGGTGCGTCACCGCTGAGGATCCACGCCGGCGCGTTCCTGATCCGTCGGGTGAAGGCCACGGACAGTGAGCCTTCTGTGGCAACTTCGCTTGTACTCCGACCCCGTCATTGAATCCTCACCAAAACCGGCGTAAATTCTCAACCTTCAGAAACTACTGAAGCTTTAGAATGAATCTTCCCCCGCTAACGCAAAGTTTTGTCCTTCACTTCGGCGAAATGGGCAGCCGATGGGGGATCAATCGGACGGTCGGGCAGATTTACGCCCTGATCTTTGTCTCCAACCGGCCCGTTCACGCCGATGAAATCACTGAGAAATTAGGGGTTTCCCGCTCAAACGTGAGTATGGGCTTGAAGGAGCTGAGCGCCTGGCGCCTGGTCAAGCTCGAGCACCTTCCCGGCGATCGCCGGGACTATTTCACCGCCCCGGGCGATGTCTGGACGATCTTCACCACCTTGGCCGAGGAACGGCAGCGCCGCGAGGTGGAACCAACGCTGTCCATGCTGCGCGGCGCCCTGCTCGAGCCCACCGAGTCGGCAGACGAGCGTCACGCCCAAGAGCGAATGCGCGAAATGTACGAACTGATGGAACTGATGACGACCTGGTTTGCTGAAGTGCGCAAGCTGTCGCCGCAGACCTTGGTGAAGCTGATGGAGCTCGGCGGCAAGGTCAACAAGCTGTTGGACTTCAAGGACAAGTTACTGGTGATGCCGGGTGGCAAGCAGTAACGCACGACAACTTCTGCCCTGATGATCCGGGCAGGACTGAATGGTTCGCGATCAAATCGCGACGAAGGAAAACTCATGGACCCGCTTACCCTCGCCCGAATCCAATTCGCCGCGAACATGTCCTTCCACATCCTGTTTCCGACCATCACGATCGCAATGGGCTGGCTGCTGCTGTTCTTCAAGCTGCGCTTCAACGCCACCGGCGATGAAAAATGGATGGACGCCTACGGCTTCTGGGTGAAGGTGTTCGCCCTGAGCTTTGCGCTGGGCGTGGTCAGCGGCATCACCATGAGCTTCCAGTTCGGCACCAACTGGCCCGGCTACATGGAAAAAGTGGGCAATGTCGCCGGGCCCTTGCTTGCTTATGAAGTGTTGACGGCATTCTTCCTGGAAGCCACCTTCCTTGGTGTGATGCTATTTGGTCGCAAGCGCGTCAGCGCGAGGATGCATACCCTCGCCACCTTCCTCGTCGCCGCCGGCACCACGATGTCAGCGTTCTGGATCCTTGCCCTGAATTCCTGGATGCAGACACCGACCGGTTTCGTGATGATCGACGGCCAAGCGCACGTGACCAGCTGGCTCGCGGTGATTTTCAATCCGTCGTTCCCGTATCGCCTAACGCACATGCTGATCGCATCGGGACTGACTGCCAGCTTCTTGATGGCCGGTGTCTCTGCGTACCAGTGGCTGCGTGGCGACCGAGTGCCGTCGGTATTGGCGGCGTTGCGCACCGGCGTCACCGTGGCGGCGCTGCTGATCCCGGTGCAAATACTTATCGGGGACGCGCACGGTTTAAATTCGTTCGAGCACCAGCCCGCGAAGGTCGCGGCAATGGAGGGCGTGTGGCAGACCGAGCGCGGCGCCCCCGCCTTGGCCTTTGCCCTGCCCAATGAAAAAGAGCGCCGCAATGATTACGCGGTACCGATTCCGAAACTCGCCAGCCTGATCCTCACCCACGATCCAAACGGGGAAATTCGCGGACTTGACGACTTTCCAGAGGCGCACCCGCCTGTAGCGGCGGTGTTCTGGGGGTTTCGCATCATGGTGGGCACGGGCGTGTTGATGCTCGTGGTCGCGTGGTGGTCGGCATGGACACTGCGCAAACGCCGCGATCCGAAACCATGGATGGCTCGCGCCTTGCTGCTGATGACGTTCTCCGGCTGGCTGGCTACGCTCGCAGGATGGTACGTCACTGAAATTGGCCGCCAACCTTGGCTGGTGACCGGCGTCTTGTTGACCCGTGACGCCGCCTCGGCCACGCCTGCGCCCATTCTTGGTATCTCGCTGGGCATGTATTTGTCGGTCTATGCCTTGCTGATCGTGTCCTATGTCAGTGTGCTGTTCCATCTCGCGCGTAAACGCAAGATCGTCAAGAATGCGCCGGATGGCTTGGGCCAGGAGCTGCCGTCATGAATGATATCTATCCCCTGATCTTCGTATTCCTGATGGCGCTGTCGATGCTGATATATGTCGTGCTTGACGGCTACGACTTGGGGGTCGGTATCTTGCTTCGGCGCGCCAACGATGAGCACAAGGACCAGATGATCGCGTCGATCGGTCCGTTTTGGGACGCGAATGAAACCTGGCTCGTGCTCGGTGTTGGCATTTTGCTGGTGGCCTTTCCGAAAGCGCACGGCGTGATCCTCGGCGGGCTGTACCTGCCGGTAGCGTTCATGCTGATTGGCTTGATCTTGCGCGGCGTGGCATTCGATTTTCGCGTCAAGGCGCACGATAACCATCGGACCTTCTGGAACCGCGCGTTCTACTCCGGCTCTCTACTGGCTGCGACCTCGCAAGGCTTCATGCTCGGCATCTACTTGCTCGGCTTCAAATACACGTTGCCCAACATGGCTTTCGCCGCGTTCGTGGGCTTGAGCCTGGCCGCCGGCTATTCCCTGCTGGGCGCAACTTGGCTGATCCTTAAGACCGAGAACGACCTGCTCGTACGCGCCACGCACTGGGCGCGTGGCAGCCTGTGGCTGACCGGCATCGGCATTGCGGCCGTATCGATCGCGACGCCGTGGGTTAGCAGCCGCATTTTCGACAAGTGGTTCACGATGCCGAACCTGCTGTTGCTCGCGCCTATCCCCTTGCTGACGGCGGCAGTCTTCTTCATCTGCGAGCGCACGCTCAAGAAAATGATCAACGAACAGCCGCACCGCGCTTGGCTGCCGTTTGCGTGCGCGGTCAGCCTGTTCGTATTGGCGTTCGTCGGCCTCGCCTACAGCTTGTTTCCGTACCTCGTGGTTGATCGCCTGACCTACCTTACCGCGGCGACGTCCCCGGAAGCCATGAAGGTGATGTTAGTCGGTGTCTGCATTACGCTGCCGGCGATCCTTGGATATACCGCGTATTCGTACCGCGTGTTCTGGGGCAAGACCAGCGACTTGAGTTACTAGTCGCCGCGAATGGCCGCATACCGTTTTGTAGGAGCAGCGTAGGCCCGCGACAAGTTCAGCAGTGCGCGCTCTATTGGTAGGAGCGGCGTAAGTCCGCGACTAAGTGAGCAGAGCGCGTTTTAGAATAGAAGCTGCCGTGGTAGGAATGATCGGCAGTAAGCTGGCTTCTACATTGGGGGCTTTCGCCAGCAAGCTGGCTCCTACATTGCGGCGTAGGAGCCAGCTGGCTGGCGAACCGCGAGTTGGATCTGCCGGCGAATTCAGGCGCTAATAGCGCCCTGCTCCAACAACCACGCCACCAGCGAGCCGCGGGCGGCGAGGTTATGCACCGGCAGCACGAGCACGTCACCCGGCTGCGCCCAGGCCAGAATCGCCTGCGCGGCCTCCACTTCAGGAAGAATCGTTTGCAGCGCTGCTTCCGGCACACCTTGGCGCAATAGCTGCTCACACAGCACACGCGGCACTTCGCCGGCCTCGCGGCCGCGCATGTAGCCATCGAGATCCTTCAGCACCACGAGATCCGGCGAGGCATCGGCAGCGACGGTGGCGAGGTCGCGGATGGCACTGTCGTCGCGGTTGCCGGCCTGGCCTAACATCAGGCCGAGACGGCCCCCGCGGCGATGGCGCAGTCGTTCGGCGACTGCGAGCAAGCCCGCCAACCCGTCCGGGTTGTGCGCGTAATCAATCAGCAAGTCGATGCCGCGAATCGACCAGCGCTCAAGGCGCCCGGGATTGTCCTCGCGGGTTGCGCCAAAATGCATCAGCACAGGCGCGATCACCTCGGCGTCGATACCCAGCGACGCCCCAAGCAAGGCCGCACCGGCGAGGTTGGCAATGTTGTAGCGAGCGCTGCCGTCCATAGTCAGCGGCATCATTGCTACCTCGCCAAGTTCGCTACAGACCCCTCGCGAAGAAATCGTCAGCACACCATTGTTTACACCGCAGGTGGCGCCGCCTCGGCTTCGATGTGCGACCAGCACCGGATTGGCGTCGTCTAGCGAAAACCACGCCAGCGGGCAGCGCAAAGCAGCGGACTTCGAGACCAACAAGGCGTCGTCGGCATTGAGCACCAACACGCCGTCGTCTGCGATGGCCCGCGACACCACCAGCTTCGCCTCAGCTAGGTCGGAAAGATCGTGGACGCCGTACTCGCCGAAATGATCTGGGCTGATATTCGTAACAATGGCAGCGTCGGCGTGGTGCACGGCCAAGCCGCGCCGAAGGATGCCGCCGCGCGCCGTTTCGAGCACGGCGGCCTCGACGCGTGCGTCACGCACCACGCGACGCGCGCCGTTCGGGCCGGAATAATCGCCGCTAGCCACACAGTCACCGCCGACGAAAACGCCGTCGGTGCAGTTGAAGCCGGCCACGCGACCCGAGGCTGAGAATAGTGCCGCCAGCAGCCGCACCGTCGTGGTCTTTCCGTTCGAGCCGGTGACCAGCACGGTGGGAATGTCATGCAGCATCGCCCACGGTGCGATCGCGGGCAACGCATCCACCGGCCAGGTTTGGCCACCGGCACCGGCGCCCAAAGTCAAACCGTCTTCATCGAAAAATACGGGGATGGAGCGCGCACGCGCCTCAGCGATCAACGCCAACGCACGCGGATTGCTTTCTACAGCCGCCAGTCGCCGCAGCGTCTGCTCGGCCAAGGCATCATCCCAACTGGCCGGGTGCCCGGGCGCTTGCGGCAGTGCGAAGCGGGCGATATCGGTCGCCACGCCTTGCCACGCCCATTCGTTGATTTCAGTCGCGGTATAGAGGCAATCCTCGGGGGCGGAGAACGCCAGTGAGGCGCCGGTCTGATGAATATCAATCGCGATTTCGCCGGCAGGCCAACCCAAGCGCTCCAGCATGCGGCGCACGCGAACTGCCCACTTCGCACAGACCTCGGGCGAAGTCTCGAACACTTCGACGACCGCGCCAGCGCCGGGAAAATAGAGGTTCGGACCGGTCAGACGGCGCGAGCTTTCGAACAGTTCAGGTTCGGCGGGCGCGTTCAGTCGTTTTCCTCGCGGGCTAGACGCACGCCACGCTCATCGCGAACCAATCCTTCGAAATCAGCGAGGGTCTCTTCGGGTGCGTCCGTTGCCGATTCCACGGGTGCAGCCTCGACACGACGCGGCGCAGGCGCCCCGTCAGGACGGAACTTGATCACCTGCTTCCACGAGCGGATCAAGGCGTCGGCGAAGATCAATACCAAATCACCGGCACGACCCATGCGCAGCGCGGCATCAATGGCCGCCTGCTCGTCGGCGATGATGCTGATCTGATCTTCGGGCACGCCCTTGGCCAACAGGGCCTTGGCGAGGATACGCGGCACCTCGTCGCCATCGCGGCCACGCAAGCCATCGTCGCGGCGGCAAATGTAGTGATCGAAGCGACCCGCCACGGCTTCGGCAATGGCGCGCAGGTCTTCATCGCGGCGGTCGCCCGGGCCGGCCAACACAATGATGCGGCGGCCGGTTACGTCTAAGCGCTGCGCAAGGTCGGCCATGACACCCACCGCGTGGGCATTGTGCGCGTAGTCGAAGATCACCTTGAACGGATGTTCATCGAACACGTTCATGCGGCCCGGTGCTTGGAAGAACGTCGTGTCAAAGGTCCGCAAGCCTTGGCGGATCGCATCAAGCTTGATGCCCATCGAGAACGCCATCGCGGTCGCAAACATCGCGTTCTGCACGTTGTGCATCGCGCGGCCTTCCATCGTCGCCGGCACCAGGTGCGTCCACAACAGCGGGATATGGCTGCCCTTGTCATACAAGGTAATCATTTGCCCGTTGATACCGGCCTCCAAAGCGCAGGCGCGGCCACCGGCGCGAATGTGCTCGCGCACCAGCGGATGCTGCGGATTGAGCGTCACGTAGCAAATCGTCTTGGCGTCCGTGTACGCCGCCATCTTCAACACCAAGGGATCGTCGGCGTTGAGCACCGCGCAATCGCTGGCCACTTCGACCACGATGCGCTTGACCTCGGCCAGCTGCTCGAGGGTATCAATGCCCTTCATGCCCAGATGGTCGGCGGCGATATTGAGCACCGCACCAACATTGACAAAAGGTACGCCCATGCCGGCGCGCAAGAGGCCGCCGCGCGCGACTTCGAGCACCGCGATATCGATTTGCGGGTCAGCCAACACCATGCGCGTTGCCACCGGACCGGTCATGTCGCCTTCGACCGTGCGCTGGCCGTCGATATACACGCCATCGGTGGTAGTCAGGCCGGGCGTATAACCGGCCATCTTGGTAATGTGCGCGAGCATCCGCGACGTGGTTGTCTTGCCATTGGTACCGGTGATTGCCGCCACGGGCACTCGTGAGGGCGAACCGGCCGGGAACAGCATGTCGATGACCGGACCGGACACATCGCGTGGCGTGCCTTCGCTGGGCGCGACGTGCATGCGGAAGCCGGGCGCCGCATTGACTTCGCAAATGCCGCCGCCATGGCTCTTGTAACTCTCGGCGATGTTGTCGCTGAGGAAGTCGACGCCGCCCACGTCCAAACCAATCGCCTGAATCGCGCGCAC
>JBBSAA010000003.1:0-36013 GCA_038252715.1 Lysobacterales bacterium | reverse complement strand
TGGCTGAGGCCACTCCATGCGTAAAGGCGAGGCACACAAGCCCGAGACGCTCGCCAAGATTGCAGCGGGCACCAGGGGCCGCAAAGCGCACGCCGGAACAAATCGAGCGCATGCGCCTCGCCAGTCTCGCAGCATGGGCGCGGAAACGCGAGCGCGACCGAGCGGCTGCAGAACGGGCCAATCGGAAGCCCGAACAGTGAGCAACGCCCTGCGCCTTACCCCGGAGCAATTCGACGCCTACCAGCTGCGCCGGGCGCCGGCCGCACCGAAGCCGCCCGTCCCATACGAGCGCGACATCCTCGCCGCGACGCTCAAGCTGCTACGCCTGCACCCGAAAGTCGCGTGGGCGCAACGGATGAACTCCGGCATGTTCAAGGTCGGCGACTCCGACCGCTGGGTGCGCGCGGCGTTCAAAGGCTGCAGCGACATCATCGGACAGATGCGGGATGGCCAATTCCTGGCCATCGAAGTGAAACGTCCCGGCAAGCAACCGACCGAAGAACAGGCGACGTTCCTCGAGCACGTCCAGGCTCACGGCGGCGTCGCGTTTGTGGTGAGTGATATCGCGGATCTGGAAGGAATGATGAATGCCGAAGTCTAGGTGGCCGCAGGGGCAGGGAGCAGCGACCGCCGTCACTGACCGTCTACCACAAAGACAACTTGATGACCGAGCGGGAGCGCGGCTACCCGACCAGGCCGCACGAGAGTCCAAAGGCTGCGCCGGTTCCATTCCACTACCTCAAGCAAAAGTCGAAAACGGACATCGAGCTCGGAGAGAAGTAGGTGCCCAATCGAATACTCCGTGAGGGAATTCTCACGAGCGACCGTGTGGATATGCTCACCGCGGAAGCTGAGGTGTTCTACCGCCGGTTGATGTCCGTGGTCGACGACTACGGGCGGTTCGAGGCTAAGCCGGTGATGCTGCGCGTCAACTGCTTCCCGCTCCGGGTCGATTCCATCAAAGACTCGGCGATCGTCCGTTGGCTCGACGAATGCGTCATTGCCGGCCTGGTCAGGCTGTACGAGGTCAAGGCGAAGTCATACCTTGAGCTCCTCGACTTCCGGCAACGGACCCGCGCCAGCAAGTTCCCCGACCCCGAAAACGCACCGGAACAGTGCCGCGAGCATATGACCGCGGCCGGCGAGCAAATGACCGCGGCCCGCGCGCCGTCCGCTCGCCTAGGCGAAGGCGTAGTCGTAGGCGTAGTCGAAGGCGTATGCGT
This sequence comes from Lysobacterales bacterium, assembly GCA_038252715.1. Lineage (GTDB taxonomy): Bacteria > Pseudomonadota > Gammaproteobacteria > Xanthomonadales > Xanthomonadaceae > Arenimonas. The sequence continues at coordinate 34,790 of JBBSAA010000003.1, read as the reverse complement.
AGTCGAAGGCGATAACCCCCCCATACCCCCCCTCCCTGCAATCGACGCCGAACCTGCAAAGCCGCGGGCTTCGCCCGCATCTGCCGGCATTCGCGACGAGGTATGGGCGGCATGGAAGCGACACCGAGGCAAAACGCTGACCGCGGAGGCTATCCGGCTGCAACTGCGCGACCTGGTGCGATGGCGTGACGACGGGCACGACCCGAACGCGATCGTCGAACGCTCGATTGCGAACGGCTGGACCGGACTATTCGTCCCGAAGGATGAGCGGCGCGGCCGTAGCCATACCCGCGACCCGACCCTGCAGGAGCAACGGGCGTCGAACGTCGGAAAACTCACAGGGAAGGGCAATGGAGCAATCGATAGCACTGCCGAACGAATGGGTGACGCGCCTCTTCTCGAGGTTCCAAGCGATTTACGGCAACCGGGTAGCGACCATGTGGGGCGACGCCGACCCGGATGAGGTTCGCTCGACGTGGGCGATTGAGCTCGGCGTGTTTGAGGCTGACGACATTAAATGGGCGTTGAATTCCATGCGAACGAGTTTTCTGGACTACCCGCCGACGTTGTTCCAATTCGCCGCCCTGTGCCGGGATGGGCGGAAGCGGCGGGAGCAGAGCGTGCGGTTAGTTGCGCCGCAAATCGCCGCGTTACCTGACGCGGTGGTTGCGAAAGTTGGCGAGTTCATTGCTGGAAAACGAGACCCGCGGGACTGGGCGCGGAATATCGTGCGGCGGAGTGAGCGCGGGGAAGCTTTGCCGGCGATATCGCTGGCGTATGCGGATGAGGCGCTGCGTGGTGTGCGGCGGAGTCCGGGGCCGACGGTTGAGACGTTGCGTGAAGCCGATGCGGAACAGCGGACGCTATGACTGACGACCGCATTGCCTGTACCGACTGCGCGCGCTACGTGGTTGCCGAGTTTCTGTGTACCGCAGCGCACACACCGATGCAGCGCGTACCGGACGTGTTGCACCGCTGCGAGTATTTCAACGCCAAGCCGGGAGCGGCCGATATGCGCAAGGGCATCGAACGCTGGCCGGAGCTGCGGGACTATCCAGGCGGCCCGGCGCGGAAGCCGTACCCGGAGAGGGCGGCATGAGCTCACACAATCGTCGAGCGTTTAAAAGAGTTTTGGCGCACCGCAGTCCAGTGGATCGACGACTATGACTGACACATACATTCCAATGCCGGACGATCCGACGAAGGCGTTCGTGCTGGCCCTAGCCAAGCGCGAGGCATGCGGCGAGGACGATTCGCTGGTCACGCAGAAAGCCAAGCGCGTGCTCCGCGCTTATGCGGCATCCGAGCCGTCGCCCTACGTGGTGGAGCTCGAGGCGATCGCCCGCGAGGCATGACGCCCCTACTCGCCATGTCCATCGCCCGCGCTACCGTCAACCGCGCCTCCCGCCAACATCGCCCCCAAGCCCTCTGGAACCGCCCCAATGGCGTTTTCATCCGCTCCACAGAGTCCACCGGCTGCCGCCTATGGATGGCACACTTCCCCGAGCAGCTCATCGGCATTTACGACAACCGCGCCACCATCCTGGACGTTCAGGACGATATCCTCGCCGCCACAGAGGTCCACCTATGATCCCTGAGTCCCTCCAACCAGTCGTCGCCGCCATCGGCCCCGCCGCCACCGCCTCCATCATCCAGGTCTACAGCGGCGGCGAATTATGGGTGCCACAAGCCCACTGCCTCGACGAGAATCAACCCCTCGTCCAACTCATCGGCATGCCGCTCGCCATCCGTCTTGCCCATGCCGTCGGCGGCCGCAGCTTACGCATCCCCATCGGCAAAAGCTTGGTGCGACACCTGCGCTCCCAGGAAATGATCAATCGCTGGCGTAAGGGCCTCACCATCAGCGCTATCGCCGATCTGTACTGTCTCACCGAGCGCCAGGTGTACTACATCGTCGGACGATGCGCGGCGCAAACTACGCAGGACTGCCCAAATGGCTAAAACGCGAACCTCCGGTCAAGGGCGACCCAAAGGGATACCCAACAAACAAACCAAGGCCCTCAAGGAAATGATCATGGGGGCCCTCCACGCCGCCGATCCCGAGGGAGGGGAGGCCTACCTCACCAAGCGCGCCGTCGACGAGCCCAAGGCGTTCCTGGCGCTGTTGGGGCGCATCCTGCCGGCAGAGGTTAGAGCGGAGCTCACCGGCAAGGACGGTGAGAAGCTCTCGGTGACCGTGTACATCCCAAGCAATGGGCGCGAGCAGTAACGAGGAGATCCGTCCCCAGCCTGGACCCCAAGAGCGATTCCTCGCGTCCACGGCCGATATCGTCATCTATGGCGGCTCAGCCGGCGGCGGCAAGACCTACGGCCTACTGCTAGAGGCGCTGCGCCACGTCAACAATCCCCAGTTCGGCGCGGTCATCTTCCGCCGCGAGTCCACTCAGATCACCAACGAAGGCGGACTGTGGGATACCGCCATGGAGATCTACCCGCTGCTCGGCGCCGTTCCACGTGGAGCGCCAAAGCCGACATTCATGTTCCCCACCGGCTCGCGCATATCGTTCGGCCATCTGAATATGGAGGTGAGCGTGCTCGACTGGCAGGGCTCGCAGATCCCGCTGATCATGTGGGACGAGCTTACCCATTTCGAGAAGAGCCAATTCTTCTACATGCTGTCCCGCAACCGCTCGACCTGCGGCGTGCGGCCGTACATGCGGGCGACCTGCAACCCGGACGCGGACTCCTGGGTGGCTGAGCTCGTCGCCTGGTGGATCGATCAGGACACCGGCTACCCCATCCCGGAGCGCTCTGGCGTCCTGCGCTGGTTCGTCCGCCTCGACGACTCGATCCACTGGGCGGACTCGGCTGCAGAACTGGCCGCGGCCCACGGCTGCGATGTGAGCGATGCCAAGAGCGTCACCTTCATCGCTGCCAGCGTCTATGACAATCGCAAGCTGCTGGACAAGGATCCCGGCTACCTGGCCAACCTCAAGGCGCTGTCTCGCGTCGAGCGCGAGCGCCTGCTCGGCGGGAACTGGAAAGTCCGGCCGGCAGCGGGCATGTACTTCCTGCGCCAGGACGCCACCATCATCGAAAGCCCGCCCCCTGACACTGCCGTCCCGCGTTGGGTGCGGGCGTGGGACCTGGCCGCTACCGAGCCGTCCGAGGACAACCCCAATCCAGACTGGACCTGCGGCGTGCTCATGGGCCGCCGACGCGATACCGGCAAGATCGTGATCGCCGACGTGATCCGCGTGCGCCGTCGCGCCGCCGACGTACGCACCCTCGTTCAACGGACCGCACAACACGACGGTAAGGACGTGCGCATTACCCTCCCAGAGGATCCCGGCCAGGCTGGCAAAGACCAAGCGGCGACCTATCTCGGCCTGCTCATGGGCTGGCCGGTGTTCGCCCATCGGGTCACCGGCGACAAGGTGTTACGCGCCGAGCCGTTCGCTGCCGCCTGGCAGGCCGGGCAGGTCGAGATTCTCGCGGGTCCGTGGAACGATGCATTCTTCGCTGAGCTAGAGGCATTCCCGCAAGGCGGGCATGACGACCAGGTCGACGCCGCGGCGGATGCGTTTCGCAACCTACCTCAGCTCGGGCCGCCCGATGTCGCGCACGGAGCGCCCCTGGAATCGATGGGCGCATTCGAGTCCGTCGACGATTCGCATATCCCTGAATTTATGCGGGGTTACTGAACGACGATTCGCATATCCCTGAATTTATGCGGGGTTACTGAACGACGATTCGCATATCCCTGAATTTATGCGGGGTTACTGAACCGCAGCGGTTGGGCTACCGTGCCTTGCATCCATGGGCGCCCTAACCAATCTACGCGACAACGTCGTCAGCCTCTTCCGCTCAGCGCCCCTGCGTGAGCGCGGCGCCATCGATGGCCTACTCCGCGAGGAGCGCGTCGATCAGGCATCAGCCCTCAACCTGCTCGCCAATTCGATCTTCGGCCCGCCGCTCGATCCTGACGAGGTCCTAAGCGCAGCCGGCAAGACCCGAGCCGATCTGCGCTCAGTCATGACTGATCCCGAGGTCGCCACCGCCTACGATACCCGCGCCGAAGCCCTGCTCGGCGTGCCCTGGCGCCTGGAGCCGGTCAACGAGCCCAGGCCGCGCACCAGCATCGGCGTATTCCGACGGGCCGACTTCCCCGAGCCGGTGCAATACGTGTGGGACCAACTCGAACCGCAGATGGAGGGAGCGCTGCGCGCCTTCCTCAAAGCCCTGCCGTATGGCTACTCGGTGGTGCAGGTGGTCTATGGCCTCGTCGATCAGAACCGCGTCGGCCTGGCCCAGGTCGGCGAGGAAGACTTTGATCTCTTCATTCCCCAGCTCGATGGCACGGTGCGGCTCAAGACCATCGACAAGCCGGCCGGCGAGCCCAAGGATCCGCGCAAGTACATCCTCACCACCCGCGAGCAGAGCCGCCGCCAGCCGTATGGCGACGCACTCTTCACCCGCCTGTTCTGGCCGATCTACATCCGCAAGAAGATTTGGCAGTTCTGGATGCGCTCCCTCGAACGCCACGGCACGCCGATCTTGATGGGCGAGGCGAGCGGCACGACCACGGCCACGGAGCTGCGCAACGAGCTGGTGAAAGCGGTCAACAGCGCGATCGTGTCGGTATCGGGCGGTAGCAAGGTCAGCGTCATCGGCGGGACCGCTACCGGCGCGGCGTTCGAGACCTTCGATCGCGTGCTCTGCGGCTCGGTGCAGAAGCTCATCCTCGGCCAGACGCTGACCACGGACGCTGGCGGCAGCTCCGGCTCGTCCGGCAGCTACGCACTCGGCCAGGTGCACAACGAGGTGCGCCACGACCGCCGTAACGCGGATATCCGCATGTGCACGAAGAGCGTGCAGCGCATGGTTGATGTGTTGTGGGAGTTGAACCAGTTCCCCGGCGAGCCGCCGCGCTTCGTGATGGAGGACGGCACGGGGTTGGAAGCGGACCGCGCCACCCGTGATGCAACCTTGGTGAACGCCAACATCGTCAGCCTGACGCCGGAGTACCTGCTGCGCGTTTACGACTTCGAGGCGGAGGACATCGTCGTCAACCCAGCGCCGGCCGCCCCACAGCCCGCTCCGCCCGCGACGCCGTTCTCCGCTGCAGGTTCTCGCTTTACGCCAAAGCAGCAAGCCATCGAGGACGGCATTGCCGAGCTGCTCGGCGATCTACCGCAAGTGGTACCGGCGGCCTCGATCCAAGCAGCCATCAGGGCCGCAACCTCGCCCCAAGACCTCGTCGAAAAGCTCGCGGTACTGCTGCGCGACGCTGACCCGAAAGCGTTTGCGGAGACCCTCGAAAAAGCACTCTACGCCGCGGACATCCTCGGCTACATCCACGCTGATCCGTAACGACAGGAGCAGGCCATGCCCGCCAAAAGCACCACCCTCGCAACCAACATCCTCAAACTGATGTACCAAGCCGTGGCGTGGGCGAACGTCGCCGACAATGCGGCTAGCGCGCCGCTCACCAATACCTACGTCGGCCTGCATACCGCGGACCCGAACGTCACGCCCAGCGCCGGCGATCAGACCACCAGCGAGACGAGCTACACGGGCTACGCAAGGCAAGCCGTGGCGCGCACGACGGGCGGATGGTCGGTATCGGCTGGCGTCGCATCGCCGGTGGCGAACATCGTATTCCCGGTCTCGACCTCAGGCACGCCGACAATCACGCACTTCGCTACAGGCACGGCAGCGTCCGGTGCGGGCAATCGCTGGCACGCTGGCACGGTCTCGCCCAACATCGTGGTGAGCACGTCGGTGGTTTAGACGCTCACGAGTGGCTCGACCCTGACCGAGTCCTAAGTGGACGATGCACGCACCGCGGCGTTGGTGGCGTTACTACATCCGCCGCGCCCGAGGCCATGGCGGAGGCTGGTGCGCTGGGCTTATACGCGGATGCTGTTGGCGACGCACGGCCCAGAGGTTCGCTACCGCCTGATGAGTGATCCGTGCCTGTTCAATGCCCGCCATTATCACGACTACGCGGTCATGGCGATCCACTACAACACCGAGGTTGACCGTCGTGCCGCGTTGAGCGCCGACGATGTCCGCGAACTGATGGAGCTATGACATGCGCAAGTTCACGCCCGCCCAAACCAAGTCTATCCGCGCTGCGGTTAACTCACCGCACCTATTCTCGGCGCGGCATAACGGCCACAGTGAAACCGTGCTCGCGTATGTGAACGAGCAGGTCAACATGAAGCCCCGGCTTTCCGGCAAGGATCTCGCGGATTTGATGCGCGACGGCGGTAAGGGGTAACCATGGCCCTCTATCAAATCTTCAACGGCCCGATGCCGACCACGGCGATGCTGGTGCCTATCACTACTGGCACAGCCATTAAGACGTTGCTACAGGTCAAGCCAAGCGCAACGCTCATGATGAGGGTTGTCGAATGGGGCATCTCCTTCGACGGGTCGGCAGCTGCGGCAGGTATCAAATGCGGGCTGATTGAGACGGACGTTGCCGCGACGGTGACCGCAGCGGTGGCGAACGACATCCACAAAATGGACGCAGCGGCTTTGGCCGGTGGCGACCCGACGACCAACCTGATTCAAGTCGGCACCACGTCCACCGGCTACACGGCGTCAGCTGAGGGCACCCCTACCGCCTCGCGGTTGCTGGACTTCCAACTGGTGCAGCCGACGAATCAGTATGTCAAACAATTCCCCTTGGGCCGGGAGCCTGTCGTGCAGGTCAGTAAATTCCTGCGTGTTCGCGTCACGGCTGCGGCTGCGGTCAATGCAACCTGTTACGTGACGGTGGAGATTTAATCCAATGTGGAAAGTCTACATCACCCAAACGGAAAGTATGAACGATGGTCGCACTTCGCAGCTAACCGCGTTCAAGGGAAAATGACATGGCGACCACCTACAAAGTTTTGGGGCAGTCGGCACCAGCCGCGACCACCGCGACGACGCTCTACACCGTACCGTCTTCCACGTCGACCGTAGCCTCCACGCTGTCGGTTTGCAATCGGGGGGTGTCGTCCACCTTTCGCATTGCGGTTCGTCCAGCAGGTGCGGCACTGGCCAACGCTCACTACCTTGTTTACGACGCCTATCTGAACGCCAACGATTCAGCCTTCTTTACGCTTGGCTTTGCGCTCGCCACCACCGACGTGGTGACCGTCTACGCTGGCACGGCTGATTTTTCTTTTTCACTGTTCGGTTCGGAAATAACGTGAGCATTCGTACTACTCGGCAGAATGTGGTTACTGGGAAGGTCTATCCGGCCAAGACTGTTGTCGCTCCTTGGGTACGCAACGCATCCTGGTTGACGATGACTTCGATGGGCGACTCTGATAATAAGTTCGTTGGCTTGTATGCCATCTATGACGACGGCGCGAACTTTGTCGCACTCACGGCGGCAGGCAACTTCAATGTCGATTGGGGCGACGGCACAAACGAGAATGTGAACAGCGGCGTCACCGCCGAGCGCAACATTTCTTACGCTAGTGTCACCAACACCACTGACGTAGGTATCGCTGACGATATTGCCTGTACCTTTCAGGATACGGGTGACACCGTGACACTGACGGCTCACGGTTGGGTTAACGGGCAGATAGTGGCGCTGTCGTCCATTACCTCCACTACCGGCATATCGACTTACACGTCCTATTACATCGTAGGCAAGACAGCCGATACATTTCAACTGGCGACTACCATTGGTGGCTCTGCAATAGCCTTAACCACTGACGGCTCCGGGCGTGTGTACGTGCCCAAGTATCGCCAAGTCTTGATTACGGTGACGCCACAAGCTGGGCAGACATTCACCAGCATCGACATACAGAAGAGGCACTCGCAGGCTACTCTAACGGCGCACTCGGCTCCGTGGCTCGACATCTCTATCGCCGGATCGTCTTTGACGACGATCACCGTTTGTCAGCAGGCAGCAATTAAATTATTGAGTCTTGAGACTTTTTCGCTTTATGCTAACAGTGTCACCGATTTCACCAATATGTTCAACTCTTGCTACTCGCTAACCTCAATACCTTTGCTAAACACGGCTGCTGGTACGACCTTCACTAGCATGTTCAGCGGTTGCTACTCGCTAACCTCAATACCTTTGCTAAACACGGCTGCTGGCACTAACTTTTCAAGTATGTTTAGCTCTTGCTTATCCTTGGTTTCAATACCTTTGCTAAACACGGCTGCTGGCACTAACTTTTCAAGTATGTTTAGCTCTTGCTACTCGCTAACCTCAATACCTTTGCTAAACACGGCTGCTGGCACTAACTTTTCAAGTATGTTTAGCTCTTGCTACTCGCTAACCTCAATACCTTTGCTAAACACGGCTGCTGGTACGACCTTCACTAGCATGTTTAACCTTTGTCCCTCAATATCAAGAGGCACACTAAACGGTACCGCGCAGATCATCAGCTATTCTGCCTGTAAGTTGTCTGGAGCCGCACTCGATGAGATTTACACCAATCTCGCTACCGTTGTCGGAAAGACAATTACGGTTTCTGGCAACTGGGGCACGGCAACTGACAACCCAACTATTGCCACTGCAAAAGGCTGGACCGTAACCGGGTAAGCCATGGGAAAACTGATACGCATTATAAATGGTGAATTGGCGATAGCGGAAAACTATGTAGCCACACCCGGCTATACGCTGCGGGTTTCCGACTACGCCGGAGGGGCCACGCCGCCTTACGGTTGGGAATATCACCCCGACACCGTGACTCGCGAGGACTTTGCGCTGCCGTGGCAAGCACCTACTGGGGCAAGCGACGCCTACGCTTTGGGCGCTATGGTGACTTACAACAATAAACGCTGGCGCTCACTCATTGTCGGCAATGTATGGGAACCCGGAGTGTCTGGCTGGGCTGACGTAGCGACGGACATTCCTTTATGGTTGCAGCCTACCGGAGCACAAAACGCTTACGCAGAAGGAGCAGTGGTGCGCTATAGCGGACATTTGTGGCGCTCGCTGGTCGCGGCCAACGTTGGTGTTCCTGGTGTAGCCAACTGGCGCAAGATTTCGTTAACGGCCCCGAGAGAAATAGCGCCGCCTGCCTGGGTTCAACCGACCGGCTCACAAGATGCCTACGCGTTGAATGCTCTGGTGACCCATAACGGCAAGGTTTGGCGATCCAGGGTCGCGGGTAATGTTGGAGTTCCTGGCGTGTACGCCGGCTGGACGGTCGTGTGAGTCAGCTTGGCTTTTTTCCGGCGACCAGTGAGGAAGTCGTTTTCATTGGGCCGAATTGGTTAGACGGCGACATTTGGCTGCCCGATTCGCTCGTACTTCAAACCATCCACCCCTTAAGGCGTTCGCTCACCCTGAGCCAAGCGGTTAACCGCTCCAGGACGTACTGATGCGCATCGGTCGCGCGTTTCCGGCGCGTCCCATTATCGGCAGGGCGGTACAGACCGTCGCCAGCGCTAGCGTCGGCGAGAGCGCCGGCACCAGCACGGCGATTGCCATCGCTGGCAGCGTTGCAGGCAGCAGCGCAACATCCACTGCATCGGCCTTGCGCGGTTCACTGGCGCAATCGGTCGGCACCTCGACTGTGAGCGCACTTGCCGGCGCAGTCGCCACCGCTTCCGGTGCGTCTGCCGGCGCGGCATTTTCCGGCTCCCTGGCCTCAGCAGCCGGCACCAGCACCGCCCAAGCGCTAACGCAATCGATCGGCACGGCGGCCGGCGATTCGACTGCGCAAGGCTTGCGTGGATCGATCGCCCAGGCCGTCGGCACGAGCACGGCGAGCGCTTATAGCTCGACTGCCTCGATCGCCGCGGCAACTGGCGACAGCACTGCGGCGGCCATCGCGGGGTCGCTCGCGCAAGCGGCCGGCAGCAGTTCGGCAACGGCTCTCAGTTCGAGCAACGCGGCGATTGCAAACTCCGCCGGAACATCGACGGCCGCCGCCCTCGCCGCGGCGATTGCAAACTCCGCCGGAACATCGACGGCCGCCGCCCTCGCCGCGTCGATTGCAAACTCCGCCGGAACATCGACGGCCGCCGCCCTCGCCGCGTCGATTGCGCAAGCCGCGGGGACGAGCGCGGCAACCGCGTCCAGCAGCAGCAATGTCGCCACGGGCTCAGCCGTCGGGGCATCGACCGCTACGGCCGTTCCCGGCTACGTGGCGCGGGCGTTCGGCGATTCGTCGACGATTGTCATCCGCGGCTCGATCGGCGTCGCCTTGGGCGCTAGCGCCGCGTCCGGTGTCGGAGCTCAGAGCAATAGCGGCGTTGGCACGGCCAGCGGGGTGAGCGCAGCAACCGCGATCGCCGGGTCCGTAGCGAGCGCGGCCGGTACCAGTTCGGCCGCAGCTTCGAGCACGGCCGATGTGTTCATCGATCCGCGTTATCGGAACGATCGTCTACGCACCTTCACCAACGCCGGCGCCCGCCGCGACTATGGGAACACGCTATGAAGCAGCTATCGGCTATGAACCCAGCGGAGGAGCAGGTGCCGCTGACCTTCGACTTTAGCGCCTACCTCGCGGCGGGTGAGACCATCGCCTCAGCCGCATTTGACGTGGGCGTGTGGAATGCGGGCGTCGACCCGAGCCCAGCTGCGCTTCTGGTGGGCTCGCCGACCATCTTCAACGCCGGGACCGCAGTGCAACAACACGCCTCCGGCGGCGTCGATGGCTGCGACTACCGCATTCGCTGCAAGGCGACCACCCAAGGCGTCGCCCCGGCGCGGGTGATCGCCCTGGTGTCGCTGCTCCCGGTGCGCAATGCCTGAAGCGCTGCGCATGAGCTTCCGGCTGCCGTTCGCGGAGGCCATCAGGAGCGCCAGGGCGCGAAAGCCCATCATGCCGGACGCTTACTACAGCGACGCCCAGGACGACGCCAGGCGCACGGCGTGGACGGTCTCGGGGCTTGCTGGCCTGTCGCAGATCAGGGAGGTGCTGGACTCATTGAACGACGCCCAGGCGCGCGGCGTGTCGTTCGGCGAGTGGCGGCGCGGGGCCGCGGAGGCCACGGGCCTACCGCAGCATCGGCTGGAGCTGATCTTCCGCATGCACGCGCAGACGGCGTACAACGCCGGCCACTGGCGGCGCTTCGAGGTCAACGCCGACACCAGGCCATTCTTGATGTACTCGGCGGTGAACGACGATCGCACCCGTCCCGCGCACCGAGCGCTGTCCGGCTACATCGCGCACAAAGACGATCCGGTTTGGGAGACCTTGACACCGCCCTTGGGATTTAATTGTTTTCTTCCCGGGACGATCGTATCGGGCGAATTTTTACTCGGACTAAAAAGCTGGTACGCGGGGCCGACCATAGAGATTGTCACGCAAGGCTCGCGACGGCTTTCCGTCACAAGTAATCACCCCATACTGACCGCTCGCGGTTGGATTCGCGCATGCGAATTGGATAAAACGGACGACTTGATCTGCGATCAGAATTGGCCGCAGGAGGCGGCTACGGGTGCCGCTGTAAACGATCAGCAATCGCCATCCGCCGTCGAAGAACGGTTCGATGCGCTCGCGCGTGATGCTTTTGGATTCGTGAAGGCTGCGGCGTTCGATTTCCACAATGACATGCGATTCAGGAAAGGCGATGTCAACGTTGCGGGCGCCTATAGCATATTGGTGGACGGGTTTCAGGCCGCGCCTAACCAATTCCGTAAGGACCGGAATTTCGTAAGGACTCCCGACAGGGTTGCGGGCTATACCAGCGGCTTTTCGCAAAGCCGCGCGATTGCCGCCTCCCAGATGCTTACGCAGCAAGCGCTGGACGTTGCTTTTCGAGGTACCCAGCGCGCTTGCGACCGAGGCCGCACTTTCCTGCGGCGAATCGTACTGCGCGAGCACCTTAGATTCCAGCGCGTCGTCTTGTGCTCTCCGAGCATCCCAAGCTTTGCAAAGCTGGCGTTTAACCAATTCCGGCGACTGTTTGATTCGCGCCCACTTCACCCGTTCGGCATCGGCCTGTCCGCGAAGTGGTATACCGCGATCCCTAAAGCGAGCCGTGAGGGAATCACGTGTTACCCCGAGAGCGTGCGCCAAGCCATTGACGCTTTCCCCGGTCAAATAACGTTGGATCGCATTGTCGAGATTAGGAACAAACACTTTGAGGGGCATGTATTCGATTTTGAAACCGTCACCGGGTTGATAAACGCAAACGGCATTATCGCACACAATTGCCGCTGTGGTCTTGTGGACCTCACCGCCGAGCAAGCGCGTGTACGGGGGTATCCTCTAGCACGCCCGCCGGTCATTCCCGATCCCGGCTTCGACCGCCCCGAGTCACCCCTGACGCCCGAAGAGAACGCCCGCCGGCTGCTGGAAGAGCAGGCCAGCGCCGTCGCCGGCCTCGTTGCGGCGGTTGCTGAGTTCCTCCAGCGCGTCCCGCCGCGCCTATCAGAGCGAGTGCGCGCCGAGCTGCCGCTGGGCCTCTACGAGCAACTGGAGGCGTTCGTACGCTCCCGCGGGCTGGAAGCCGATGGCGCTGCTATGGTGGATATCGTCGCTTGGCAGGCACAGCTCCGCAACGGCTGGGCAGCGACCAATGCCGCCCTCTCCGGGGGCGAGAGCGCCCTGACAGCGCTCCAGCAGAGCGGCGCCGTCATCGTGGCGACCTTGCGTGCCATTCTCGCGACCTCAGGCCCGGACGCGGCCAGGAAGTACCTCGAACTACTACGTTCGGGCAAGCGGCTCCCCGATGGCCGCACCGTGGTGGAATGGCTGCGCGAGCACTATCCGCAGTTCGGAGCGATTGAAATTCCCTGAATTTTCGCGGGGTTGAATGGCGTCGGCGAGGTGCGGAAAATCGCCGCATGCCAGAACAGAAGCCCCTGAAGGATGTCGCGTTCAGCGCCGCGGTTGAATTCGCCGCGCCAACGGACGATCAGCCGCGCCGATTCTCGGGTCTCGCCTATGGCGGCGGCGTCATTACCGACCATCCGCTATTCGATCGGGTCGCCTTCGACCTGGCCAGCACCAAGGTCGCAACCCCTCTCTTTGCGCTGCTCGAGCACGATCCGATGCAGCGTGCCGGAATCATCCAGGAAGCGGCCATCGGCGATGGCATCCGCATTGCTGGGCGCATGCTCGGCACGCCGGCGGCGATCGAGATCGTGCGTGATGCCGGTGACGGCGCCCCCTGGCAGATGTCGGTCCGGATCAAGCCCGGCAAGGTCGATCAAGTGCCCGCCGGCAAGTCCATCGCACTCAACGGCCAGACATTCAGCGGTCCGTTGACCGTGTTCCGCAACAACCGCGTCCGTGAAACCTCGTTCTGCGCTATGGGCGCCGACGACACCACATCGGCGCAGGTCTTTTCGATCGGGCGCCCCGACGCGCCCACAACCCGTGAGGCTCCATCCATGGACCAAGCAGAACACGACCGCATCGTTGCAGAGAACGCTACCGCCCTCGCAGCGGCCAATGCTGCGATCGCTACCGAGAAGGCGCGCGCCGACACCCTGCAGACGCAATTCTCGGCGTTGCAGGAGCAGATTGCCAGCGATTGCAAGGCGCGCCGCACCGAGGCAGTCAAGGAACTGTTCAAAGCCGCCGGCAAGGAATTCACCGACGACGCCGCAAGGCCCTACGTCGACATGCCCGAGGCGTCCTTCGCTGCCGTGGCGGCCGATATGCGCGCCCGCAAGCCGGTGGACGCGAGTCTGCTCAAGTCGGACAACAACGGCGGCGGGTATGCGTTGGATATAAACAACACCAACGACATCGTCGCCGCGGCCGACACGTACCAGAAAGCGCAGCGCGCGCTGGGCATCGAGGTCCGCTGGTCGGACGCCGTTTCGTTCGTCGCCACCCCCGCCTGATCGGAGAATCGTCATGCCCAGTCCCGGCCTCATTAAACAATACACCGCGGGCGCTGCCATTACGGCGTGCCGCATCGTCAAGATGGGCGCGGCCGATTACGCCGTGCTCACCGCCGCCGCTGCCGCTGATATCCCGGTCGGCATCTCGCAAGAGAAGATCGACGCGGCCAGCGGTGATCGCATCGACGTAATCGAAAGCGGCGAAGCCAAGGTTTCCGCCGGCGGAACCATTGCCCGTGGTGCCCGTGTTACCTCCAATGCAACCGGCCAGGCTGTCGCCGCAGCGACTGGTAATCAGTCGATCGGTACCGCCAAGGTTTCCGCCGTCTCGGGCGACCTGTTCGACGTCATCATCGACCGTTCGCCCGCGTAAGGATCAATCATGGCCATCGCCACTCCGTTTCCCATCAATCCCGTCTATACCGCTATCACGCTGCGGTATCCCAATACCAACCTGGTCGCCGACCAAGTGTTGCCGCGGGTGCGGACGCCGGCCACCTTCAAGTGGCGTGCCTACAACAAGGCCGAGGTCTACACCGTCCCGAACACCTTGGTCGGACGCCAGTCGAAGCCGAACGAAGTCATGTTCAGCTCGACCGAGGCGAGCGACTCGGTGGTGTCCTACGGCCTTGACGCCCCCGTGCCGCGCACCGATCCGGCCATGGCCGCGGAGAACAACCCCGGCTACGATCCACTGGCGCGTGCAACTGAGGGCGCCACGCAGCTGGTGCTGCTCGATCGTGAGGTCCGAGTGGCCAGTTCCGTCCTGAACGCCTCGATCTATGCCGGCGCGAACAAGACGACCCTCTCCGGCACGGCGCAATGGTCGGATGCGGCGAGCGACCCGATCCGGGCGATCAAGGTTGCCATGTCGGGACTGTTCCCGATGCCGAATCAGCTGGTGCTGGGCGCCGACGTGGCCACCCAGTTGCAGATCAATCCCGCTGTGCTGCAGGCCTACACCAAGAGCACCGCCGGCAAGGGCGTCGCGCCGCTGTCATTCCTGGCCGACATCCTCGGCCTCAAGCGCGTCGTCATCGGCGAGGCTTTTGCGAACACCGCGAAAGAAGGCCAGACCGCTACTTACGCGCGCACCTGGGCCGGCGCGGCGTTGCTGCAATACATCAACGAGCTCGCTGACAATAACGACGGGCTGACCTATGGCTATACCGCCAACTGGTACGCCAATGGCCAGCCTCGGGTCGCCATGCAGTATTTCGATCCCAAGCGCGGCATTCTCGGTAGCGACGTGATCCGGGTGGGTGAGTTTTTGAAGGAAATCGTGGTCGCGCCCGAGTGCGGATACCTGTTCATCACCCCGATCGCCTAAGGATCATCATGGCAAAGACCAAGCTAGTCGCGCTGCATCGTATCGCGCACAACGATCGCACCTACATGGAAGGCGACGAGATCGAAGTCGAGGCAACGGAAGCCGCCGCCCTCAAGCGCTCGGGATCGGCGGCGGAATCCGGCCACGACGACGCTAAAAGGGCGTCCAGGGCGCGCAGCAAGCGCGAGGGCACGGACGACGAGGGCGCGCCGAAGCCCGAGGTCGAGCGTTTCCCCGCCAATCCGAACGCACTGGCCACCGGCGAGGCCTTCGATCATCTGGTGGTGCGTAATGGCCAGACCGTCGGCGATGTCTCGATCTCGCGCAGCGCGCTCGATGCTGAAGCGCGGGATCGCGGTGAGTCCAGCGAGAAGCCGGCCGACGAACCGACGACCGCCGTCAAAACGCGGAAGCGGTAATCCTCTGGCATGGCGGCGTACTGCACCAAGGCAGACCTGGTGCGCCGCTTTGGCGCCCTGGAGCTTGCCCAGCTCACCGACGACACTACCGGCCAGGTAGTGGACGATATCGAGGTCGCTGCTGTTTGCGCAACAGCCTCGTCACTCGTCGATGCGTTCCTGGCCACCCGGTTTGCCCTGCCGTTGTTGACAGTCCCCGATCTAGTCAAAGGCTGGACTGAGGACATCGCCCGCTATCGGCTGCTCAAAGACAACGCCGGCCCAGACTCGTCGGCGCGGCGCAACTACGATGAGGCTATGAAGCTGCTCCGCGATGTCTCCCGCGGCCGCGCCGGGTTGCCCGACGCCCTGGGTATTGGCGCGGATCAATTGCCGAGCGATGACGTTGAAGTCGATGCGCCGGACGCTGTGTTCACCGCAGAGCTCTTCGAGTACATGCCATGACGATCCGG
This sequence comes from Lysobacterales bacterium, assembly GCA_038252715.1. Classification (GTDB taxonomy): domain Bacteria; phylum Pseudomonadota; class Gammaproteobacteria; order Xanthomonadales; family Xanthomonadaceae; genus Arenimonas. The sequence goes on along the minus strand of JBBSAA010000003.1, from coordinate 18,854 downwards.
ATCGATGTCGTCGGCGATGCCAGGGTCAGCCAAGCGCTGCGGGCAGTGGTTGATGTCATCGCCCGGCCGCGCGCCATCATGGCGTCGATTGGGGACGAATTGGTGAGTTCGACCCGGCAGCGGATCGATTCCAGCATCTCTCCCGATGGCCGGCCGTTTGCGCCGGTGGTGCGCGGCGGCAAGCCCTTGCGTGACACTGGGGCCCATATCTACGGGGCGCTGCATTCGGTGGCCACCGACAACGCCGTGGTGGTGGGCGTGCCATACGCCTGGGCCCGCGTTCACCAGTTCGGCGCCACCATCCGGGCCAAGAATGTGCCCTATCTGCGCTTCATGATCCGCGGCAAGGGCTGGGTCACCAAGCGCGAGATCACCATCCCCGCGCGGCCATGGCTCGGCGTATCCGCGAGCGATGGAACGGCCATTGTTGGCATCGTCCGCCGCGCCATGCAGCAAGCCATCGCATGATCCGTATGGCCACGATCGCCAACCGATTGCGCGACGAGGTGCCGGTCTTGAAACAGGCTGGGACAGCGGCCGCGTTCATCAAAGCTCAGCAAGGCATCAAAGCCATGCCCGCGGCGTTCGTGTTGCCAGCTCGGGAGACGGCGGAGCGTAATCCATTCGCAAATCAGACGGTCGAGCAGGAGATCATCGCCGACTTCGCGGTCATGCTCGCGGCGCGCGATCTCTCCGACGCCACCGGTGGGGCGAGCACCGATTCCCTCGAACCGCTGCGCGAGCAGGTCCGGGATGCTCTGCTCAACTGGATGCCGGAGGGGGCTGATGCCGGCTGCGAGTTCGTGAGCGGCGAGATGTTCCAGATGGACGCGAACGGCGTCCTCTGGTGGGCCGATACCTATCGCAGCGGTTTCCCCATTCGCAGCGTGACCTGAAAGAGGACTAGCCATGGCCCGTGCCAAACCCGAACCGCAAGAATCAACGACGATCGAAGGCGAGCCGCAAACGGTATTCCTCCCGCCGGATCAAGGTGGGAGCTACGTCCGCAATGCTGATGGCTCGCTGACACGCAAGGAACACCCGACCCTGCCGCCCGGCCATGTGCGCGAACGCGATGGCACGCCGCGTCGCGCCCGTCCGAGCGAAGAGAAGTCCGAACAGGAGTAATCCATGTCCCCGCGCAAATTCCTCGTCACGGCCAAGCTGGAGGTGACGCAATTCACCGATCCAGTGCCGACGGCGCCGCTGAATTCGATTCTGGTCAAGAACCTCAACGTCACTCCGCTGCGCGTCGAGAGCGAAGACCGCAACCTGGTCAAGCCCTATTTCGGCAACTCCGAGCAGTTGCCGGTGGCGGAAGAGGGTGTGATCGAGTTCGATGTCGAGATGGCCGGCGCGGGCGCGGCCGGCACGGCCCCCAAGTACGGCGTGCTGCTGCGCTCGTCGAGCTTTTCCGAGACCATCAGCGCCGGGGTCAGCGTGATCTATGCACCGGTCTCGGCGGCGTTCGAGTACGCCACCATCTACTGCTACCGCGATGGCACGCTCTACAAGATGCTCGGTTCGCACGGCTCGGTTTCAATTGCCATGTCGGCCAAGAAGATCCCGCACTTCCATTTCAAATTCATGGGTAAGTACTCGGCCGTGACCGATGTTGCAGTCCCCACGACCTCCGACTTCTCCGGGTTCCAAACGCCCAAAGCGTCGATTCCGGCATGGCTCGGAACGACCACGCTTGGCGGTTATGCCGCCAAGATCGCAGCGTTCAACGTCGACATGTCGAACGACGTGTCGCACGCCATCTGGATGAACCAGGAGACGCTCTCGCCGGTGGATCGCAAGCCCAAGGGCTCGATCACGGTCGAAGCGGTCACGGTTGCCACCAATGACTATTTCACGGCGGTTCGCAATGCCACGCTGTCGGTGCTGACGCTGACGCAGGGCACCGTTGCCGGCAACAAGGTCAAGATCGACGCGCCCAAGGTGCAATTGGTCGACCACAAGGAAACCACCTACGCCGGCGCTCTGGCCTACGAATTCGGTATGACGTTGAACCCGAACGCTGGCAACGACGAGCTGACGATTACCGTTCTGTAATACCACCGGGGGCGTTCTGCCCCCGGCCTCCCCTGCGCCGACCACATCGGACCCGACGCAGCGCGCAGTCCCGCTCCTATGCGGACCAATCCACTGATTCGAGGAGACACCCATGTTCAAGCTTGGTGGGCAGACGCCCACGTACTGGCAGGTGGTGCGCGCCATGATGCCGAGCGAGGCCGGCGGCGAGATGGAGGTCAAGTTCGATATGCGCTTCAAGCGGATGACAATGTCCGAGGTCGAAGATGCTGGCAGGAAGGCCGACGAGACCCCTGACGAGCGACTCACGGTGCTGATCAGTGAGATCGCCGCCGACTGGAAGGGCGTTGGCGACACGGAAGGAAATGAACCTCCGTTCACCCGCGAGGGCGTGAAGCAGATGGTCGAGAACGGCCTGGCGCCGGCGATCCTGACGGCGTTTCGCGAGTCATTACCTCGGGCCAAGGCAAAAAACTGATCGAGGCCGCGGAGCACTGGGCCCGCGGCCCGCAGGGAGACCCAGAGCATTTGCGTGAGCAGCTCGAGGAGTTCAGTTATCCCCAGGCTGTAATCGACGAAATGGTAGCGGAAGAGGCGGCGAGTTCGACATGCGAGATTCACCCGGACAACGTCATGGCGGTTCAATTGTTCATAGCGCTACGCACGCAGTGGCGGGTGTGCTCGGGCATGGCGGGGGCGGTAATGCTCGGCATTGAGTACGCCTCTGTGTCAGTGGTGATGCGGCTGATGGGCATCAAGGCCGCGGACCGTGCGACGCTGTTTACCGACCTGCAGACGATGGAATCTGCCGCGCTTAGCGTGATGCGTGAGAAGGCCAGCGAGGAGAGTGATGGCTGATCTCGAATTCGGGTTACGCCTCACCGCGGACGGCTCGGCGTTCGTGGGGTCGGTGCGCATTGCCCGCGAGGAAGTTGAGAAGCTGGCCGCTTCTGCGCGTACCCAGGTCGCGCCGGCGCTCAGGGAGGTCGAATCGTCGATGACGGCGACGATCACCAAGGGTGTTGCCTTTGGTACGTTCCTGGAAAAGGCGTTCCGCGAGGTCGCCCATGCCGCGGCCGATTGGGCGAAGGAGACCGTCCATGCCGCGGCTCAACTGAACGACCTTTCTGCCGCCACCGGCTCAAGCGTTGAGGCGCTCTCGCAGATCACCAACAGCTTCAAGGTTTCCGGCGTTGGCGGCGATGCTCTCGCCCAGGCTTTGCAGCGGCTCTCGGTCGGTCTTTCTGGGACGGATGAAGAGTCGCAGCGGTCCTCCAAAGCTCTCAACCTGCTAGGGGTGACAGCGCGCGATCCCGCTGAGGCACTTAAGCAGCTGGCGCAAACGTTGGATCAATACGCCGACGGGGCAAACAAAGCGGCCATCGTTCAAGCTGCCCTTGGCCGCGGCGCTGAGCGGTTGCTGCCCGCGCTCAAGGACCTTGCGGCGCAGCACGACCTGGTGGCGTCTGTCACAGCGGAACAGGCCAACCAAGCCAACGAGCTCGAACGTTCCATGCGGCAGCTTTCGGTGCGCAGCGGCGAGCTTGCGCGATCGCTGCTGTCCACGCTCGTGCCGGCGCTGAACGAGATCATCGCCAGATTCTCGGCAGCCAAGCAGGGCGGTCTCGATTTCTATGATTCGTTCGTGGTGGCGTTCCAGAATTCCGCCGCTACGCAACGCGACATTCGAAATATCGTCACTTCGATCGGCGAATACCAGAAGGCCATCGACACGATCAACGATGGCAAGCGGCGCGGCATCGTCACCGACGAGGAACTACGCAGCCTACCGGGCTACGTTCAGCAGATCGATCAACTTACAGCCAAGCTCAAGGCGCTCTATGCGGCGCGTGATGCCTCCATCCGCGCCAATGTTGCGGGACTGGGCTTTACCGGCGATGCGCGCGATCTGGCGCTCGCCCAGAAGCCTGACGCTCCGGTCGTGCCCGGAAGGAGTGGCGGCCGCGAGAAGGTCGACGAGGTCACTAGAGCGCTTGAGCAGATGCAGGCGCAGTTGCAGCGCACGCTCGCCGCTGAGGACAAGCTCACCGAGGTGGACAAGGTCTTCGTCGCCCTCGCCGACGGCAAGATCAACGCCATCGGTCGCGAGAACAAGGCGCGCGTTGATGCCATTCTCGGTATCGCCGCGGAGATCGACGCCAAGAAGCGCGCGGAGGCTGCGCAGAAAACCTATCTTCAGGGTATGGGCGACATTGCAGAGGCGCTGAATAAGGAATACGCCATTCGCATTAAGAATGCCGAGCTCAGCAACAAGGCATTCGACGAGTTCTTTGATCAGGAGGAAAAGCGCCGACTGGCGATCGATGACGGCATCAGGTCGTTGCGCGAAGAGGTCGAACAGGCCGAGTTCGAGCTGCGCATCATGGGGCTGTCGAACGCCGAGCGCATCAAGGAGATCGCGCTGCGCAATGCCCAGAAGGCAGGCATCGACACCACGAAGATATCGCTCGACGCATTGATTGAGCGGATGCAGGCCGCGAGCGCGGCGCAGCAAGCCATTAAGGAGGACGTCGGTATTTGGAACAGCCTGGCGGATGGGGCGGCCAACTTCGCCGGCAACCTGACCAAGGGTGTCGGCTCAGCGTTCGACTCCATTCGCAACAGCCTGCGCCAGTTCGCCACGGACCTGATTGCACTGTTCGCGAAGAAGTTCGTGCTCAACATCGGCGCGAGCCTGCTGGCCGGCACGGGAGCGGGCAGCGCACTCGCGCAGCAGGCGGGGCAACTCGGGCAGGGGACTGTCGGCGGGTCGCTCCTTAATTCGATTGGCAATCCCTTCGGCTCCGGCTTCTCGCTCAGTGGCAACACATGGGGTGGCGCCGGGGGAGAGGGATTCAATTGGGGCGGCGTAGCTGGTGGTGCTGGCATCGGCTTCGGCGTCGGTTCGGCCAGTGCGGCGCTATTCGGCAACTCCCGCAACCAGACCGGCATATCAGTTGGCGGCACCGTTGGCGGCGCTATCGGGAGCCTGTTCGGCCCCATCGGCACCCTTGTCGGCTCAGCGATCGGCTCGGCGATCGGCTCGCTATTCAAGAGCGGCGGCGGACCGAAGGAGGGCGGGTTCGCGGCATCGAGTGGGCTTGGCATCGATCGATACTTCACGCCAAACGCTCGGGACTCTGACCTCTCCAAAGTCGTCGACACCATTACTGGGTCCTATACCAGCGCGCTGCGCACGCTTGGTGGTACCGGTACCGCGAAGTTTGCCCTTGGCTACGACACCGACCCGAACGGCACGGCTCCGAATCGGATATCGAGCGGCGTCTTCGTCAATGGCCAACAAATCGCCGGCGAGCGCGATCGAGCCGTCGGGCGCGATCCGGCGCAGTTGCAGAACGAAATCACCCTGACGGCCAAGCGCTCGCTGCTGTCAGCCCTACAGGCGTCGGATCTTCCCGATCTCATCAAGAAGGTGGTGGGATCACTGGCGCCCTCTAGCGCGTCCACTGATGCCATCGACAAGCTCCTCACGCTCGCCCAAGCCTTCAAGACGGCGAGCGAAGCGGCGAGCGGCGATGTGGTGGCCGACGCATTGAAGGCCTACACCGATAGTCAGCTTTCTGCGACCCAGGTCGTCGCAACGCTGCGTGGGCGGGTGGAATCGCTGTCCGCATCGTTCGACGGCAGCCTGGAATCAACAACCGCATTGACGCAGGCGACGATCGATTATCGGCAAGCGGTTGGCCAGGTCCTCATTGCCATCAAGCAAATTGCCGATCAGTCCAAAGCGCTATTTGCCGACACGCGCACCCAACTCCAAACCATCGGCCTGTCCGGCACTGACCTCTACGGCTTCTACAAGGGCAAGGCCGACGACGTGCTCGAGCAGATTGCCACCGAGACCGACCCGGTCAAGGTGGGGCAGCTCACGCAACTGTTCAATCAATACCTCACCAGCGCGGTCTCGGCGCTCAATCCAGAGGACCAACTCGCCAACAAGAATCCGCTCATTGCCTGGGTTGATGCTGCGGACGCATTCGTACAGGAGCGTCTTGGAGCGCTCTTCGGCGACGTTTCAGCGGGGGCCAACGATCCATTCCAGGCGGTCAATGCCGCACTCGATGATGCAGCGACGCGGATGGGCAGCGCAGCGGACACGCAGGCCAACGCGGCCGGGCAGATGCAGGCTGCAGCGGTCAGTATGAACAACGCTGCGGCAGGCATGAATGCGGCCGCTGCAGCTCTCGCCAATGCCCGCATCACCGCCGTCGTGGCCGGGCCGGCGCCGGTGAACGGATGACCATCGAAACCTCTCTGGCGTTCGATGCCGCAACGGCGCTCACCGTCACCGCTCCGGGCGACCTCCTCCGGATCCAGTTCGCCACTCAGGCGCTACGCTTATGCACGCGCGGCGATATCGTTTGGAACGGCGAGCTATACATCGGCAAGGACTTTCGCGTTACCGGCGCGAGCATGGATGGCGCGCGGGCATCAGTGGAGGCGACCATCGTCATCCCCGATGTCGAGCGGCTGGTATGGGCATTGATCGATAACGATGGCATCGCCGATCGCGCCGTGGAGCTGCGCCGCTTCTATGGCAACTCAGCACCGGCCCTGTACGACGTCATGCCGGTGCTGATCGGCGCCGCCGACAGTGCCGCGGTGGACATCAATACCGGCGAGGTGAGCATCGTTGTCTACCACCAAGCTGGCAAAAACTCGAAGACGCCGCGGCGGTTCATTACCGCAGAAGAGGGATTTAGCAATATAACGCCGGCAGGAACCATCCTCTCATTCAACGGCCAACAGTTCAGGCTCGACCATGGCTAATTTCCCGACCTTCCCGTTTCGCAAAGAATCGCGTGACGAGGCCATCGACGACATTACCGTCGACTCCGCTGTTGCCGGAAACGCCCGAGTGCGCACCCTCTACACAGCAGCCAAGCGGCGATTCGTTTGCCGGTTCCTGTTGAACGCTGCCGACTGGACGACGTTCCTGGCGTTCTACAACGCCAACCGCGACACGACGTTCAGCTTTCTATGGGGCGATGGCGTTACCTACACCGCGGTCTTTACAGCCCCGTGGAAACGCTCTCTTAAGGGCGCCCTGTCCGAGATCGAGCTGGTCATCAGGCAAGTATGACCACGAACGCTCCCGTCGGTCCGACTATTATCGGCGGGGCCACGCCGAGCGGCGGCGTCGCCCCGGGATCGTTCGAGTACTTTCTCGCACTCACCGGCAACGGCCCGGTGCAACAACAGGCGTTCGCTTCCGATACCCGCACACGCACCAGCAAGAAAGCCGAAGCCCAGCAAGCCACCATCGCCGGCGAGAACACCATTCTCGGCGTCCAGTACGGGCGTCGGCCGATAGGCGCCAAGATCGTTAGCGCCATCGATTACGGCGGCTCGCTCTTGCTGCGCTGCGCCTGGTGCGAGGGCGAAGTCGACGCCATCGAGTCGATCACCATCAGCGGCGCAGCCTCGAACCTCTCCGGCGACAACGTTTCCCATTACACCGGCACCACGACCCAGGTTGTCGATCCCGTGCTGGTGACCGCCTACGCGGCCAAGGGAATCACCTACACCGACCGCATGCTCGGCGTCGCCTATTCGATGCTCTCCTTCCCGGCTCGCACAAAGGTTCAAGGATTCCCGCAGCCGGTGGCGATGGTGCGTGGGCTCAAGGTCGCCAACGTCCAGAACGCCTACGTCGATCTCTCTGGGACGAAGTACGTGAGCACCCCTGACACGGCCCAGAACGACCTCAGCGAAGACTTCGTTATCGAGGCCGGCCTGACCACTACGGCGTGGGCCGGCGGCGCCCTGCAGACGATCGTGGCCAAGTGGGGGACTACCAGCGGCAACCGCGCTTTCGCTTTGGTGCTCGACACTGCGGGCAAGCTGCGGGTGCATCTCAACAATGCCCTGCTCGCGACCTCCTCGGTGGCGGTGCCCTTTAGCGCCGGCGCACTAGGTTTCGTGCGCGCCGCGGTGCGCAAGAACAACGGATCGAGCCAATCCGATATCACCTTCGCCACTTCGAGCTTCGGTGTTTCCTGGACCACGCTCGGCTCGGTGCAAACGGCGGCAGTAATCAGCAGCATCAATAACTCCGCGTCGCCGCTCACCGTGGGGCGAGATTCGGATACCGGCCTGCAGCTCACCGCCAAGGTCTACGAGGTTCGGATTACCACGGCGACCAAGCTGGTCGCGCACTTCCTGCCATGGCAGACAGGGGCCGCGAGCGGTTCGACGTGGGCGGGGCCAGCGGGAGAGACTTGGACCGGGCAGAACGCTGCGGTCATCGCGGCCACCTATTTCCAGTACTCCAACACCCCGGCGAACTGTCTCGCGGATTTTGTGCGCGATGCCGGCTATGGGCTCGGCAAGCAAGTCGATTTTCGCCACTGCCTGGCGACCTACACTCTGAACGCGGAGGTCATCGGCGGCGAGGCGCGCCATCAGATCGACCTCACTCTCGATGCCCAGCAGGATCCCGAGGTATGGCTCAACGTCCTCGCCGACTACGCCCACTGCACGATCTCGATCGAGGGCGATACCTACGTATTCGTGCGTGACTGGGACGACGGCGCCGTCATGGCCTTCGACGCCACCAATGTCATACAGGGATCGGTCAGGCCGTCCAAGCGCGGGGCGCGGGCTACGCCGACGGTCGTTGAAGTGACCTGGACCGATCCATCGACCACGCCATGGAAAGAGGCGCCGTCGACCGAGTATTTCCCCGGCGTGTTGTCCGGTAGCGTGCCGCGGCGGGTTTCGAAGATCAGCAAACCCGGACTGACAAGGCTGTCCGAGGCCACCCGTTATCGCATCGAGATGCTCAACGAGGCGACTCTCGACGACGACTTGCTCGAATGGGGAGGATTCGATGAGGCCAGCAAGGTGCGGCTCGGCGAGCTCGTGACCGTGGCCCATCCGCAATGGGGCAACCTGGCGCGAACCTTCCGGGTAAAACGCAAGTCACCGCTGGGCCCCGGACGCTGGGGCTTCATGGGGCTGGGCTTCGATCCGGCGCAATACTCGTCCGTGGTGGTCACTGCGCCGACGGTCCCGGACACCGCATTACCATCGCCCGCCAATCCGCCAGCCCCTACCGGGCTCGCGATGGTCGAAGAGGTCTACCAAGATCAGACCGGCTACTTTGCTTCGCGCTGGCGCGTGACGTGGACGGATGCCGCGGGGACCTATCCGTTCGTGGATCGCTACCAGGTCACGATCTCGCAGGCCGGCGTTATCAAGCAGGGTCCGATCCTGGCGCCCGGAACGGCGACCGAGTTTGCCAGTCAGGCCATGCAGGAAGGGCTCCTCTACCAGGCGGACGTTGCTGTGGTCAGCACGTCCGGTGCGGCGGGAACGCCCGCCATGGCGACCGCCACCAACAGCGGCAAACTCGCCAAGCCGGGCGACGTGCCGAGCCTCACGGGGTACGAGATCGGCGGCGAAGTGCGGGTGTCATGGGTGCCGGCGATCGATCTTGATCTAACCGGCCACGAGCTGCGCTACGGCGCCGTGGGGGGGTTGTGGTCGACAGCAACCCTGCTCAATCGCGTCGCCACGCCCTCGGTGCGGTATGCGACCAAAGACGTGCCCCCTGGCACGTGGCGGTTCTGGATCAAGGGCCTCGATTCGGTACGTTCCGACGCCTACCCGTACGGCCAAGAATCTGTGAATGCCGCCACGTGCGATGTCACGGTGACCTCGGACGCGAGCGCCTTCCAGGCTGCCAGCTACGCATTTGTCACGCCGGTGTTGCAGAGCATGGTGGCGACCGTGACCGGCTGGGTCACCGACTTTGGCGATACCTGGAACAGCCTTTTCACCGGCACGCTGTCGAGCTACACCAGCGCGCTCTCCACCTATCACGCTGCAGGCACCTCGAGCTACGTGACCGAGGCCTACGATCTCGGCACCGCCACGACGGGAGATTTCTCGGTCATCCCGACCTACACCGACCTGTCCGGCGTTGCGCAGAGCTACGTCGAACTATCGGGGACCGGCGGCGAGGTTGGGAAAACGATTACCGGCGCCACCAATGCAACGCCCATCGTCATTACCGCAACGGCGCACGGCTACAACTCGAACGACGAGGTCGTGATCGCCGCAGTGGGCGGCAACACAGCTGCCAATGGCCGCTTCAAGATCACGGTCACCGACGCCGACCATTTCAGCCTGCAAACGCTGGCCGGCGTGAGCGTTGCCGGCAATGGCGCCTACACCTCTGGGGGCTCGTCGGCGCGTTGGGTATGGGTCACGTATTCGGGCCAATCGGCCAAGTCCACGGCGCGCTATGCCAGGTTACGCATGGCCACGACTGGCACCTTGCGGGTGACCGCGTTGGGCGTGCTGCGGGTCAATGTGGTCGGACGCAGCGATCACGGCTCAGGGACGAGCCTCGCCAGCGGCGCGACTGTGGTGACGGCGAGCCTGCACTTCAACCGGGCCAGCGCGATCACTATTACCCCGAAGGGCACGGCATCGCGGTCCAGCGTGTACGACAAGGTCGAGGTAAGCGGCTCGCGCGGGGTGCTCCTCGGCTATGGCCTACGCTTCGATTCGGTCGACGATTTCGTGACCATTCCAGATAGCGCGCCGCTGTCCATGACGGCAGCCATGACGGTCGAGTTCTGGGCCAAGCAGGACGCGGCCAACACCTACAAAACGATCTGCTCGAAATGGACTTATGCCACCCAAGGGGGCTGGGTCGTGCAGACCGATGCGACCGGCACTGAGCTCGCCTTCTACATCGCTTCGAGCCTGACCGATGGCGGCTCGAACTATGGCAAGACCGCAACCAACTCGTGGCGCCCTGGCGTATGGAACCACGTCGCCATGGTGTTCGATGGCTCACTCTCTGGAAACTCCAACCGGCTCAAGGTCTACATCAACGGCATCCTGCAGACCCTGAGCTTCGGCGGCACTATTCCAGCGGCGCTGCAGGACAATACCGCGCCGGTGAATGTCGGCAAGTTCGGCGGCTCGCTCACTCGCTGGTTCGACGGCGTGGTGGACGAGGTGCGCATCTGGAATACCGCCCGCACCGAGGCTGAGATCAACGCCAACATGAATCTGCGGCTCACCGGTTCGGAATCCGGCCTCGCTGGCAACTGGGGATTCGATGAGGGCACCGGCACCACCGCACTCGATAACACCGGCAACGCCAACAGCGGCACGCTCACCGGCGGGCCATCGTATCGGCCCTATGACGGCTTCGATGTTTACATCTTCAACAGCGCGGGCACTCAGGTGGCCGCTGACTTTTCCTGGACATTCGACGGGGCATAGATGGCCTACACGCGAGAAAGCCGGACCAACCCGGCGGGATCACAGACCGGCAGCGCCTTCGCAACGTCGGCGCTGGCCAACGACAACGCGCTGCAGGACCAGGTTCTTTCTGGACTTGGCGACGGCTGGACGTACTCCCAGTCGGGCGGCACGGCGGAAGAGCCGACCACCATCCTGCTCACCAACACCACGAACAGCAGCATCGTGTTCAAAGCGACGTTGACCTGGTCGGGCGGCAATATCACCGGCGCGACCTATGCGCTCTCGACCGCCGGCTCGGGCGGGCCCTTCGACACCATCGGTTCGGCGGCGACGTTCACCTATGACGGCTCGGGGAACCTCACGGCGACCACCAATTTCGGCGGCCTGTTTGCGAAGCTCGCCATGGAGCTGCTCGGCAAGTACAAGGCCACGCGCACCGCCTACAACGCCCACGCTGCAGCGACAGGGGCCAGCGTGCACGGGCTCAGCACCATGTCCACTCAATCGGCGGCGGCGGTGGCGATCACTGGCGGCACTATTAACGGCGCCACGGTAGGGGCCACGACAGCCGCGGCGGGAACCTTCACCGCGGCGGCCGAGAAGAGTGTCGCCGCGACCTTTGGCGCGACCACGACGCTACCCTGGAATGACCGAGCGGCGGCGAGTTCGACTGCGACCGGCAGTGGTGCGGCGACGTTGGCATTCAGCAACCTGCCAGCCTCGGGCAACCTGCGCAGCCTGACGTGGTTCGTAGTCAATGGCGGGCTGCGCACCTGGTCCTACCCGGCCAGCGTTGTATGGGTCTCTGGATCGGCGCCGTCGCTGCGCAGCTCGGGCTCGAATGTCATCTCGTTTTTCACTGTCGACGGCGGCACGACCGTGTACGGCTCAGTGGTGTACTGATGTTTCGCCCGTTCATGGCTGGGCAAGGGTCGGTGATCAACGTGGTCATCAGCGCCGACACCAACGACGTGAATTTACGCACGCTCGCCGGCAGCCCGTCAACCGCCGTGCAGGTGGTATGCACCATCGCCGCTGGCATCAAAGTCGGAGCGACGCTTGGCTATACACAGGCCGCATTTCGCACCGGTGCCGGCTGGGTCGTTGGAACGACTTTGCGATTGGTGCTTGGTACGGTCGCGGAACTGAATGGCGCTAGCGGAGCGAGCGGTGGCCTGGGCGGTGACGCATTATCGCTTAGCTATGACCTCACCATCGACAACGGCGGCTACATCCGCGGTGGTGGCGGCGGCGGCGGGAATGGCGGGCCGGCAGCGTACTTCGGGTCCCCCGGCTCCGGGGGTGAAGGGCAGGGATCACCATCGAACCTGGCCGGACCGACTGCCGGGACGAGTGGGACCGGCGATGCTGGCTCGGGCGGCTCAGGCGGCCCGTATGGCAGCTTTGGAGACCCAGGTTCGGACGGCGGCTTGACAGCGGGCGGCGCTGGCGGGGCGGCTGGATACGCAATACGCAAAAACAGCAAAGTCGTCACCTGGATATCAGGCAACAATTACACCCAAGTGGTTGGCACGGCGGCCTGAACAATCCATGAATTTTCGCGGGGTTGTCACCCACTGGTGCGGGCAGTCACCATCTATCGGGTGAGCGCCTCGAAACTACCACCGAAAACATTCAAGCGCGCCCGTGATCCGCTCACCGGGCGTTTCGTCGGGCTCGCCCAGGCTAAGCAGGCTCCGGCTTTGGTAGTGGTGGAGCGTGCGGAACGCCGCCGCCAGGTGCGGCACTGAGCAATGCCGCGGCGGGTTCACGACATCATCCCGCGGCCGTCAAGCCGGCGAGTGACGGACAACCCCGGCAGCAATCGATGCGTTATCTCCTCATGCGTGGGCGATCGCCGGGTGCCCCGCGAGGGGCGCTCGTCACGGAGGTGCCCATGATGACGGCCAAGTGGACGATGTACGGCTTGCTGGCGCTGCAAATGGCCTTGCTTGGATTCGTGGGCTATGCCTACCTCGAACCGCCGTACCTGTCGTACGGCAATGTCCCGTTCCCGGTCCTGACGCCGGTTGTAAAGGCCGGTGAGACTGTGGTGCTTGACATACTGCGCTGCAATCGCGACACCCGCCCGCACACGTACGTGACGGCTCGGCAATTGGTTCGGACCGACGGGACGATCACCGCTCTTCCCGCCGCGACCGTTTGGCTGCAGCCGGGGTGCGAGACCGGCCGCAGCGCGATCAACGTGATCCCGAAGGAGACCCCGCCGGGGAAGTATCGCGTGTTCGGCTGGACCGAGATTACGGACAGGATTTTCCCGACCACGATGGAATGGTCCAGTGATGTCTTCGAGGTCGTGAATGGATCCTGAGAACGTCCGTTGGCTGCTCGGGATCGTCGTCACGTGCTTCGGTGCGGTCATCACCTACTACGTGACCCGCATCGACCACAAACTGGACGAACAGTCCAAAGGTATGGAAGAGATCAAGAGGGCCATCAACACGTTTGCGTTGGAGTTTGTGAAAATGGAGGCGCGGATTACCGCGGTGGAATTTCACCTCTGGCCGAACCGCCGACGGCTTTTCAACGAGAACGACGAGAAGGAGTGACGACATGGGGTTGCTCGCATGGTGGAGGCGCTGGCGCAGTTCGGCCTCCGGAAAGTTCGTGACCAAGGATCAGGCGAAGGCTGAGCCCGGATCCACGTATGGTCAACGGGTGCCGCGTCATCGCGACACGTCGAAACCGGTCGAGCCGAAGCGATGAGAATCCCACGCCTCGCAGGCTGGATGATCGCGGCGGTCGCGCTGGCGGCGATCGTTGCCCAAGTGTCGCCGCAGCAGGTCTCGGTGATCGTCTACAAGGGCGGGCTGGTAACGCTGGCTGCGGTGCTGTCGTATTGGCTGGACCGCTCGCTTTTCGGTGAGAGCGCGCAGCCTCGCATGGATGAGAGCGAGTTGCGCGACCTGTACGGCGCGGCAAGGATCGTCGGGCGGGCGCTGGTGTATCTCGGCACTGTGCTGGGCATGACGCTCGGATTGTGATCATTCTAGCTTCGATGCTCATGGCCTCCGCGATCGCAGCCGACATCCCACTAGCCGCGCGCAAGCATCATCGAACGCTGACGGCGGCAGCGCACGCGGTGTGGGGGCTCGATGCGCCGATTCCGGCATTCGGGGCTCAGGTGCATCAGGAGTCAGGGTGGTCGGAAACCGCCAAATCCTACGTCGGTGCGCAGGGGCTCGGGCAGTTCATGCCGGCCACGGGCAATTGGATCGTCGCCGAGTATCCCGACCTCGGGCCGCACCAGCCGTTTAATCCCGCGTGGGCCTTGCGCGCGCTGGTGCGTTACGACCGGCACCTGTACGACCGCATCCCAGCGGCGAACGAGTGCGAGCAAATGGCGATGGCGCTGTCCTCCTATAACGGCGGGCTCGGCAACCTGTACCGGGCGCAACGCCTGGCGGCCGAAGGCGGAGCCGATCCGTTTCGCTGGTTCGGCGCGGTCGAGCGGTTCAACCCCGGACGCTCGGAGTCGAACTATCGCGAGAATCGCTTTTATGCACGCCGCATATTAATTGACCTGCAGCCAACGTACGGCGTGTGGGGAAGGAGTGTGAAATGTTCGGTCTAAGTGCAATGGCACTGGCGATCGGCGCGGCCGGAATCCTGGCCGTGCTGGTCGGGGGCGGATGGTGGAGCTACGACGCCGGGAAGACCGCGCAGCGCGAGGCGGACCGGCCGGTGATTGAAAAGTTGACCGGTGACCGTGCCCTGGCGCAGGCTGCGAACGCCAACCTACGCACCGAGTTCGACAAGATCGAAACCGAGACCAAGGCGTGCAGCGCGAAAGTCGAGGCGCTAGGCAAGCCGACGGCTACGGCGCGCTCGGAACTTGCGGCGGTCAAGATCGCGGCCGATCAGCGCGTCAAACTTCTGGAGACGCGGCTTACGGAAATGCAGCGCCGGGCGGCGAGCGTGTCGAACCTGAAACCCGAAATGAAGTGCGAGGCCGCACGCGAAGTGCTGGGCGAGCTATCCGACCACATGCGCAACATCCTCGGCATCGCCACGCCAAAGCCGTCGTCCGACACCGTGAGGATCAATTGAGGACCGCTGCCATCGCTGCCGCCATCGCCCTAGCCGGCTGCGCCACGGCGCCCGAGCGCGCTCCGCTGCTCACCGAGGTCCGGCGCATCGAGATCAAGGTGCCGGTCAAAGAGCCGTGCGTCGACCCGAGGGACATCGAGCCGCTGCCAGGTTCCGCCATGCCGCCGAAGGGCGCCGACGTCGACCAGCTCGCCAACGGCGCCGTTGTGGACGCGACCCGCCTGCTCGAGCTTGCCCGTCGGCAACAGGACATGCTGAAGGCGTGCGCCAAACTTTCCACTACGAAGGAATGACCCATGGACTCGATCCCGCAAATCGTCATCATCATCGGCATTTTCGCCGTCGTCGCGGCCGTGTATTTCATCAGTCGGCGCACGTCGCAGGACGGTCCGAGCGTGCCCGTCTACCCGCCGCAGGCGCCGTACGTGCCTCCAATGCCCTCGCCCGTCCCGCTCCCGACGCCGGTGCCGCCTAGCCAGCCAGTCGTCCCGCCCGAGCAGCCCGCACCTGTCATGATGTCGACGGTCTACATTGACCGCGACGACCTCATGAAGTCCATCGGCACGACCGGGACGGTCATGGCGGTCACCCTGGATGGCACCGTCGTGCACAACGGCTTCGGCCCAGCACTGGCGTACTACACGCAGGCGAACGGAAGCGTCAGCATCTACAAGCCGGCGGCTCCTGACGCGCCAGCAGAAGTCGCGCCCGCGGCCGGCCAGGCCGAAGTCAACCCGGCCTACTACCCTGGCACGAGCACAGCGCCCTCTATTCTAGCCAAGGTGCAGCAGCAGATGGCTACGAAAGCCGGCTACAGCAGCCCGCAGGCGGTCATCAACGCCTGGAACGCACTGTCAGCAGCCAGCGACCCCGACCTGGCGCGCAATCAGTTCCTGAACGGATCGAAAGGTGGCGCGATCCACAACCTCCTGCTCAACGCCGGGGTGCTGACAGCCGGCGAGGTCAACCGCCTGGCCTACGGTTCGGACGGAAAACTCGTCACGCCGGAATTGCACGCGCAGATCGCCGAGCTCACCAAGGAGCCGTGATGCGCGCCGTCCTGTTGCTACTGGCCCTGTGGGCGCCGCTCGCCGCTGCCGCTGACTTCCGCATCGTCACGGCGAGCCCTCGGGGCACTTACATCCAGGTGGCACGCGACTTAGCGGAGAAGGTGGCCAAGCCGGCGGGGCTTGACCTCGAGGTGCTGCCGTCCGCTGGGTCGGCCGAGAATATCCAGCGGCTGCGCTACGAGCCGGGCGTCAAGCTAGCCCTCGTGCAGTCGGACGTCTACCAGGCGTTTCTCGATGCGGCGGCGTCGGGCGATCGCGAGGCCGGCAAGATCATCACGCCCCTTCGCGTCGTGCTACCGCTCTACGAAGAGGAGATCTATTTCCTGGTGCGCGCGGATTCGCCGCTGCAGTGGATTCACGAGATCCGCGGCCAGCGCATCAACGCCGGCCCGCTGGGGAGCGGCACAGCACTCACGACGGCGACGCTCTACCGGCTCATGTATCAGGAGCTCCTGCCGAGCAATGCCAGCTTCCTGTCGAACGAGGACGGGCTAGTCAAACTCCTGAGCGACAAAACCGTGGACGTGGTCGCGATCGTCGCAGGCCAGCCCGCGAAGGTGCTCGCCGACATCAAGCCCGAAGCGAAGCCGTTGCTCCGCATGCTCAAGCTCGACGCTAACCACCCGACCACGAAAGCCTCGCTGTCGGTCTACTTCTCGGCCATCGTGCGGAAGATTTCATATCCGAACCTTCTGGACGGCGACGTGCTCTCACTGTCGGTCAAGGCTCTGCTGGTGACGTACGATTTCACGGTCAAGCAATCAGCCACCGCGGCGGTTCTTGTGAAGCTCGCCAAGAGCCTATGCACGCGCTTCGGTGACCTGCAGGAGTCCGGCCACAGCAAATGGCGCGACGTTGACCTCGCCTTGCCGGACCTCGGCGCCGGCTGGCGATACTATGAGCCGACCTCGCGCGAGATAAACGCCTGCATCGCCGACCGGGCCCGTTCAACGCCCGCGCCAATCGCGCCGGCCGTTCAAAGTCCACCGCCATCCGGATGCTCGCTGCAGCACAAGGTGCTCGGATTGTGTACCTAGACGAAGCTTGGATCGTTTCGTGGTTATGGTGGGTTGTATTGGTATACGGTGTTATCGCCGTCGTTTTACTAGTGGCCGCCAGCGCGACGGATTCGCGCGATGATCGATAAGGAGTACGAAATGAAAACGCTCGCAACCCGCGCCGTGGTCAACGATCCCGCCAACCCGGACGGCTTCTACTACCGCGAAGAGCATGAATGGCGCAACCTTGATGCCGAGGCGTCAGCCAAGTTTGAAGCGTTCATGAAGGAATCAGTCGCTCTCATCAACCGCGAGACAAAAAACTCGCAAGGGCCGCTAGTCGCGACTCTTAGCTCGGTGATCGACGGCGCAGCCCAACCTGACATCGTCGTCAAAAACGTATCCCTCGACGATGTCACTAAGTTCGAGCGGCACGCGCACAAGTTCGGGGACGCGCTTATTGGGATGGGCGAGGAGCGCGCAAAGAAGAAGGGGCGCGGGCAACACAAGCGTCAATAACATGCTGCTAGCGCGTATTGTTTGGCTTTCGCAATTGTGGCGGATCATGCCCGTCCCGGTCGGAAGGCTGGGCGGCATGGTCATTTATCTGCGACCGCCTAGCCCGGCAACGGTCTGGCCCGTAGCCACACTAGAGCAGGATGAGGACGGGGACGGCGAAGTGCTCGCTACCGTACTGGGCGGGCGCACCAGGTATCGGCTCGCCCTGCACGCCTGCCACGCCACGGCGGCGCTAGGCGGTGCAGGGTGTGCCAGTACCGCCGAATACGCTACGGAAATGCTAGACGAGGCCGAGAAAGATATCCGCGCCATGCGCACCATGCTGACGTCGTGACAGTCCAGAGCCATGGAGGCTACGGCGCCCCGTACCGCTACCGCGGCTGCAACGAGACCGAGGACCGGCTCAAGCGCGCAGTCGACTTCCTGGTTGATGTTCGCAGGCAATTGGTAGCCAACGCCAACGACTCGTTTTGGCTGGATCGCTACCGCGAGGCCGACCGGGCGGTGCGGGAATGCTGCACGGCGTATCTCGAGACGCCGGTGCCGAAGCCGCGGATCGTGCTGCCGCCATGACTTCTACACCGCGTCGCCCGCAGGGGCGTGGATGGCCGCGTGCGGGTATGGTTGAGGCGTAGAAGTCGCGCCGCGAAATGTCCGCCAATCCAAACTGATACGTCGTGTCTGCGACTGATATCGTGTTTCTATGAATGGTAGACAATTCAATAGCTTGTGGCTGTGAATTGTAGAACGTTCTACATTTTACCCTTTTTGGTCTTCACATTCGGCTTGTGGAGCCCCTTGTTGTATGCCCATTCCGCCAGCTCGTGAGGGTTGATTAGCCCGCTGCCGCCAACCTCGGCCTCATAGCGACTGATGTAGTCCTTCACTGCATTCGAGTACGCTGACATTG
>JBBSAA010000002.1:0-62287 GCA_038252715.1 Lysobacterales bacterium | reverse complement strand
TGATGCAGTTCGACGCCGTCGTAAATCCGGTTCCAGAAACCGGTGAGTGCGAACGAGGCCGACCGCACCACGGGGTTGGAATAGTCGGCGGCGATTTCCCAAGCAAAACCGTGGGCTTTTTTCCACGCTTCCAAATACTCGCTGCCGTCGCGGCGGGCTTGGTCGGCAATGGCCTTGCGCACCGGTTCGGCGTCAAGCACGCGATCCACCAGCAGGCGCCGCGTGGACAGGTCGGGACCGATGACCGCGGCGCGGATGCGACGGAAATGCGCACGCAGCACCCGTGAAACTTTTCGCACCGTGCGTTCGTGCGGAAGGTCCTCACCGAGGATTTCCCAGACGCGCACCGACGGCGAGAACTGCACGACGGTGTCGCGGCCATTGAGCAAGATCGCGAGCAAACGCCGAAAGCGCCCCACCAAGACCCAGTTTTCCGAGAACAGCACCGAGAACCAGCCCGATTGCCGGGTTGGCGCGCGGCCCACGAAAATGGACACCGGCACCAGCTGCACGTCCTGGTCCGGATACAGGCGGTGCGCCATTAGCAGGCGCGACAGGCCGTCGGAATATTTCTTGTTCTGGGACGCACCACCGCGTCGCGACAGCGCGACGTAGGCGCGCTTTCGCCCCAGCGGATCACCGGGCAGGGTTGCCAGCGGCGACGGCAGGCCCGCTTCGCGGCAGGCGCGATCAAGGATGAGCGTATTCGACAGACCGTAGTCCTCGAGCACGTAGCAAACCGGGCGATCCAGCGTGAACGGTGGGATCGACGGCTCGCGCTTGATCTCAATCCAAGGCACCAGCAGCTTTTCAATCAAGCGCGCCCACAGGGGCGGACGCACGGGCTTGGCCGCGGCGCGCGGCGGCGGCGAAGGCTCCGGCGCCGACGCGGGCGGCGGCAGGGGCAACGAAGGTTGGTCAGTCATGCGGCGGGCAGGGCGACAGGCGTGGGGCCGGCGGCAGGCAAGGGCTGCGCCAGTTCGGCTTCCGCCTTACGGACGGCGTCGGCGCTGTACCAGCGGCCGTCGCGTCGAATCAGTTCCATTTGGAAATTCACCGTTTGCCCCAGCAGCGGGTAGCTGATGTCGAGCGTAGCGAGATCACCGTCCACGGCGGCCACGCGGGCAGTCATGCCGGTCAGGGCGGCGTCGCCATCGATGCCGTAAATGCGGCCGACGTCCTTGGCGCCCTTGAGCAGTACGCTGCCTTTTTCCAGCGCCGGGATCATCTCCAACTGTTGGCTGGACGCCAGCGTCGGCAGCTTCAGCGCACGTGCGGTGGCAGTAACCACGGTAATCGCCTGGCGTGCGTGGGCGCGGTCGGTCAGGCGCTTGGGCTGCAACCAGCCCAGGAGCGCGTCACCGACGGCCTGGGCGTGGGCTTTGTCTGACGGCGTCAGTTTGTCGTTGGCTTGGATGACGCCCTTGATGAAGATACCCGCGGTCGCCTTGACCAAGGGCCATTGGGCGCCGGTCTCGGCTTCAAACTTGGCCAACTTCGGGTCCAGCGATTTATAGAGCTTGGCCTCCGCGCCGGGCTCAGTCAGCCGGGTCATCCAGCGCGCGTACTCGGCCTGCTGCTCGGCACTCGGCGGCGGCGCGAGTGCCAGCTTGGCTTTCCAGCGCGCTTCCATCTTGGCGTGCAGGGCCGGCGGCAGGGACAGGCGCGAGTATCGAACCAGGTCATTGTCATGCACGGCTGCCGCCAAACCCTTGACCGCAGACACCGGATCGCCGGGCGCAACGACGTCGCGCCGGCAGGCGGCGAGGCCTAGGCAAAGCAGGATCAGCAGGGCGATGGGCCGAAAACTGGCGCGGGTCATCGTCGGGTTCGGGGTGGGTCGGATGTGAAATCTAGCAGATTGACCGTTAGGGCCTGTAGGCACTCGGTCACGGCCTGAGTCCGGAGAGCCTGAATGGACGGGTCGGCAAACGCCGGCCGAGCCGGCCACAGAGCCGCCCCCGTGGCTGCCGCGAATACATCGTAAAGCATTGATCTATATGCGTTTTATGCTTACTTAAAGCGCAGCGAATCAATCTTTGCCCGGCGCCGCTCGCCTTCCGGGAGGGACCATTCGTTGTTGAACAGCGCCGGCTCCCAGCTGCCGTAGGTCGGGCCGGGCAAGACAAACCAGCGCTCGCCCACCCAGCCCAAGTAGGGCCGCACCGCGCCCTCTCGGCCGGCCGCGTTATTGGCCAAAACCGTCACCATGTCGCCGATCTGGTCACCAAACTGCAGCAGCACCCGGTGCGTACGACCGACCAGTTTGCGACGGCAGCCTTTTTCCGAGCCGCTATCTTCGCAACCGTCCACGACCGTACCCAGACCGAGGAATTGGCTGTCGTCCTTAAGCGGGAAGCCGGCCTTCTTTAGATTGGCCAATGTGGCCGGCGCCAGGTCGGCGGCGCGGTTGGAGATGTAATAAATGGTGACCCCGCGCGCGGCGGCAGCGCGCGTGAACTCGAGCGCACCCGGGACCGGCTGCGCCGCCTCCTCCTTGACCCATTCACTCCAAGTGAACTCGTTGTAGCCCTTGCCGTCGCGCACCAAGCGCGCCTGGTAGGGCGAGTTGTCGAGCACGGTTTCATCAATATCGACGATGACCGCCGGCGGCAGCCCGGTGACCGGCGCGTCGCGGTCTTCTTTTGTGAGCGCGTCCCAAGTCGGCGTCTTCAACGCGCGGTCCAGCTGGGGCAGCGCGCTGCGATAGGTCTGGCCGGCTAACAGGCGGTATTCAATCGATGTCTGCACCCAGGCCACGGCATTGAGATTGTCGTTTGCGGCGGGGTTGTTGCCGTCGGCAACAATTGGCGCCGGGGCGGCGGTAATTTCCGCCGTGGCACCCTCGGCCACGGTGGTCGTGTGCGTGGGCAACATTTGGCAGCCGCTTAGCGCGAGCGCCAAGGCGAGGGACAACAGGTGGCGTGAGGTCATCGGGTGTGCCCGGCTAAATCGGAAGGTGCGCCATTGTCGCCTAGGTCGATGACCTTTTGCGCTGGCGTACCGCACGCGCCGGGGGGGAGCGGCGTAAGCCCGCGACCAAGCGTGCCATTGCCGTAGCTACCTCCACGCGCACTCGCTTGCTGTAGTCAGCGCACTCGGATGGCGGCACGAGCTGTCGCGGGCTTACGCCGCTCCTACAAGGCAACACAGCACCGCGCCTAGACGGCGACCGCCTTAGTCGCCAAACAGCGCCGCGATGGCATCCATATGTGCGCGACCGCGCTCTTTCTTCTGCACCGACTCCAGCTCGGGATCGGCGCCGTCGCGCTGGATATCGGCGGTCGGCAACTCGTCAATGAAACGGCTCGGCAGCAGGTGCTGGTGTTCACCCCAACGCTTGATCTCGGCGCTGTGCGACAAATACAGGCGTTCCTTGGCGCGAGTGATGCCGACGTACATCAAGCGGCGCTCCTCTTCCAACCCGCCTTCATCAATGGAATGCTCATGCGGCAGGTTGCCGTCCTCGCAACCGACGACGAAAACCGCGCGAAACTCCAGCCCCTTGGCCGCATGCAAACTCATCAGTCGTACTTCATTGCCCGGCTCGCCACGATCGGCGTGGCTGAGCAGGGCCAGTTGCGCGGCAAGTTCGCCCGGCCCGTTGCCTTTCACCGCCTCGAACCACGAGGCGAGTTCCTCAAGGTTTTCCTTTCGCCGTAGGTACGTCGCCTCGTCCTTGCACTGCGCGCGGATCGCGCCGAGCAAACCTGATTGTTCGGCCAGCTGACGCGTTAGCTCGGCCGGTGTCAGACGTTCAGCAGCATCGCGCAGGCGATGCACGATGCGGGTGAATTCATCCAAGCCGCTGGCCGCGCGCGGCGTGAGCTGCTTGAGCATGCCGATGTTTTCGGCGGCTTTCGACAGCGGAATGCCGGCCTGCTGCGCCATCTCGGCGAGTTTCGCCAGCGTGGTGCCGCCCACTTCCCGCTTGGGCGAGGTAATGGCGCGCAGGAAAGCGGCATCGTCGTCGGGATTAGCCAACACGCGCAGCCACGACAGCGCGTCCTTCACTTCGCCGCGATCAAGGAACGCGGTGCCGCCGGTCAGGTGATAGGGAATGCGCAGCAGCTGCAGCGCTTTTTCCAGCACGCGCGACTGGTGGTTGCCCCGAAACAGGATCGCAAATTCGCCCCAAGGGATTTCCTTAGCCTGCTTGAGGTAGTGGATCTCACCAGCCACGCGCTCGGCCTCGTGCTCGTTGTTGCGGCAGGCCCAGACGCGCACGCTTTCACCGTCGCCGTGTTGGCTCCACAGCTGCTTGAGATGCTTGTGCGGATTCTTGGCGATCAGCGTGTTGGCGCAGCGCAGGATGCGGCCCGAGCAGCGATAGTTTTGCTCAAGCTTGACGACCTTCAGAGTTGGATAATCGCGCGCGAGCTCGTCCAGGTTTTCCGGCTGCGCGCCGCGCCAGGCATAAATACTTTGGTCGTCGTCGCCCACGCAAGTGAGGTTGCCGCGGGGGCCAGCGAGTTGCTTGAGCAATCGGTATTGCGCGCCATTGGTGTCCTGACACTCGTCCACCAGCAGGTAGCGGATGCGTTCGCGCCAACCGGCGGCTAAGTCCGGCTCAGCCTCCAGCAAGGTCAGTGGCAAGCGGATGAGGTCGTCAAAATCGACCGCGTTAAAGGCCTGCAGGCGCTTTTGGTATTTACCGTACATCGCGGCGGCTTCGATCTCGCGCTGCGAGCGTGCGGCCTCGCGCGCCTGTTCGGGCGACAGGGCTTCGTTCTTGGCCCGAGAAATCAGGCCACGCATGGATTCGTAGGCGTCGTTTTTCAGGCCCGGGCCCATCAAGTCCTTGACGATGCCCATCTGGTCATCGGTATCGAAGATAGAAAACCCGCGCCGCAGCTGCGCGCGTTCGTGTTCAATCTGCAGGAAGCGCAAACCCAAGGAGTGGAAGGTCGAGATGGTCAGGCCGTCGGCCTTGTCGCCCTTGACGCGCTTGGCGACGCGCTCGCGCATTTCCCGCGCCGCCTTGTTGGTGAAGGTAATCGCCGCGATGTGTTTCGCCTCATGGCGACCGGTCGCAATTAGGTGACCGATTTTCTCGATGATGACGCGCGTCTTGCCGCTGCCCGCGCCGGCAAGCACGAGTAGGGGGCCATCGGAATATTCGACGGCGAGCTTTTGCGGGGAATTGAGGCCGGACATACGACATCAGTTTAACCGGCCTCGGGATATGATTGGCCTCGACGACGAGGTCGGTTGCCAACTCGAACGTCCCCGCCGACCCTCGCCGCACGGATTGGCTCGACCCCCAAGAGCGCCCACATCATGTCTTCCCGGCTTACCTCGACCCTGCTGCTTGTCCTGTGCCTGACCCTTACCGCTTGCAGCAAGGACAAACCTGCCGACACGGCCGAGTCTGGGGCGGCCAGCTTGGCAGTCAGCCTGGCGCCGGCGACGGAACGAGAGATTGAACGCAAGGTCATCGCCTCGGGCCCGGTGTCGGCCTGGGAAGAGATGCAGCTGGGCGTCGAGATCAGTGGCGTGCGCGTCATCGCATTGAACGTGGACGTGGGCCAGTCGGTGAAAAAAGGCCAGGTGCTGCTTGAGCTTGATCACCGGACGCTCGACAGCGACCTGCGACAGGCGCAGGCGTCGGCTGGCGAAGCCGATGCCGGCGTCGCGCTAGCGCAGTCCAATCTCAATCGCGGCCAAGCCTTGGTCAAGGATCGCCTGATCAGCGCCAGCGCATTCGATGAATTGCGTGCCGGCCTGGTGCAGGCGCAAGCCCGCCAGACCACGGCGCGCGCGCAGCGCGACGGCGTACAGCTGCGCCGCGATTTTGCTTCGTTGCGGGCACCCGACGATGGCATTATTTCCAAACGCCTCGTGCAGCCCGGGCAAGTGGTTGCCGCCGGCACGGAGTTGTTGCGCCTCATCCGCCAAGGGCGTCTCGAATGGCGCGCCGAACTGGCCGAGGCGGATTTAGCGCGCGTGCAAAAAGGCGCCACGGTTGCGATCACTGGCAATGGCCAGACGGTCATGGGCCGTGTACGTGCAGTTTCGCCCGGCGTCGATGCCACGGCGCGTACCGGCACCATCTACGTCGATCTGCCTGACCCGGGCGAATTGAAAATAGGCAGCTTCGTCGAAGGCCGAATCGTTACCAGCACGGCGCGCGCACTAATGGTGCCCGCCTCAGCCGTCGTCCAGCGCGACGGCTACAACTATGTCTTCACAATCGACGACAAAAACCTCGCACGCCGCGTGCGCGTCAGCACCGGCGCCAGTAGCGACGGACGCATTGAAGTACTGTCGGGCCTCGCCGCCGGTACGCCTGTGGTTTCTACCGGCGCCGGCTTCTTAGGTGAAGGCGACCGCGTGCGTGTGGTCACGCCTGAAGTACCGGCTGTTGCCGGCGCCACGCCGTGAATTTTTCCGCCTGGGCGATCAAGCGGCCGCTGCCGTCGCTGATGCTGTTCTTCGTCTTGTGTATCGCCGGTCTGTGGGGTTTCCACAAGCTGCCGGTGGCCCGTTTCCCAGATATTTCGTTCCCCATGGTAACGATCACGGTGCCGCTGCCCGGCGCGTCGCCCAGCCAGCTGGAAACGGAAGTCACGCGCCGCGTTGAAGATGCGGTGGCGACCATTCCTGGCATCAAGCGCGTTACCTCCACGGTCACTGAGGGTGCCAGCACGACCGCCGTTGAGTTCACGCTCAGCACCGATCTGGCGACGGCGCTCGATGACACCAAGGATGCGATCGTGCGCATTCGCACCGACCTGCCCCAGGACATCGAAGAACCCATCATCGCCAAGGTCAACATCGGCGGCTCGCTGATGACCTACGCGGTGGCGTCGGCGTCAATGCAAACCGATGAATTGAGCTGGTTCGTTGATCGCGAGGTCAGCAAGGCGCTGTACGGCGTGCCCGGCGTCGCCTTGGTCAGTCGCTCGGGCGGCATTGATCGACAAGTGCGTGTTGACCTCGATCCGCAGGCCCTGCAGTCCTACGGCATCACCGCCGGGCAAGTGTCGCAGCAGCTCGCACGCATCCAGGCCGAACGTCCGGGCGGCAAGGCCGAACTGGATGGTGCCCAGCAGGCGATTCGCACCGTTGGCACGATCGCGGATGCGGCGGCCTTGCGCGATTTTTCCATCAGCTTGGCCGATGGTCGCGCGGTGCGGCTGTCGTCGTTAGCGACGATTGTCGATGGCGCCGCTGACCCTAACCAGGTCGCACTGTTGGACGGCAAACCGGTCGTTGCTTTTTCGCTGTCGCGTACGCGCGGTTCCAGCGAGGTGGAGGTCGCCAAGCAGGTGCGCTTGGTACTCGATCAATTGATCGCAACGCATCCCGGCGTGAAGTTCCAGTTGGTCACGTCCACGGTTGAAGAAGCAGAGCGCTCCTACGATTCATCGATGACGATGCTGTGGGAAGGCGCTGCGCTGGCGCTGTTGGTGGTGTGGTTGTTCTTGCGTGATTGGCGCGCGACCTGGGTTTCGGCGGTGGCGCTGCCGCTGTCGATCATCCCCACGTTCGCAGTAATGTATCTGTTTGGTTTTTCGCTGAACTTGATCACCTTGCTCGCGCTGTCGGTGGTGGTCGGCATCTTGGTCGACGACGCGATCGTTGAGATTGAAAACATCGTCCGCCATCTGCGGATGGGCAAGTCGCCCATTGATGCGGCGACCGACGCGGCGGAAGAAATTGGCACGGCGGTAATCGCGACCTCGATGACGCTGGCCGCGGTGTTCGTGCCGGTCGCGTTCATGCCCGGCATTGCCGGCAAGTTTTTCCGCGAGTTCGGCTGGACGGCTGCGACCGCGGTTTTGTTCTCGCTCTTGGTCGCACGCCTGCTGACGCCAATGATGGCGGCCTATCAGCTCAAGGCGCACCCGCACGAAGACAAAGGCGACAGCAAGCTGATGGTCTGGTATCTCGGCTGGGTGGACGCCGCACTGCGCCATCGCTGGAAGACCTTGATCATCGCCACGGTGATTTTTTTCGCGTCGATTGGGCTGGTGTATTTCATTCCCACCACCTTCATTCCGTTCACCGACTTGGGCCGCAGCAACTTGAGTTTGGAATTGCCGCCGGGATCGCGCCTGCAGGACACGGTCGCCGTGGCCGAACAAGCGCGGAAAAAACTGTCGGACATGCCCGAGCTCAAGCAGGTCTACAGCACCGTCGGCAGCGTGCTCGACATCGGCGATCCGACCAAGACCGGAGTGGGAGAGAGTCGCAAAGCGACCTTGGTGCTCGATTGGGGCCGTCCCGAGGATCGCGAGCGCGATCAAAAAGTGCTGGAGCGCGAGGCGCGCGTCCGCTTGGCTGACTTGCCCGGCGTACGCATCAGCTACATCAGCTCCGAGCCCGGTGAATCGCTGCAGCTCGTGCTGGCCGGTGATGACCCGCAACGCCTTGCCGATGCCACCGCCTTGCTCGAGCGCGACCTGCGCACGATTAAAGGCCTAGGCAGCATCAGTTCCTCGGCGGCGCTGCTGCGCCCGGAAATCGTCATCGTCCCGAATGCCGCGCGCGCGGCGGACCTCGGTGTAGCCACCGCCGACATCGCCGAGGCGGCACGCATCGCCACCTCCGGCGATTTTGACCAGCGCTTGGCCAAGCTCAACTTGCCCGAGCGTCAGGTACCGATCCGTGTCGGCTTCGCGGAGTCAACCCTGTCCGACCCGGCCCTGATCGGCAGCCTGCGCGTGCCCGGCAAGAACGGGCCGGTCCCCTTGGCGGCTGTCGCCGATATTCGCCAAGGCAGTGGGCCCTCGCAAATTTCACGTTACCAGCGCCAGCGCAACATCACCTTCACCGCCGAACTCAATGGCCGTCCGCTCGGCGACGTGATGACCGAGGTGCAAAAACTGCCCAGCGTCGCCAAACCAGTACCCGGCGTGAGCTTCATTAACACGGGCGATGCCGAAGTGTTCGTGGAGCTGTTCGTCGGTTTCCTGTTAGCGATGGCGGCGGGCTTGGTGTGCATCTACATGGTGCTCTTGCTGCTGTTCAACCACGCATTGCAGCCTCTGACCATCCTTGCGGCAGTGCCGCTGTGCGCGGGCGGCGCGTTCGGCGCGCTGTTGA
The DNA here is from genome assembly GCA_038252715.1 of Lysobacterales bacterium. Lineage (GTDB taxonomy): Bacteria > Pseudomonadota > Gammaproteobacteria > Xanthomonadales > Xanthomonadaceae > Arenimonas. The sequence continues at coordinate 53,236 of JBBSAA010000002.1, read as the reverse complement.
TTACCCAAAGCGCGCTGTCACTGCCGGCCCTGATTGGCTTGTTAATGCTGATCGGCATCGCGTCGAAGAATTCGATCTTGCTGGTCGACTACGCGGTGATGGCCGAAGAACAGGGCCATCTGAATCAGCACGATGCGTTGATCGACGCCTGCCGCAAACGTGCGCAGCCGGTGATCATGACCACCTTGGCGATGGGCGCGGGCATGCTGCCGATCGCACTCGGCTGGTCGGGTGATTCCAGCTTCCGCGGGCCGATGGCCATTTCCGTGATCGGCGGCTTGATCACCTCGACGCTGATGAGCCTGGTGGTCATCCCGGCGACGTTCACCGTGCTGGAAGATTTGGGCGAGTGGGCGAAGCGGCGCGGTCGGCGCAAGTCCGTCTCGCACTGACCGGCAAATAGCTGTTTTTGACAATTTAGCAGTCGCTGTAGCGCTAGGTTCGAGTGCGCCGAGGAGTCCGTCTCGCGATGACGATCATGCTTAGTTACAGAAGAATATCGTTGCTGACCTTGCTCGCGCTTGCAGTGATTGGCGGCGTCCTTGCCTTGATCAAGCCTTGGGAACGCTTGCTCCCTGGTTTCGATTCGGCAGCAACGCCTCCTGTTTTCGATATTTCTCAGCCAGGCCCTCGCCACGCCGCAGAATGGTTGGCAAGTGGCACCGCAAATTTTGTTGAGGGTCGTTGGTTGGGATCGACCTGCACCGGGTCCGATCGCTCACCGGGGGAAACGTTTGTCCTCAGTCGGATTGGCCCGCGCGTCGGATATGCGGACCAAGCTTGGCGAGAAGAGACAATCCTCCTTCATTTACTGGGCGGCACGGGCACAGCGACCCGAAAAGTGGCCTCGGAAAGCCGCTCTTTAGGTCCGAACCCAACGCGTGCTGCTCTCGATGTTGCAGCGACAGCGCGCATACGCCGGGCGATAGATAGAAGCGGCCTAATGAGGATGGTGCCGGAAGGTGAAGTTGGGTTCTGCCACGCAGAAGTGGTCACCGCCGAATACTGTTCAAATGACAACTATTACGGCGTTTTGAGGATGTGCCCTTCGGACGCAGACTGGGGAAAATTGCAGGCGCTTTTGGACGAAATCGGGTCGGCCATGCATTGAGCGCCGACCGCTCACTAGACTTGAAGCGACCAAGGCCGCTCGAGATTCGCGTTGGCTCCTCTTAGCTACGCAGCCCCACACCGCGCTTCAACAGCCACAGCCCGAGCCAGGTCAGCACCACGACGAAGCCGATCATCACCGCGAACGCGGTCCATAGCGGCATGTCGATCGCCGCTTCGCCGAGCAGGCCGTAACGGAACGCATTGACCATATAGAAAATCGGATTCACGTGGGTCGCAGCCTGCGCCCACTCGGGCAGCACCCGCACCGAATAGAACACGCCGCCCAGATAGGTCAGCGGCGTCAGGATGAAGGTTGGGACCAAGGCGATGTCGTCGAACTTCTTGGCGTAGACCGCGTTGACGAACCCGGCCAGCGAGAAGATCGTCGCGCCGAGCAGCACGGTGGTGAAGGTGACGAACGGATGCGGGATGCGCACGTGGGTGAAGAACATCGCGATTACCAGCACGATGACGCCAACCATCAAGCCGCGCAGCACCGCGCCGGCAACATAGCCGCCGAGGATCACCCAGTTCGGCATCGGCGACACCAGTAGCTCTTCGACATGACGGCCAAACTTGGCGCCAAAGAAGCTCGAACTGATATTGCCGTAGGCATTTTGGATCACCGACATCATCACCAGGCCCGGCACGATGAAGTCCATGTAGCTGAAGCCGCCCATCTGGCCGATTCGTGAACCGATCAGCGTGCCGAAGATTAGGAAATACAGGGTCATCGTGATCGCCGGCGGCACCAGGGTCTGCGCCCAGATGCGCAAGATGCGGGCAATTTCGCGGCGGGCGATGGTGCGCAGGGCGACCAAGTTGGGATGGCTCATGCGCGGGCTCCGTTGGCCGGTTTGTCCGGGGTTTTGTTGTTGTCCCCGGTCAGGCGCACGAACAATTCTTCGAGGCGATTACTTTGGGTGCGCATCGAGCGCACCCGAATGCCTGCGCCGTCGAGCGCGGCGAAGACGCCGTTAAGGTCGCGACTGCGCGGCATCTCTAGCGTGATCGTGTGGTCGTCGCTGGCGGCAAGCTGGATGCCGTCGATGACCGGCAAGGTCGTCGGAAGCTTTCCGTCGATGTCGAGGATGAAACCCTCGACGTCCAGTTTCGACAGCAGGGTGCGCATCGGGCCTTGCTCGATGATCTGGCCGCGATCAATGATCGCGAGGTTACGGCACAGGCTCTCGGCTTCTTCAAGATAGTGCGTGGTCAAGATCACCGTGGTGCCGGCGGTGTTGACCTCCTTGAGCGTTTTCCACATGCCGCGACGGATTTCGATATCCACGCCGGCGGTGGGCTCGTCAAGGATCAGCAGGCGTGGCCGCGTCATCATCGCGCGGGCGATCATCAACCGGCGCTTCATGCCGCCCGACAGCGTGCGACTCATCATCCTGGCCTTGTTCCACAGCTGCGCGGCCTTGAGCTCTTCTTCGGCGCGGACCATCGCTTCGGCACGCGGCATGCCGTAGAAGCCGGCGTAGTTCACGCAGATATCGAACGGCGTTTCAAACATGTTGAAATTCATTTCCTGCGGCACTAGGCCGATCAGGCGCATCGCCTTGGAGCGTTCGGCATGCAGGTCGACGCCAAAGACCTTCACGGTGCCGGCGCTGGGGTTCACCAAGGAACTGACGACGCCGATCAGGGTCGACTTGCCGGCGCCGTTGGGCCCCAACAGGGCGAAGAAATCACCCTCTTCTACGTCCAGTGACACGTCTTTGATGGCTTCGACGCCGTTGTCGTAAGTCTTGCGTAGGTGGCTGATCTGCAGGGCGGGGGCGGACATTCGGGAGGGAGCTCCTGGGGGCGGGCCGGGCCACAACACGCGGCGGCTACGGCCAAGGCCTTATTATATGTCCCAGACCTATCCCTACCGGCCTACGCGAGCAGCGTTCCGGTGCCCGACTGGAGTTTTCGTGGCCCCTCCTTTTCCCTTGCGGCTGATTGGCAGCCGAATGATCGCGCCCAGCGTCCGCCACTTGGTGTTTGCGCGCGACGACGGCCAGCCGCTTGATTTCATTCCTGGCCAATTCATCCAGGTACATTTCGCTTATCCCGACGGCACGGCGACCAAGCGCAGCTACTCGCTGGCGACGATGCACGACCACGCGCTCGGGCCCGGCGAGGCGGTTGAGATCGCCGTGAGTTACGTGCCTGGCGGTGCCGCAACGGCGCTATTCACGGCGCTCGATGAAGGCCAGCAAATCCAGGCCAGCGGTCCGTATGGCCGCTTTTGCCTAGCGCCGGCCGACACCAATCGCCGTTACCTGTTGATCGGCACCGGCACCGGCGTCACGCCCTACCGCGCGATGCTGCCCCAGTTGGAAGCGTTGATGCGCGATCGCGGGGTCGAGGTCGTGCTGCTGTTTGGCGCACGCACGCCCGAGGAGCTGATCTACGGCGACGACTTCACCGCGTTTGCAGCGCGGCATCCCAACTTCCGGTTTGTGCCCTGTTTTTCGCGGGAGATGCCGGAAAACGCCCACTCCGACGTCCGCAAAGGCTACGTCCAGGACGCGCTGGCCGAGTTCATCCCGAACACAGACACCGATATTGCCTACCTCTGCGGCAACCCCAACATGGTCGACGCCGCGTTCGAGGCGCTCAAGACCGCCGGTTTGCCCATCCCGCATATCCGCCGCGAGAAATACGTCAGTAGCAAGTAAGGCCCGCCTGTCAAGGACGCTTGACAGGTAGATCGAGACGCCCTATCTTTCCTGTCAAGTGTCCTTGACAGGCCCGTTCCATGTCCGCCCTTGAAACCCTGCCTACTTGCCGCCGCAAGGCCCTGATCGCCTTCGCGGTGGGCGCGGCCGCCCTAACCCTAGCCTGGGTCGCGCACCGAAATGGCTGGCCGCTCAGCGCTCACACCCTCGGCCTGCTAACCGGCATTGGCGCCGGCGCGGTAATTAGCGGTGCACTGCTGTGGTTTACGCCCGATGTCAGCGATACGGTGCCAAAAGCGCTGATGCGGCGCTATCGCCGCGAACTTATGCCGCTGCTCGTGACCTACGTTGCCGTGATGCTGTTCTGGAAACAAATCCTGGCGCAGCTGTCATCGCCCTGGTGGCGGCTCCTGGTGGCCTTGCTCCCAACCTTGCTGGTGCTGTGCATCCTGCGCGCCTTCATTCGCTATGTTCGCGATTCCGACGAAATGCAGCGGCGCATCGAACTCGAATCGGGCAGCGCAGCGGCGCTGTTGATCGGCGCCGGCTACATGGCGGCGGGGTTCTTGCAGACCGCCGGGCTGATCGACGTACCGGCGAAGCTGGCGATGTTGTGGGTGTTTCCGTCGCTATGCCTGAGCTATGCCGTAGCGAAGGTTTTCATTGCACGGCGCTACCAATGAACAACCGCCTTCGACAATTGCGTGAGTCCCGCGGCTGGTCGCAAGGCGCCCTTGCCGAGCAATTGGTGGTGTCGCGACAAACGATCAATGCGCTTGAAACCGGCAAGTACGATCCGAGCCTGCCGCTGGCGTTCAAGATCGCACGGATGTTTGAGCAGCCGATCGAGGCCATATTCTTTGATGAGGTGCCGTAGGTGCAGCTCGCAATGTAGGCGCAGCAAGAATGGCGTCATCAATTCAACGCGACACGGTCACATCCCAGGCGCTGACGCGTCACTGCCAAGGTTAGGCAATCTAGGAGACACCCATGATTTCAAAATATCGCCGATGGATCGTCCTGATCCTCGTACTGGCCGTGGTGGGCTGGATCAAGCTGCATCCGAAAGATCCGCCCGCCGATGCCAACGCAAGCCAGGTTGCAGCGGCAACTGCGAAGGTTCCGGCCGTCGCCCGGCGTTTAGGCACGCTGGCCTTTGCGCCGTGCTCGCTCGCGCCGGAGTTCGGCATCCAAAGCATCGAGGCCCAATGCACCACCTTGCTGGTCCCCGAGGACCACGCCAAGCCCGAGGGGCGCAAGATCTCGCTCGCGATCGCTTGGCTGCCGGCCAAGGGCGAGGCTGAGCCCGATCCGATGGTGATGATTGCCGGCGGTCCAGGCCAGTCGGCGCTGGAGACGTTTCCTGGCATCGCACCGGCATTCGCCGAGGTCAACAAGAAGCGCAACATCATCTTGGTCGACCAGCGCGGCACCGGCGGCTCAAACAAGCTTTCGTGCAAGAACGCCGCTGGCAAAAATGCCGTGCTTGAGGACGAGGATGACTTAGCCGGCGCCACGGCATTTGCGGCTCGTTGCGTCGCCGAATTGTCGAAGAAAGCCGACTTACGTTTTTATTCCACTACCGATGCCATCGAGGATCTCGACGACGTTCGCCGCGCGATTGGCGCCGAGCAGCTCAACTTGATGGGCGTGTCCTACGGCACGCGCGTTGCCCAGCAGTACGGCAAGAAGTATCCGGCGCACGTGCGCACGATCACCATTGACGGCATCGCGCCCAACTCCTTGGTATTGGGCGCCGAGTTCGCGCGCAACTTGGAGGATTCGCTGGACCTGCAATTTGGCCGCTGCAAGAAAGACAAGGCCTGTGCAGACAAGCTCGGCGACACCCGCGCTCGCCTCAATGCGCTGATGAAGACGCTTGCCACGGCGCCGCCAACGGTGAACTACCGAGATGCGATCAGCGGCGACGCCAAGCAAGACCTCCTTACGCCTGGCCATGTGGTCACCCTGACGCGAATGTTTGCTTATTCGCCGCAGGCCGCCGGCCTGTTGCCGCTGGAAATCAACGAGGCCGCGCAGGGTCGTTACGAGCCGATCATGGCCTTGTCGCACTTGATCGCCGGCACCTTGGGCGAACAGATCATGACCGGCATGCAGATGTCGGTGATCTGCACCGAGGATGCGTCCGAGATGCAGGTTGATACGCGCGATGCCGATAGCCTGCTGGGCCAGGACCTGGTCACGGTCATGGCCGCACAGTGCACGGTTTGGCCCAAGGGCAAGCGCCCCGATGGCTTTCGCGCTCCCCTCACCGGCAATAGCCCGGTGTTGATCCTCTCGGGTGAATTCGATCCAGTGACGCCGCCGCGCTACGGCGAGGAAGTGCACAAGTCGCTGCCCAATAGCCGTCACCTGATCGTTCGCGGTCAAGGCCACAACGTGCTGCCGATCGGCTGCATGCCGCGTTTGTTCGCGCGCTTCGTGGACACCGCCGACGCCAAGTCACTGGACGCAACGTGCTTGGACAAGGTGCCTTACGCGCAGCCCTTTACCGGTTTCTACGGGTGGGAGCCATGAATTCCATGAGCGCACTTCCCCTTTCGCCTACCGCTTGCACGGAGCTCTACTCATGATCGAAGCAATCGATCTTTTCAAAACGTTCCAGACCAAGACCGGTCCGGTTGCCGCGGTCAAGGGCGTGAGTTTCACAGCTCGCGACGGCGAAATCACCGGCCTACTTGGCCCGAACGGTGCCGGCAAGACCACTACGCTGCGCATGCTTTACACCTTGATGTCGCCCGATAGCGGCCAAGTGCGCGTGGACGGGCTTGATGCCGTCACCGATGCCGAAGCCGTGCGCCGTCGCCTCGGCGTGCTGCCGGACGCGCGAGGCGTCTACAAACGTCTTACCGCGCGAGAAAACATTGCCTACTTCGGTCGCCTGCACGGAATGAGTGATACCGATATCGCACGCCGTACGAAAGAACTTTCTCTCGCGCTCGGCATGGATGACGTTCTGGACCGCCAAGCCGAAGGTTTCTCACAGGGCCAGCGCACCAAGACGGCGATCGCGCGCGCCTTGGTGCACGACCCGCGCAATGTGATCCTCGACGAGCCAACCAATGGTCTGGATGTGATGACCACGCGCGGCTTGCGCGAATTCCTGCACCAGCTTCGTGCCGAAGGTCGCTGCGTGATTTTTTCCAGCCACATCATGCAAGAGGTCGCGGCACTGTGCGATCGCATCGTCGTGATTGCGCAAGGCAAGGTGATGGCATCGGGCACGCCCGACGAGCTGCGTGCGCACACCGGCGAAAGCAATCTCGAGGAAGCCTTCGTCAAGGCCATTGGTTCGGAAGAAGGACTGCACGCATGAGCCCGTTATTCACCGTTATGGCCAAGGAACTGACCGACCTGTTCCGCGACCGCCGCACCTTGATGATTTCCCTGTTCATGGGCCCGATCCTGTTTCCCCTGCTGATCCTAGGTGTGGGCAAGCTGGCCAGTGACCGAGTCACGACCCAGCTAGAAAAACCGCTGGCGGTACCGGTGGTCGGGGCAAAGAACGCGCCGAACTTCATCGCTTGGCTCGAAGGCCAGAACATCGTCATCAAGCCCGCACCGGCCGATGCCGACAACGCGATCCGCAACCAGAGCGAGGACGTCATCCTGCGCATCAGCGATAAATACGGTGAGCAGTGGCGCACCAGCCTGCCGGCCACGGTTGAGATCTTGCACGACAGCTCGCGCCAAGATTCCGATATTCCGGTCCAGCGCTTGGAAAACTTGATCACGGCTTACAGCCAGAATGTGGGCGCCTTGCGCATGGTGGCGCGCGGCGTAGCGCCGACGGCGGCGCAGGCGCTGCGCTTGAGCCATCGTGACCTGGCTACACCCGAAGCGCGAGTCGGGCAGGCGCTGGCATTCCTGCCCTATTTGCTGATCTTGAGCGGGTTCTTGGGTGGTGCCTACTTGGTGATTGATGCCACCGCCGGCGAACGCGAACGCCAATCGTTGGAGCCCCTGCTAGCGACGCCGGCCGCGCGCAGCACGATCATGAGCGGCAAGATTGCCGCAGCCTGCGCGTTCGGGATGCTCAGCCTGCTGCTGACGCTGATCTCCTTCAAGATCAGCTTCCTGTTCGCGCCCAGCCTGGGCATCAAGCTGCAGATGTCGTTGTTGGTCGCGGCCGGCGTCTGGGTGGTGTTGATGCCGATCGTATTGATCGGTACCTGCTTACTGACCTTGATCGCCGCCGGCGCCAAGTCGGTGAAAGAAGCGCAGAGCTACATGAGCATGCTGATGCTGCTGCCCATGGTGCCGACGATCGTGTTGATGGTGAACCCGGTGAAAAACCAGCTGTGGATGCTGGCGACGCCCTTCCTCGCGCAAAACCAAATGATCCTCAAGCTTGTGCGTGGCGAAGCCATCAGCGGATTGGAGTGGGGCGTCTACTTGGGCGCTGGGTTCGGTGTCGGCCTGGTACTTTGGTGGCTGGCGGCGCGGCGCTATCACGATGAGCGGCTGGCGATCTCGGCCTGAGTGGTTTTGCTGCAAGTAAAAAAAAGGCCCGGCGATTGCCGGGCCTTTTTTGTTGGCAGGACGCGAGGATCAGCGCGAGAACGTAAAGGTGCGGGTGACGTTCTGCGCCGAGTCGATCGGCTGATAGCGCCAGCGACGCACGGTGGACTGCACATTGCGTTCGAACACGCCTCGCGGCTTGGCGCTGATCAACTCGACATTGCTGACCGAGCCATCGGTATTGACCGTGAAGCTGATCACCACTTCACCGGCGGTACCGGCACGCAGCGCTTCCGCCGGGTAGCTTGGCTGCGGCGTGCTGATCGCCACCAAGCCGCTAGCCGGTCGCGCCGGGGCGGGCCGGGGCGCGGCCGCAACCGGCGCCGGCGGTGCGACCACGGGGGCGGGGCGCTCGACGGGCGCGGGCGGTGGCGTTGCCGCGACCGGGGCGGGAGCGGTGGCGACCGGCGTTGGGTTGCGAGCAGCAGCGGCGGCGGCAGCGGCCGCTTGCTCGGCCTTGAGCTTGGCTTCGGCCGCGGCCTTAGCCAGCTGTTCGGTGCGGGCCGCGTCCTGGGTGGCGCGGCTGGCGACGTTGGCCTTGCCCTTGGCAATTGCGTCGGCAATACGCGACAGCGCTGGTGCCTGCGGATCGGCCTGTTCAATCAACGCACGCAGGCGTTCGGCCTCAATGAAGTCTTCGCGACCGAGCGCTTGCTCGGCGGCGATCACCGCGTACGGCGCTAGGTCAATCAGGGCGCTCTCCGCCGACGGGTCCGGCTTTGCGCTTTTCTTGCGCAAGGTCAGGTAGTACTCCATCGCGTTGTCGCCGGCCGGTGCATACAAACGCTGCTCGCGCAGGGCTTGGCCACCGCGCTTCTTGAGTTCGTCACCCGAGAGCGCGGACAAGGCAGCAGCCTGCTGCTCGGCGGCTTGCTCCGCGGCCTGCTCGGCGGCCGAGGGCCCCGCGGCGGCGGCAGGCGTAGCGGGCGTGGCGGCTTCTTCCTTACCGCCGCAGGCGGTGAGGGCGAGGCCTAGCGCCAAGGCAATCGCCAGGCGGAGGGTGGCAGGTGTTTGGATCGTTCGGGACATGGTTGGACTCTTCCTCAGGCGTGGGCTGGTACTTTCAGCACATGTTCAGCACATAAAAGTTTGACCGAGTTGTCAAGCCATTTCCGTTGTGTGCGTCACCTAACGGGAAGATATCCCGGACAGATCGCCCAGATTGACCGGCGAAAGGCGCTTTTTCCTTCTAGAAGCCCTTGGCCTCGCCGCAGCTTGCCAGCGTCGGAAACTGCCGTTTCGGCGTCAGCGGCGGCTCGACTGCGCCATTTTGAACGACGTTCGGGGTCGCCAAGGGGCCAGCGAGGGCAAATTTCGGCCCCGGGGCCTGGGTCGGATGGCGGTGAATGGACCCCAGGCCGAACCCAGCGCCGAGGTTCACGGTGGCCGACGGCCAGCGCGTGCTTGCGGTGCTGTGGTGGCTAGCGCGTGCTAGCACCGCGGTACCCCTCGCGTGCGCCGGGGTTTCGCCGTCAGGCGAATCATTTGCCGATGCAGAAGCTCGAGAATATTCGTCCGAGCAGCTGCTCGGCGTCGAACCGGCCAGTGATGGCATCGAGTGCGGTTTGGCTGGCGCGCAACTCTTCGGCTGCCAGTTCACCGCTGCCGCCGATCAGGCATTGCCGCGCAAGCTCCAAGTGATGCCCGGCTAGCGTCAATGCGTCTAGGTGGCGCTGCCGGGCACTAAACGTACCGGTATCGCTGGCAGAGTGGCCGGCGAGCTCCTTAAGTCGTTCGCGCAGTGGCTCAATACCGTCGCCGGTGCGCGCCGACAGCCACAAGTGTTCGCCGTCGCTACGGGCTTCCGTAGCAATCGCGTGGCCGCTGAGGTCGCATTTGTTGTGCAGCCAAAGCACGCGCGACGCGTCATTCGTGTCAGCGGCAAGCGCGGTGGCGGCGTTCGGGTCGCGATCATCAAGCACCGCCAGCACGAGGCCGGCGCGCTGGAGTTCGGCGCGGGCGCGCCGAATGCCCTCGGCTTCGACGACATCACTCGCTTCGCGCAGGCCGGCGGTATCCACCAAGGTCATCGCGAGACCGTCCAAACTGAGCGTTTCGTGCAACAGGTCGCGGGTGGTGCCGGCGAGGTCGGTGACGATAGCGCGGTCGCGCCCGGCAAGCGCATTCATCAGCGAAGACTTGCCCGCGTTCGGCGCACCAATGATCACAACATGCAGGCCATCGATCAAACGCTTGCCCCGTTCGGCATCGCGCAGCAGGGTGGCAAGCGCGTCGGTGGCCTGTTGGAGTCGCGTCAACAATGCCGGCGCGGCTAGGAAGTCTATTTCCTCGTCAGGAAAGTCGAGCGCGGCCTCGATGTAAACGCGCAAGCCGACCAAGTGTTCCAGTACCGCATCTACCCGTCGCGAAAACTCTCCCTCCAAGGATCGGCGGGCTGCGCGTGCCGCCGCGTCGGAGCCGGCCGCTATCAGGTCAGCCACTGCTTCGGCTTGGGCGAGGTCGAGTTTGTCATTGAGGAAGGCGCGTTCGGTGAACTCGCCGGGTCGGGCCATGCGTGCGCCCAAGTCGACGCAGCGGCGCAGCAGGCGCGCGAGCACGGGCGGACTACCGTGGCCCTGCAGCTCGACCACGTCCTCGCCGGTGTAGGAGTTCGGCGCTTGGAAATACAGGACGAGGCCGTCGTCGATGACGTCTTGGTCTGCGGCTAGGAAGCGCGTGTACTGCGCGCGACGCGGCTGGCAGTCGCGATGGGTCAGCGTCGAGGCAATGGCCCGAGACTGCGGGCCCGATAAGCGCACGATGCCGATGCCGCCGACGCCATGGGCGGTAGCGATAGCGACGATGGTTTCAATTGACGATGAAGTCATGGCGCGAGTCTAGCCGAGGGGCAGGTCCTACTGGCTCACGTCCCGCCGAAGATAGGGCGCGAACTGCGTGATGAAGAAGGCCCGCTTGCGCGGGCCTTCGGTGATTACTTGGCGACTAACTGCTTCTTCGCCGGCGGTGGCGCCTGCGGACCGTGGCGTTTGGTCATCCACCATTGCTGCAGCAGGCCAAGCGAGCCGTTGGTAACCCAGTACAGCACCAAGCCGGACGGGAAGAACGCCATCATGACGCCGAACACTAGCGGCATGAACTGCATCATTTTCTTCTGCATCGGGTCCATGCCCGGGGTCGGCGTCAGCTTCTGGGTCAGGAACATCACCAACAGGTTTAGCGCCGGCAGCACGAAGTAAGGATCGGCGTCGGTCAGGTTCTGGATCCAGCCCATCCACGGCGCGTGCCGCAGCTCGACGGTTTCGAGCAGCACCCAGTACAGACCCAGGAAAATCGGGATCGGAATCAGCATCGGCAAGCAGCCGCCGAGCGGATTCACGCCTTCTTTTTTGTACAGGTCCATCTGCGCGACGGCAAAGGCCTGACGATCGTCACCGTAGCGTTCCTTGAGTGCTTCGATGCGCGGCATGACGGCGCGCATCTTCGCCATGGATTGATACTGCTTGGCCGACAGCGGATACAGCGCGGCCTTGAGCAAAACCACAATGGCGATAATCGACCAGCCCCAGTTGCCGAGCAGCGCGTGCAGCCAGGACAACAGCACGAACAGGGGCTCGGAAATAAACCGCAGGTAGCCGTAGTCCACGCTCAGCTTGAGCGTCGGCGCCAATTTTTCCATCGGCGCCTGCAGCTTCGGACCGACCCATAGGCGGGCGCTGTGCTCAGCGCTCTGGCCCGGTGCCAAGTTCATTGGCGTGGCGATGCTCTTGATTTCATACAGCGGTGCACCGTTGTGGTTGCCGACGCTGGTGATGAAGCGTTGCTTCTCGGAGTCAGTCGGCACCCAAGCGGTGACGAAGTGATGCTGCAGCATCGCGATCCAGCCGTCGGTGACGTCACAGGCTTCCGGTGCGTCGCCTGGCTGGCAGGTCGGCGGTTTCTTGTCGAGGAAATCGGACAGTTTCGCCTTTTCATAATTCTGCTGCGGCGAGTGCCAAGCGGCGCCCACGAAACTGAAGGTTTCCGGATTCGTCATGAAACTGTGCTTGGGCGGCGCCGGCGGCGCGACGCGATCGAGCGAGACGAAGGGATACAGTGTTTGCGTAGCGGTGCCGGCGTTGGTCACCTCATCCTTGACGCGCAGTACGTAGCTGCCGCGATCAAGCGACAGCGTGCGACGCACGGTCAGGCCGGTGTTGGCGTCGGTCCACGTCAGCGGCACCTCTAGCTGCGCAGCATCAGCAGCGAGTTTGAATTCGCGTCGGTCCCCTGGCGCGGTGAATTGCTCGGCCAGTGCCGTTTGTTGCTGCCCGTCAATGCGGAACAGGCCGATGTCGGCGGTGAAATATTTGGCCGGCTCCTTGCTCAATAGACGCACATCGGGGCTGCCGGGTTTTTTCTCGACCGTGTACTGCAGCAGCTGCGAGTCGGTGATGTGGCTGCCCTGCAGGTCAACGGTCAGGCGCAGCACATCGTTTTCAATAACGATCGGCTGTGCCGAGCTGGCAGTAGCGGTGGCGACCGGCGCGGTGCCGGGAAGTCCCGGCAGTGCGTTGGCAGGCAGCGCCGATGGCAGCGCACTGGCAGGCAGAGTCGACGACGTAGGCAGTGAGGCTGGGTTGTTGGCCGTGGCGGTCGGCGTGGCCGGGACGGCCGGCGCCTTGTTCCATTCCATCCACAACAAACCGGCGACGAGCAGCCAGGCGATCAACAGAAACGAGCGGGTCTGATTCATAGACGAAAAAAGTCTCGGCGCGCGCGGCGCCTTCAGGCATCGGTGGGGTTGCGATCAGGAGTCGCAGTAGAGGGCGGCATTGTGCCGGTCGGGGCCATGGGCTTCAACGTGCGGGCGCGATCGAGCAAGGACAAGAGATCACGACGCAAGGCGGCATTGTCGGCTTTCTTGGCCTCAGGTTTGGCGACGAAGACGAAATCGCCTAGCGGCAGGCTTGCGCGATGCTGGCGAAAGGTTTCGTGGATCTGGCGACGAACGCGATTGCGCCCGACCGCCGCCTTATCGACCCGTTTGGACACAGCGACGCCAACCCGGGCCTGTTGGGCATCGGATCGGAGATGGGCATGCAGGCGGAAGCAAGCGCCGGAAATTCGTTTTCCCTCGCCGAACACGACCTGAAATTCGGCCGAGACGCGCAGATGCGCGCAACGAGGGAAACGCAGTGGGGTCGTGGTAGTCACGGCCCTTTCGCTTTTTCTTCGACTAACAAATCACCGCGCGAACGCGGCGAGGGGTCAGACGCAGAGGCGGGCGCGGCCCTTGGCGCGGCGACGCGCCAGGATCTTGCGGCCATCGGCCGTTGCCATGCGAGCACGGAAACCGTGGTCGCGTTTACGCTTGATGTTGCTGGGCTGGTAAGTGCGCTTGGTGGCCATGGTGGCACCTCAGGTTCAAAATAGGGCGGAAAAGACTGAAAATCATAGCGAATCCCTTCGCTTAGGTCAAGGTCATTGCGCTTGGCAGAATCGAGGGTGCAGCGCTAGACTGCCCATCCACCCACTTATCCACAGGCTGCGCCCGTCGCCGCCTGGCAAGGCTGTCCTCGAAACATGGATTCTGTCTGGCCCCGTTGCCTCGAACGCCTGGAAGCCGAATTGTCGGCCGAGGACGTCCACACCTGGCTCAAACCCCTGCAGGCGGCGCCGCGACCGAACGGCCTGACCTTGTACGCGCCCAATGCGTTCGTAGTCGACACGGTTCGCGACCGCTACCTGACCCGGATTCGCGAATTGACCGAGCACTACGCGGGTAGAGAGGCTGAAGTAACCTTGGAAGTGGGCTCGCTGCGGCGCGAATCGGTACCCGCGACCGCCCCGGCCGCGGCGCGATCAGCGGCGCCGAGCGATTTTCCGGGCAACTTGGACGCCCACTACACCTTCGAGAATTTTGTCGAAGGCCGAAGCAACCAACTCGGCTTAGCGGCCGCACGCCAAGTAGCGCTCAATCCGGGCCGCGCCTACAACCCCTTGCTACTTTACGGCGGCACCGGGCTCGGCAAAACTCATTTGATGTACGCAGCGGGCAACCTGATGCGGGCGAATAACCCGGGCATGCGCGTGCTGTACCTGCGCTCGGACCAGTTTTTCAGCGCGATGATGAAGTCCCTGCAAGACAAGTCTATGGATCAGTTCAAGCGCCAATTCCAGCAGATCGACGCGCTACTGATCGACGATATTCAATTCTTCGCCGGCAAGAACACCACACAAGAAGAGTTCTTCCACACCTTCAACACCCTGTTCGACGGCAAGCAGCAGATCATCCTGACCTGCGATCGCTACCCGCGCGAAGTGGAAAACCTGGAGCCGCGGCTGAAATCGCGACTGGGTTGGGGTTTGTCGGTTGCGATCGAACCACCGGATTTCGAGACGCGTGCCGCGATCCTTACCGCCAAGGCGCATGAGCGCAAACTTGGCCTGCCCGACGACGTCGCCTACCTCATCGCCAAACGTATGCGGTCCAACGTGCGCGACCTGGAGGGTGCCCTGAATACGCTGGCGGCTCGCTCGAATTTCATGGGCCGGCCGATCACCCCCGAATTTGCTCAGGAAACTCTGCGCGACCTGCTGCGGGCCCAGGCTCAGGTGATCTCCATCAGCAATATCCAGAAGACCGTGGCAGACTACTATCAGCTGCGAATGGCGGACTTGTTGTCCAAGCGGCGGACGCGCTCGTTGGCGCGGCCGCGGCAGATGGCGATGGCACTGTCGAAGGAATTGACCGAACACAGCCTGCCGGAAATTGGCGATGCGTTTGGTGGCCGCGATCACACGACGGTGCTGCATGGCTGCCGGGTGATCCGCGACATGATCGAGACCGACGGCAAGATGCACGAAGACTGGGACAAACTGGTTCGCAAGCTGACGGAATAACGCGTGTCCTAAGCGGTGGGGACAAGTTGTGGATAAGTAGCTGGTTACTTTCACGCTACCGACTTATCCACAGATTATCCCACCCGCCCAAGCCCTTCGGCACACAGGCCTTAGAGCTTATTTATTCAATGTAATCAGTAGTTTGCAGTGAAAAAACTGGGCTTTACCGGCCCTCTACCACCACCAGTATTATAAATATCCACTTGGATCTTGGGATTCCCTGCATGCGTTTCAGCCTGTCGCGCGAAGCTCTTCTCAAACCCCTCCAGCAAGTCGTCAACGTCGTCGAACGACGTCAGACCTTGCCCGTGTTGGCGAACTTACTAGTGCAGGTGACCGACGGAAAACTGTCGATGACTGGCACCGACCTAGAGGTCGAGATGATCGCCCGCTCGGCAGTCGACGACGCCCAGAACGGTGAAACCACGATCCCGGCGCGAAAGTTGTTCGAGATCGTTCGCGCCCTGCCCGACGGCTCCCGGGTCACGGCCACGCAAAACGGCGACAAGGTCACCGTGCAGGCCGGCCGCAGCCGCTTCACGCTGGCAACCCTGCCCTCTAACGACTTCCCGGCTATTGAAGACCTGGATCTGGTCGAGCGCATCCGTGTTCCGGAAGCGGCCCTGAAAGAGTTGATTGAACGCACGGCGTTCGCGATGGCCCAACAGGACGTCCGTTACTACCTCAACGGCCTGCTGCTGGACCTTCGGGAAGATTCCCTGCGCTGCGTCGCTACCGACGGTCATCGGCTTGCCCTGTGCGAAGCCCCGCTGCCCGCTGGCGCCCAAACCCGTAAGCAGATCATCGTGCCGCGCAAGGGCGTGTTGGAGCTGCAGCGCCTGCTGGAAGGCGGCGATCGTGAGGTCGAGCTGGAGATTGGCCGCAACCACCTGCGCATGCGCCGAGAGGATGTGACCTTTACCTCCAAGTTGATTGATGGCCGCTTCCCCGACTACGACGCGGTGATCCCGATTGGCGCCGATAAGGAAGTAAAGGTCGACCGCGAGATCCTGCGCGCCGCCCTGCAGCGCGCCGCCATCTTGTCTAACGAGAAATACCGTGGCGTGAAGCTCGAGGTGTCTCCCGGCCAGCTGCGAATCGTCGCTCACAACCCCGAGCAGGAAGAAGCGCAGGAAGAAGTCGAGGCAGAGACCAAGGTCGACAATCTGTCGGTGGGTTTCAATGTGACGTACTTGCTCGACGCCCTGTCGGCGCTGCGCGAGGAGTTCGTCATCCTGAACTTGCGCGACGGCAACTCGTCGGCTCTGGTTCGCGAAGCCAGCCACGAACGTAGCCGCCACGTGGTGATGCCGCTACGCCTGTGACCAAGGCTTGCCGCATGCCGCTGACCCTCAGGCCCGGATCTTCCGGGCCTGTTTTGTTGCGTCCCCGATGATACTCAGTCGTCTTGCTATCCAGGACCTGCGCTGCATTGAGGCCGCCGACCTGGCCTTCGGCCCGGGCGTGAACCTGATCACCGGCGCGAACGGCGCCGGCAAGTCGAGTGTGATTGAAGCCCTGCATCTGCTCGGCTATGGCCGCTCCTTCCGAGGGCGGGTCCGTGACGGCTTGATCCGCAGCGGCAAGCCCGAGTTGTCAGTGTTTGCCGAATGGCAGACCGGTCGGGGGCACACCCGCCGCGCGGGCTTGCGTCATACCGGCTCTAGTTGGGAGGCGCGGCTGGATGGCGCCCCTGCGCCCAGCCTGACCGAACTGTGCGCTGAGTTGCCGGTAGTGACGTTTGAACCGGGCAGCCACGAACTGATCGCGGGCGGCTCGGAGCAGCGCCGACGCTTCCTCGACTGGAGCTTGTTCCACGTGGAACCGAGCTTTTTGCCGCTTTGGCGTCGGCAGGCGCGAGCGCTAAAACAGCGCAATGCCCTACTCAAGACCCAACCCGCCGCACAGGCCCTGACACCCTGGGACCAAGAGCTGGCCGAGGCTGGGGAAGGCATCACCCGTCAGCGCGAGGCCTATTTGGACCGCTTAGAGGTGATTCTCGCGTCGGTTGCCCAAGACTTCCTGCCTGAGTTGGGGTTGGCACGGTTGGAATTTTCCCCCGGCTGGCGCCGCACCGACCTGTCTTTGCTAGACGCGCTACTGCTGTCTCGCGATCGCGACCTAGTCATGGGTTACACCTCGGTCGGCGCGCACCGGGCCGACTGGCGGGTGGAATATGCCAACCTCCCCGGCCGTGAAGCGTTGTCACGCGGGCAGGAGAAGCTGACGGCGTTGGCCTGCGTGCTGGCGCAAGGCCGCGCCTATGCTGCCGACCTGGGTGAGTGGCCCGTTGTCTGTCTCGATGACCTGGCTTCTGAACTGGACCAGGCCCATCAGGCGCAGGTGTTGGACTCGGTACTGGCGTCCAAGGCGCAGGTGATCATCACTGGGACGGAACCGCCCGCGATGTTGCAGCGCGCTAATGGCGCTGAGTTACTCGTTTGGTTCCACGTGGAACGCGGGCAAGTGCGGGCAATGGCCCCGGCGCGACTGTTTGGCAACGAGGCATGAAAACCGCCATCGCGCTATAATCGCGAGACCCACTGAGACGGCTCCCTGCGCACCGCGCGGCCGCTCCCATCGCGCAGAGACCCAGATTCCGATGACCGATCCGCAGACGCCGGCCCCCGGCAGCAACACCACGTACGATTCGAGCAAGATCACCGTCCTTCGTGGCCTGGAGGCAGTTCGCAAGCGCCCCGGCATGTATATCGGTGACGTCCACGACGGCACCGGTCTGCACCATATGGTGTTCGAGGTGGTTGATAACGGCATCGACGAAGCGTTGGCCGGCTGGTGCGACCACTTGGTCGTGACCTTGCACAACGACGGCTCGTGCTCGGTCTCCGACAACGGCCGCGGCATCCCGACCGATATTCATAAGGAAGAAGGCGTCTCCGCGGCCGAGGTCATCATGACCGTGCTGCACGCCGGCGGTAAGTTTGATGACAACAGCTACAAGGTGTCTGGCGGCCTGCACGGTGTCGGCGTCTCGGTGGTCAATGCGCTGTCCTCGAAGCTGTGGCTCGATATCTGGCGCGACGGCCACCACCACAAACAGGAATACGCGGCCGGCGAGCCGGTGTACCCGCTCAAGGACGTTGGCCCCTCGACCAAACGCGGCACCGAGCTGCGCTTCCTGCCGAACGCCGAGATCTTCACCGACGTTGAATTCCACTACGACATCTTGGCCAAGCGGCTACGTGAGCTGAGCTTCCTCAACTCTGGCGTCAAGATCGAACTGATTGATGAACGCGGCGAAGGCAAGCGCGACCTCTTTGAATACGAGGGCGGCATCAAGAGCTTCGTGGAACACCTCGCGAACCTAAAAACCCCGCTACATCAATCAGTTATCTCTGCTTCTGGTGAAAAGGACGGCATCGTTGTTGATATCGCCGTGCAGTGGACCGACTCCTATCAGGAGACGATGTTCTGCTTCACCAACAACATCCCGCAGAAGGACGGCGGTACCCATTTGATTGGTTTCCGTGCCGCGCTAACCCGGACTTTGTCGAACTACATCGAGCAAAACGGCATCGCCAAGCAG
Organism: Lysobacterales bacterium; assembly: GCA_038252715.1. Taxonomy (GTDB): domain Bacteria; phylum Pseudomonadota; class Gammaproteobacteria; order Xanthomonadales; family Xanthomonadaceae; genus Arenimonas. Next base: position 34,519 of record JBBSAA010000002.1, on the reverse strand, counting down.
GCCAAGATCACGCTGTCGGGCGACGACATGCGCGAAGGCATGATTGCCGTGCTGTCGGTGAAAGTACCGGACCCGAGCTTCAGCTCACAGACGAAGGAAAAGCTGGTTTCCTCCGAAGTGCGCCCAGCCGTGGAATCGGTGATTGGCCAGAAACTTGAAGAGTTCTTGCAAGAGCGTCCCAACGAAGCGCGCGCGATCGCCGGCAAGATCGTGGACGCAGCGCGTGCGCGTGAAGCGGCCCGAAAAGCCCGTGACCTGACGCGCCGCAAGGGCGCGCTGGACATCGCAGGCCTGCCGGGCAAACTCGCCGACTGCCAAGAGAAAGATCCCGCGTTGTCGGAGCTGTTCATCGTCGAGGGTGACTCCGCCGGTGGCTCGGCCAAGCAGGGCCGTAATCGCAAGACACAGGCGATCCTGCCGCTGAAAGGCAAGATCCTCAACGTCGAGCGCGCACGCTTTGATCGCATGCTCGGCAGCGCCGAAGTTGGCACGCTGATCACCGCGCTCGGTTGCGGTATCGGCAAGGACGAATACAACCCCGACAAGCTGCGCTACCACCGCATCATCTTGATGACCGACGCCGACGTCGACGGCTCGCACATCCGCACCTTGCTGCTGACGTTTTTCTACCGGCAGATGCCCGAGCTCATCGAGCGCGGCCACATTTATATCGGCCTGCCGCCGCTGTACAAGATCAAGCAAGGCAAGAACGAGCTCTACCTTAAGGATGACGCTGCGCTCAATGCCTACTTGGTCAACAACGCCATTGAGGGCGCGGAACTGCGCGCCTCCGACGCCGCGCCAGCCATCACCGGTGCTGCGTTGGAAAAACTGATGCTTGACGTGGTTTCGGCCAATGACGTGATTGCGCGCCACGCCTATCGCATCGACCGCGCCGTGCTTGAAGCGATGCTCGAAATGCGCCCGCTCAGCGCCGCCGATTTCCAAGAAGCGACTGCGCTCGATACGTGGACGGCAACGCTAACCGCACAGCTCAACAACGTCGGCCTTGGCCGGCCGAACTATTCCGTGCGGGTCATGCCGGCCACGGAAACCTCCGCGGGTGCGTTGGTGTTCGAAAAACGCCATCACGGCTTGACCAGTTTGCAGACGCTCGCCGCGCAGCAGTTGCTCACCGGTGAGCTGCGACAGATCAACGACATGGCGCAAGCGCTGCATGGTCTGCTGCAAGCCGGCGCCACGGTGTCGCGCGGCGGCAAGTCGCAAACCGTCGCCAGCTTCCGCCAAGCGCAGGATTGGCTGCTCGAAGAAGCAAAGAAAGGCCGCATGATCCAGCGCTTCAAGGGCCTGGGCGAAATGAATCCGGAACAACTGTGGGACACCACGGTGAATCCGGAAACGCGTCGGTTGCTCAAGGTGCGCATCGAAGATGCGGTGGCAGCGGATCAAATCTTTTCGACCCTCATGGGCGACGTGGTTGAGCCCCGGCGCGAATTCATCGAAGAAAACGCGCTGCGCGTCGGCAACCTCGACGTCTGACTAGGCGCCATTGCCGGCGGTCGCGTGACTCGCGTCCGCCGTGCCGTTGACGCGCCGTTAAGGTGTCGCGGGTTACACCAAAGCTCGAATCCACGGAGAACCCCATGGTCCTGAATCGCCCACTTATCGTCGGCGTAGCACTGGCGACGGCGCTGCTTGCCACGGGTGTCACCGAAGCGCGCCGCAAGTTGTTGCTGGTTTCGTCGGCACAAATGGATCAAATGGGCGTCGAGGCCTTCGATAAGCTCAAGGCCACCGACAAACTGTCGCGCGACCCGCGCCTGCTTGCGAAGTCGCAGTGCGTCGTAGACGCGCTGGTGCAGGTCTTACCCGACAAGCTCAAGCGCCAGTCTTGGGAAGTCCAGGTGTTCGATGACGCCAACCCCAACGCATTCGCGCTGCCGGGCGGCAAGGTCGGCGTCAACACCGGGATGTTCACGGTCGTGCAGTCTCAGGATGAACTGGCAGCGGTGATTGGGCATGAAATTGCCCACGTCTCCGAACAGCACGCGAACGAGCGTGTGTCGCGGCAGATGCTGCTGGGCGCCGGTCTCGAGGTAGTGGGTGCCTACACCGGCCAGCGCACGTCGCCGGAACGCGCCAAGGCAACGATGGGCCTGCTGGGCTTGGGCGCACAGGTAGGCGTGATGCTCCCCAACTCCCGCGACCAAGAGGCCGCCGCCGACCGCATTGGACAGGAAACGATGGCGCGCGCCGGCTTCAACCCCGATGCGGCCGTGTTGCTGTGGCAGCACATGGTGGCGGCCAGCAAGAATGGCGCCCCGCCACAAATCCTGTCGACCCATCCTGACCCGCAGAACCGCATCCGGCAATTAGCGACTCGCGCGCCCACGCTACGCCCGCAATACCAGTCAGCACGCAACAACGGTCACCGCCCCGCGTGTTTCTGACGGCATAATATGGAGCCATTGCTCTAAGCCGCTGTCCCCTTCAATCCACTATGTTGCGCCGTCGCGCCTGTCCGGAGTCCGCCATGAAAAAAACCCTCCTACTTTCCGCCGCCCTTGCGGTCACTGTATTGCCACTGCCGCTGATCGTGGCGCAGGCCCAGAGCGGTATCGAAAATGGCGGCGTAAGCTCGGGCAAGGCCAACACGCGTGCCAATCGCCGCGCGCAAGCGGCATCGACGACTAAGCAGGCGCCGCTGTACCCGAACGCAAAACGTGAAGAGCCCAAGTCGGACGCGTCGAAATTTTCCAAGCAGCTGCAAGACATCGCCAAGCTCGTCGAAGAACAGAAAAACGACGAAGCCATCGCCAAGTCTGACGCCATCATTGCCGACCCGAAGGCGACGCCGATGGATCGCGCTTTCGCCGCCAACTACGCGGCCAATGCCTGGCTCGATAAGGAGGGCTCGTCCTACGCCAAGCCGATCGAGTATCTCGAAAAAGCGATTAAGGAAAACGCGCTGCCGAATAATTCGTACTACGGCAACATGCTGCAGCTGGCCGGGATGCTCAAGAATGAAGAGCGCTACGCTGAGAGCCTGACCTATGCCGATCGTTTCTTGGCTGAAACTGGCTCCGACGACGTCAAGGCGCATGAGGTGCGTGCCGATGACCTGTTCCGCCTCAAACGCTACGCCGAGTCCACCGAAGCCATCAAAAAATTGATGGCGGCCGGTAAGGGCAACGAAAACCTGACGCGAATGATGATCGCGAACTACCAGGAACAGGGTAAGCCCGGCGACGCGGCGAAGGCGCTGGAAGAAATGCTGGCCAAGGCGCCCAACGACAAGGTGCTGATGCAGAACCTTGCCTCGGCTTACCAGCAGTCCGACCAAGACGCGAAAGCGGCCGACGTCGTTAAACGGATGCGCGCCGGCGGCCTGCTCACCGAAACCAAGGACTACGACAACGCCATCGCGATCCTAATGAACATCGATGGCAGCCAAAAGGACGGCATGGCTCTGCTCGACGAAGGCTTGAAGAAAGGCATCCTTCAGGCCGACTACAACACCTACGCCAAACTCGGCCAGCTCCAATACAACGCCAACCAGATCCCGCAGGCCATCGACTCCTGGTCCAAGGCCGCGCCCATGGCGCCGGACGGCGAGATGTACCTCAACGTCGCCAAGCTGCAATTGGGCGAAGACAAGTGGGCCGCCGCCAAGGCGTCTGCCCAACAGGCGCTAGCCAAGGGCGTGAAGAAGAAGGGTGACGCCTGGCTGGTAGTTGCCGCGGCCGAATTGGGCGCCGGTAACAACGCCGCCACTCTGGCGGCCTACCGGGAAGCGGCGAAATACCCGGAAACCAAGAAACAGGCTGAAACGGCTCTGCGTCAGGCTGGGGGATAAGGTTGGTAATGCCGGCCCCTTCGTATAATATCGACCGTTCCCGCCGCCGGTTTGTGGTGGGCCGCGTCGCTGAAGCGACGCGGGAACGATTAGATGAGCCGCCACCCGCATGACGGATTTCAACTCCCTTTACGATGAAGAGCGCAAGACGCTGAGCTGGCCGCGAATCGGCGGCACGGCTTTTGCGATCGCGCTGCACATCGCCGGTTTCATGTTGCTGTTGGCCCCGGTGTCGTCGCCGACGGCTGTGGACGATAACGAGGAAGTGACCACGGTCAACTTCATCGAACCGCCACCGCCGCCACCGCCACCGCCGCCGCCGCCGCCGGAACCGCCGAAGACGATCACCAAGATTGTCGAGACGCCCAAGCCGTCGCCGGTTCCGCCGCCGCCGGAAGATCCGCCCATGGTCTATGACGACCCGAGTCCGGTCGCCATCGCGGCGCCGCCGCCGGCACCGCCGTCACCGCCGGTCGGATCCTTGGACTTCGCCGCCAGCGAAGACCCGTCTGGACGCAGCTTGTTCAAGCCAAACTATCCGCCGGAAGAAGCACGCCGCGGCATCCAAGGCTTGGTGACGTTGCTGGTACAAATCGACGCCAATGGCCAAGTGATTGACGTCACGGTCGAAAAATCCAGCGGCAACCGAAACCTCGACCGGTCCGCCATGCAGGCGGCCCGGCGCTGGCGGTTCAATCCCGGCAGCCGCGGTGGCGTCAAAATCGGCGGCACCGTCCGCGTTCCTGTTAACTTCACTCTCTGACTAACTGAAGAAAGGTCATTTTTATGCTGCAGGACATCCTTCTCATCGCTGCCGCCGCCGCTCCGGCCGCAGGTGGTTCCGCCAATAACGCCGAAGCCCTTCAGCAGATGGGCTTCAACCACATGATCAACAACTTCGATGCGGTAGGCCTGACGGTATTCGTCATCCTGTGCATCATGTCGGTTGGCTCGTGGTGGTACACCGTCGTCAACCTGATCAAGAACACTGTGGTCAGCAGTCGCGCCGACAAGGTGGTCCGCACGTTCTGGGAAACTCCGAACGCGCAGGACGCGATCCGCTTCATGGAAGAGCAGCCGACCAACGAGCCGTTCTCCAAGATCGCACTCGACTGCGCCCAGGCCGCCGCGCATCACCAGCGCCATGAAGGCAGCCGTTTGGTCGAAGCGTTGAACCGCTCGGAATTCATCGACCGTGGCTTGCGTCAGGCGGTGACCCGTGAAAGCGCCCGTCTTGAGGACGGCCTGACCTGGCTCGCCACGGTCGGCGCCACCGCGCCCTTCGTCGGCCTGCTCGGTACGGTCTGGGGTATCTACCACGCCCTGATCCGCCTCGGTGAGTCGGGCTCGGCCTCGATCGACGCCGTCGCCGGCCCCGTGGGTGAAGCGCTGATCATGACCGCGTTTGGTCTGGCGGTCGCGATCCCGGCGGTGCTTGCGTACAACTTCTTCGTGAAAGCCAACCGCAACACCTACGCCAAGTTCGACACCTTCGCGCACGACTTGCACGACTTCTTCGCGACCGGTTCCCGCGTCGGCGAAGTCAAGCGCTAAGTCGGTCCAGACGGCATAAAGGTAGGACCCCATGGCATTTGCATCTAACTCCGGTGGTGGCCCGATGGCCGACATCAACGTCACGCCCCTCGTGGACGTGATGTTGGTGCTGCTGATCATCTTCATGATCACCGCGCCGCTCATGACGCACAAAGTGACGGTAAAGCTGCCGCTCGCGACCCTCGAGCAAAAGCCGCCGCCGGTTAAGGTGGCTCCAGTCACGCTGGCGATTAAGGCCAACGGCGAGCTGTACTGGGACGACGAACGCGTCAGCCTTTCGCAGCTGGAAGCGAAGCTGGCCGTGGCCGTGCAGCGGACGCCGCAGCCGATGGTCAACGTGCGTGCCGATGGCAACACCAAGTACGGCATCATCCACGATGCCGTGAACACGGTCCGCAAGGGCGGCATGCGCCAAGTGGGCTTCGTCTCCAGCCCCGAGCGCCCCGGCCGCTAACCGGTACCGAACAGGAACTACCATGGCATTTGCATCCAACTCCGGTGGTGGCCCGATGGCCGACATGAACGTGACGCCCCTCGTGGACGTCATGCTCGTGCTGCTCATCATCTTCATGGTCACGGTGCCGCCGACCTCGTACCCAATCCAAGTCGACCTGCCGCAGCCTAACCTCAACCCGCCGCCGACCCCGGTCGATCCGCCGGAGCCGATCCGCATTCGCATCGACGCCAGCGGCACGGTCAACTGGAACGGCAGCCCGACGCCAATGTCGACGCTGCAGTCGCAGTTCGAAGTCGAGGCCGCGCGCGGCGATGGCGATGTTGCCAAGCAGCCGACGCTCGAAGTCGAGACCGATAAAGACGCCGAATACGAAGTATTGGCTCGGGTGCTTTCGCGCGCCAAGAACGCGAACCTGGTCAAGATCAGTTTCGTCGAGCCCGGCGCCGGCGGCTGATTCCTGTAACAAGCCATACGTTTGCACAGACGCCGCCCTTGGGCGGCGATTTTGTTGGTCGGTAACGGCCACCGCCTTGCGCAGCACAGGGGCTAGGCGTACAAACTAAGGGCGTCTTCCCACTGGAGAGGCGCCATGGCTTTTTCCGCTGCTGCTACCCGCGACGACCAGATGGCCAGCATGAACATCACCCCGCTCGTGGACGTGATGCTGGTGTTGTTGGTGATCTTCATGATTGCCATGCCCACGGTCAGCCAGACCCTACCGATAGCACTGCCCGGCGAGGCGCCGACCGGCGCTCCGCCCGAGCGGACGGTCTTGCATCTGTCCATTGGCGCGGGTGATGTCTATGCGCTCGATGGACTGGCGATGGGGCGCACTGAATTGGGCCGCCACTTCAATCAGGCGATGATCGCGGCCACGCGGCCGGTAGTGGTCGAGATTCAAGCCAGCCCGGACGCGGAATACGATACGGTCGCCAAAGGCTTGGCTATCGCTCGCAATGCGGGCATCGAGAACCTGATTTTCGACAACCGCTGAAAGTCGAGTTAACTCATCGCCGGCGTGGACGCGTCGGCGATGATCTTCAGGTAAGCGCGCACGGTCGACTCCAAGCCTCCATACAAGGCCTCGGCGAACAGCGCGTGACCGATTGATACTTCCAACACGCCGGGAACCCCGCGCAGGAAGCTGCCCAGATTGGCTTGGCTCAAATCATGGCCGGCGTTTACGCCTAAGCCAAGTGCGGCTGCCTCGCGTGCGGTGGTTGCACAGCGCGCGATTTCAGCCGCTGCCGCGCCGCGCGAAAACGCGTCGGCAAACGGCCCGGTGTACAGCTCAATCCTATCGGCACCCAGCGCCGCCGCGAGCGCGAGATCGGGCGTGCCTGCATCCATGAATAACGATACCCGCACCCCGAGCGACTTGAGCTCGGCAATCAGCGGCTGCAAGCGCTCCCCGTCTCGGGCCAAGTTAAAGCCGTGGTCCGAGGTTAGCTGCCCGTCGCCATCAGGCACCAAGGTCGCCTGCTGCGGGCGCACTGCGGCGACGAGCGCTAGAAAGCCCGGATAGCCCTCACGCGCCGGCGCAAACGGGTTGCCTTCCACATTGAATTCGGCGCGGCCGGCGACGAGCGGCGCCAAGGCCAACACGTCGGCGGTTCGGATGTGCCGACCGTCCGGGCGTGGATGCACGGTAATGCCGCCGGCACCGGCGGCCATCGCTGCCGCTGCCGCCGCAGTCACCCTGGGTTCGTCGCCGCCGCGCGAGTTGCGCAGAACGGCAATCTTGTTCACATTTACGCTTAAAACCGTCATTGGATGTCGCCTTGCCTTTCCGACTCGTGCCAGCGTACTCGCGACATGTCGATGATCTGTGCAGGCAGGCACATTACCTCGCCACCCGTCCGTCGCATACTGTGCGGATGCCTGCAATTTCCCTGTCACGGGTCCTGACCCTAGTTCTGCTATGCCTGTGCCTGCTCTTGCCGCAAGCGCAGGCCGATACCTTGCGCGGCGCGCCCCTGCTGCGCCGCTTTCAGCCCGAGGACTACAACGCAGCCCCGCAACATCTTGCGCTTGCGGCCGACCCGTCTGGCCGCATGTTCGTGGGAAATATTGAAGGTGTGCTGCGCTACGACGGCGAAACTTGGGACCTGCTGCCGCTCCCGGGCAAGATGCCGGCAAGTGACATCGCGACGGGCAGCGACGGCAAGATTTACGTCGCCAGCTATGACAGCTTTGGCTGGCTGCACGCCGGTGACGACGGCGAAGTGCGCTATGAGGAATTGCTTACCGTCGCCGGCCTCAAGGGGCCAAGCCGCGCCGTAGGTCAGGTTTGGCAAGTACTAACGACCAGCCAAGGCGTCTATTTCCGCGCCGAAAGCGCCCTTCATTTTGTCAGCTACGACCGTCGCCGCATTGAACACTGGCCGTTGCCCGACACCGTAAGAAGCTTTTTTGTCGATGGCGACAGCGTGTATGCGCGTGTCGCTGGAAAAGGGCTGTGCCGAGTCGTCATGGGGCGGCTCGAACTTGAGCCAGGCGGCGAGCGGTTTGCCAACCAGCCACTTGCCGGTGCCGTCAGCCGTAAGGGTTGGCGCCTATTGGTCAGCGACGCGGGATTTGTTCGCGCCGACGTAAATGGAATGCAGGCGCTGCCCGGCAATCCGGGCAGTGAACTTCGCGGTGCGCGGCCCTACGAAGTGAAGCAGCTGTCGGACGGTAGTTTTGTTGTCGGCACCTTGGGTGGCGAGGTATTCCGTTACGGCGCTGACCTCCGGCTGCTAGACCGCATCAACTTGGGGCGTTATTCCGTGCGCGCGCTTGAAACCGATCGCGAGGGCGGGCTGTGGGCCGCTACGGAAGGGGATTTGATACGACTTTCCGTGCCCTCGCCTTGGTCCTTCCTGGGCGCTGAGCAAGGCATGCGCGGTTCCATCAGCGATTTCGAATGGCATGACGGTGCGCTCTGGGTAGCTACGTCCCAAGGCTTCCTGCGCATTGCCACGGATGCCAACGGCCTGACTCACGCCGAAATGCCGCACCACATTGACTACGAGGCCTATGCCCTGCTCGGCACCGATAGTGGCCTGTTGATGGGGTTCCGTAACGGCTTGATGGTGCGCGAGAACGCCGGCATCAATGGCATGCGCGAGCTGTTTAGTGCCGACCAAGAGGGCATCTTCGAGCTTGTGGCTTCGTCCAACAACGCGAACCGCGCCTACGGCCTGAGCGAGAAAAACCTGTTCGTGCTTGAACGTCTCGCCGGTCACTGGCGGGTCGCGCAGAGCTTGTCTTTGGAAGGCGCCAGCGCCAGCGGCCTGGTGGAAAGTGCGAGTAACCAGGTTTGGTTCGGCGACTCTCGGGGTGGGCCGCAACGCTGGACGCTCGACACCGATGGAAAACTGCTGCAACGCGAGCTGTTCAACCAAGCCCAAGGCTTGGCTCTGCAGGCTGACGCAGGCAGCGTGGTTTTCCAGCTCGATGGTCGAATCCACGTCGTTATCGGAGACGCCGGTTTCCGTTTTGACGGCAAGCGCTTCAGCGCCGATGCTGGCCCGCCACTGACCCTAGTGGATCGGCCTCGTGAATTGAGCGTCACCACGACCCCTCTGGGCGTTTACGCCTACACCAGCCGGCAGCTGTGGCTGCGCGAAAAAGGCCAACCGGACTGGCACCCGGTATCCATGGGCTCGGCCCGCAGCGCTGGTTTCGGTGCCGTAAATTACAACCGCGACGGCAAGCTGCGCGTGTCGACGTGGAGCGGACTGCTGCAGTTCGATGCCGACCAGCCGGAACCGAAGCTGGCGCCGTTGCAGTTGGGCTTTGAAAAGGTAAGTGCGTCCAGTCCCGACAACCAAAATGAAATCCTGATGCCGGTGGCGAGCCCGACGCAGCCAATCGAAATTCCTTCCGGCTATATGCTGCATTTTCGCTATGCCTTGGTCAGCATGGATAGTGGCTTAAAATTTCGCTACCGCATCCATGGCGCACTAGAAGACTGGAGCGAATGGACCAATCGCGAATTGCAGGTGCGCGCGATTACACCCGGCGACTATTTGCTTGAGGTGGAGGCACGCACGCGCACAGGTCGCCAAGCTGGGCCAGTGAGCTACCGCTATCGCGTGTTACCGCTGTGGTACCAGCGCTGGTGGGTGCAGCTCTTGGGTGCGTTAGGCACGCTCGGTCTGGTCGCGCTAGCGGTGCAAGCGATCATTCGCCGACGTACGCAACTTTTCCAAGAAACCAACCGTCGTCTTGAAGTCCGAATTGCTGAACGGACCTTCGAGCTTGAGGACGTGAACCGAAAGCTCGCAGAGTTGGCGACCGAAGATGCACTAACCGGCATCAACAACCGGCGTGCGCTGGAACAAGGTTTGCAGCGCGAGTGGTACCGCTGCCTCGACCAGCGCCGGCCACTGTCGGTGCTGATGATCGATGTCGATCACTTCAAACGCTACAACGACGCCCACGGTCACCTTGAAGGCGACGTCTTACTGCGTGCGATCGCGCAGCGATTGCTGACCCTGCACGATCCTAAGCGCGAGCTGATGGCGCGCTACGGCGGCGAGGAATTTGCCCTGTTGTTGCCCGGGGTGCACCAAGACGAGGCGGAACGGCGCGCGGAAAGTATTCGTGCGCAAATGCACGACAACATGCCTGAAACCACCGTCAGTATTGGCGTATCTGGCTTCGTACCCGGCGTCCAGGCAGAGCCCAACAGCTTGCTGCGTCGCGCCGATGCCGCGCTGTACCGCGCCAAACGCGCCGGGCGCAATCGCGTCGAGGGCGACTCCGATCCGCCAGCGACGCACTGAGCCTGTACATCCGGACAAAGTCTGTCCGGTCTGCGGCCGCCCGTTTTCGTGGCGGAAGAAATGGCAGCGCGATTGGCCGCAGGTCGTCTACTGCTCGGATGCCTGCCGACGCGGTACCCCGCGCGGCCGGGCTCATTCCAGCAGCGAGTAGGTCTCCACGCGCTCGAAACCAGCATCACGCACCGACACCACGGCGGTGTGCCTGTTGGAAGGCGCCAAGCGCAAGAAGGACCAGCGGGCGCGTTCGCCGGCCGAGTCCGGCAGCTGCCGCAGCTGCGGTTGTTCGGATAGCGGATCGAATTGCCAGCCGCTCAAGTGGCCGAAAATGCCGGTGCCGGTTGCCTTGCAGCTGGCCTCTTTCGCCGTCCATAGGCGCAAGAAAGCCGTTCTAGCGTGGTCGGGAGCCATCTGTGCAAGCGCGGTCGCTTCCGCGGGGTCAAACCACCGCGCCGCCAATTTCGCCACCGGCGGATCTCGGTCCAAGCGTTCGATATCCACGCCGATGCGACCGCGGCGACACAGTGCGATCAAGGTGCCGCCACCGGTATCGGTGAGGTTGAAGTCCGGCGCGTGGTCGTTGCGGAGAAAAGGCCGCCCTTTCGCTTCGCGCGCGAACACGAGCTCCTCAGCCGAAAGCCCGAGCGTTGCCGACAGCACGATGCGTAGCAGTTGGTCGGTGCGGGCGCGGCGCGATAAGGATGAAGCTTGTTCAGGACACCACCACAGGCGCAGGACCTCGTCGCCCAAAATCGGCGCCGCCGCCGCCGCCGCGCGCTCGGGCCAAGGTGGCGCAGGGACGATCAGGCTGGTGGATCGCTTGGTGCTTGGGCAGCCGCTGCTTTGCGCGCTTCGGCCTGCTCGCGCATTTGCCGAAGTTCGTCGGGACTGATGATGTGCATCTCATGGCGCGAGCCGCTGGAAATTCGTGAGGACAGCCAACCGACGATCCACGCCACGATTCCTGCCAGCGAACCGAGCAACAAGAAAAATACGACCCAGCCCGGGATCGAGGGCGACATCGCAATGACCAAGAGCAAGATCGAAACCGCCAGGAAAAGCCAATGCATGGGACACCTCGTTCAGTTGCCGGGGCAGTCTATCGCAGGCTCAGAGCAGGGGCGAGAGCAGGCGCGCAATGGCTTCAGCCAGCCGTCTGGCGAGGTTCAGCGGTCGATGCACGGGCACGCGCGCGGCTTGCGCAAGGTCCTTGGACAACTGCGCTTCCAGCGCGGTGGCTACGCTGGCGTCCTCGAACAAGACGCATAGCTCGAAATTCAGCCGGAAGCTGCGGTTGTCGAAGTTGGCGCTGCCGAGCAGGCAGGTCCTGTCGTCGACCAGCAACGCCTTGGTGTGCAGCATTCGAGGGTATTCGTAGACTGCAACGCCGGCAGCGATCAGTTCGCCGAAATACGAGCGCGCCGCGGCGCTGACTAGGCGAGAGTCGCTGTGTGCTGGCACCAGCAGGCGCACGTCCAGTCCGCGCAGGGCCGCGGAGGTCAGCGCCATGCGTGCGGCTTCACCCGGCACGAAATACGGCGTAGCCAACCACACGCGCGCCGCCGCGCTGGTGATCGCGTCAATGTTCGCGCGATGGATCGCCTCCCACGGCGAATCTGGTCCCGACGGCAACACTTGGCTGCGAATTGGCCCTGCCGGCAATTCTGGCCACAGTCCGTCATCGGACGGAACGCGTGAGCAGGCATAGGTCCAATCTTCTAGGAAAGCCAGCTGCAGCCAATGCACCGCCGCACCCTCCATGCGCAGGTGCAGGTCGTGATACGCATCGACCGTAAAGCGCTCGTTTTCTTCATCCGTGATATTGATGCCGCCGGTAAACCCGACGGTGCCGTCAACGATGACGATCTTGCGGTGGTTGCGCAGGTTCAATTTCGGCCGCCACAGGCCGCGCAAGCGCAGGCGCAGTCGATGGAAAAAAACGACTTCGGCGCCAGCCGCCTGCAGCGGCGCGAGGAATTTCGGCGACAGTCGCGACGAGCCCAAGGCATCGACCAGCAGGCGCACGTGCACGCCGGCGCTGGCGCGCTCAATCAGCGCGTCGCGCAGCAAGCTGCCGGTGCGGTCGGGCTCGAAAATATAGTATTCCAGGTGCACGTGGTGCCGTGCCGTGGCGATCGCGGCAAGCAGCGCATCGTAGGTCGCACCACCATCTACCAGCAGGTCGACACGTTGGCTGCTGCTACAGGGGAAACCGGTGGCTTTCTCCACCAAGCGCATCACCGGGCTGCACTCGACGGGCAGCGCGATTCCCGGTGCGCCAGTGGTGAAGCGCATCCGCGAACGCAGTCGCTTGACCCGGTTGCGACGGATCCGCTGCGGCCCCAAAAAGTGATAGATGACCAGCCCGACCACCGGCAGTAAGGCCAGCGACATCACCCAACTTAATGTTGCGATCGGCTCGCGTTTTTGCAGGACGATCCAGCCCGCGAGCACGACCAAGTACGCCGCCCAGCCCAGCGACAGCAGCAAAGCGAGGGTCGGGTGCAGCTCAAACAGACTCATGGCTTCTTCCTGGTAGCGGTCTCAGATTAGGCGCAAGCGCATCGACCGCCAAGCCTCGCGGGCAAAAAACAACGGCGGCCGAAGCCGCCGCTGCCGGAACCGCGTGCGCGCCCTTAGGCGCGTTTCACCAGGCTGATCAAGAACAGGATGATCAAGGAGCCGATGAGGGCGTTGATGATGGCGCCCAACAGGTCCCCGCCGATGCTGATTCCGAGCTTGCCCAGCACCCAGCTACCGACGAAGGCGCCCAGGATACCGATGACGATATTGCCCAAGATGCCAAAGCCGCGACCTTTCATGATCACGCCCGCCAGCCAGCCAGCAATACCGCCGATTAAACAAATAATAAGAATACTTTCAAGACTCATCGTAGCTCCCTCCCAAGGTCAAGATGGTTCGACGCATCGGCGCCGTGCTCACACTAGCACAGCGTTCCAAGCGTCGTTGCCGCGCCGCCGCCCAACCTAGCGGCTGGCTGCAAACAGCACGTCAGCGCGCTGGAATAGCAGCCAGCTGGTAGCGATGTATTTGTCGCCGCCGCGCGGCCGGTTGCCGCGGTGCGTGTGTGTAAACGCGGTCGGGGCGATCAGCAAGGCGCCGGTACTTGGAACGATCTTGCGCTGCTGGTACAGAAACTCGGTTTCGCCGTCGGCGAACGCGTCATTGAGATAGATCGTCCACAGCAAGGTGCGATGCAGGGTCTCAGCGGCCGCATCTTTGGGGTAATGCTCGCAGTGCCAGTAAGGGTAACCGCCTTCGTCGGCGGTATAACGCTGCAGGTTGATTGCTCCCGGACGCAATACGGTGTTGACCAGTGCGCCGAGCAGCGCATCGCTCATGGTGTCGAAATCATCTTCGGTCAAGCGGCGCATTCCGCCCGGCGCGGCCGCGTCGGGCACCTGCAGCATCAAGGGAGCAATCAAGGCGTAACGGTACTTGCGCAGGTAGGCGAGCAGGCCAGTGAACATCGCGGTGTTGAGTGCGTTCTCCGTATCGCGCCATTCGGGCTTGCCCGAAATCAAGATGTCGCGGCTGTGCTTGAGTTCTGGCAACAGGCCGCCACCGACGCGACCGGGCAGCGCCTGGCCACTGCGCTCGAAGTGCTGGCACAGCTGCGCGCAGGCCGCGGCCGGCAGCGCGTCGGCATAGACTTCGATGAAATCGGGGCCGGTCACCGGTACTTGCCTCAGGCCGCGCCAACGAAGGCATCGTGACGTGCGTGGTACTGCACCGCGGCGATCACCTCGTTCTTCGAGCCCATGAATACCGGAACGCGCTGGTGCAGTCCGGTCGGGACCACATCCAGCATCCGGCCACGACCGGTGCTGGCCGCGCCGCCGGCCTGTTCGACCAGGAAACTCATCGGATTGGCTTCGTACATGATGCGCAGTTTGCCGCCCTGCGCACGGCACTTGGCGTCGAGCGGATAGCTGAAGATGCCGCCGCGAGTCAGGATGCGGTGGACATCGGCCACCATGCTGGCGACCCAACGCATGTTGAAATCCTTTTCGCGCGGACCGTCTTTGCCAGCGAGCAAATCGGCCACGTACTGCTGCATCGGTGGCTCCCAATAGCGCTGGTTCGATAGATTCACTGCAAATTCTCTCGTGTCCTCAGGAATCTTCATGCCGCGCGTGGTCATCACAAAGCTGCCCTGTTCGCGATCGAGGGTGAAAGCATGGGTGCCGCGACCGATGGTCAACACCAGCATCGTGCTCGGCCCATAGGTCGTATAGCCCGCACAAACCTGCGCCGTGCCCGGCTGCAGGAAATGCTCGTCACTGACCTCGGTGACGCCGTCGGGACAGCGCAGCACCGAGAAAATCGTGCCGACGGAAATGTTCACGTCGATGTTTGAGCTGCCGTCGAGGGGGTCAAACAGCAGCAGGTAATTGCCCTTGGGATACGCAATCGGAATGGGATGCGAATGATCCATCTCCTCCGACGCCAAGCCCGCCAAGTGACCGCCCCATTCGTTGGCCTCAAGCAAGATCTCGTTCGACAGCACGTCGAGTTTTTTCTGCGCCTCGCCTTGGATGTTCATACTCGCCACGCCAGGCGACCCGGCCTCGCCCAGGACGCCGCCGAGGGCGCCTTTACCGACGGCGGTGGCAATGGTCTTGCAGGCGCGCGCCACGACTTCAATCAATAGCCGCAGGTCGGCATTGATGTGGCCGGCGTGCTGTTCCTCGATCAGGAATCGGGTCAGGGAAATCGGTTTCATGCAGGCAGCTCGGCGTGGTGGAGCGCTATTGTAACTTTGGCGCGGCCGGACGCCGCGCTGCGAGCGCGTGCGACACTGTTGCCACGATGCCTGACCTGTCGCCCCTGCTAGTTGCTATTTTGACGGCGTTTGGCCTCGGCCTGCTGATTGGCATCGTCCGCGAGCGCCAGCATCCCGATGCCCTTGCCGGCGTCCGGACCTATGGCCTGACTGCGGTTACTGGCGCGATTGCCGCCAGCCTAGGGCTGCCGGTACTGGTCGCGGTCTTGGCGCTGGTGATCGGCCTGGTTTGGATCAGCTACTGGCGCAGTTCGATTACCGACACCGGTGTGACCGGGGAAGTGGCCCTCGTCCTGACCCTGCTGCTGGGCGCGCTGGCGCTGACGCGGCCGATGCTGGCGGTCGGAATCGGCGTGGTTACCGCTGGCCTGCTCTATGCCAAGGCCAGCCTGCACCGGCTCAGTCGCGAGCTGCTCAGCGAGCGCGAAGTGCATGATGGCTTGCTGCTGCTTGCGTCTGCGCTGGTGATCCTGCCGATTGTGCCCGATCGCGCGATTGACCCGTGGTCAGCGCTCAATCCGGCGACGATTTGGCGATTGGTGGTGCTGGTGATGGCAATCAGCGCGCTTGGGCATGTCGCCCTCAGGGTTGTTGGAAATCGTTGGGGCCTAGCCTTGGCAGGATTCCTTGCCGGCTATGTGTCCTCAACTGCGGCAGTTGCTGGTTTTGGGCAGCGCGCCAAAGACACGCCGACGCTGCTGCGGCCAGCAGTTGGTGCGGCGATGCTTGCGAACCTCGCGTCCTTGACGCTGTTTGTTCCCATCTTGGCCACCACGGCACCGACACTGCTGCAAACGCTCGCGCCGGAACTGGCGGTCGCGGCGAGCACCTTGCTGGTCGGTGGTGCCTTGGGCCTGCGCGCGGGTGCGTCGATAACGGCGGCGGCTCCGACCGCTGAATCGCGAATGTTTCGTCTTTCGCATGCTTTGGCGTTCGCCGGACTGGTTGCTGTGATCGCCGTGTTTTCTGCTGGAATGAACCTGTGGTTCGGTTCGCAGGGCGCCTTGATCGCGGCAACTCTGGCAGCGGCCGTCGAACTACACGCGGCAGTCGCGACCTTGGGACAGCTGTTTTCGAACGGCACACTCGACGCCAGTCAGGCCCGGCTGGGGCTGGTGGGCCTATTGGCCGCAAGCGTCATTGGCAAAACCCTAGTTGCGTTTGCCAGTGGTGGTCGCGCGTATGGCCTGCGCGTTGCTGCTGGCCTGGTGCTGATGTTGTTGGCCACGGTGCTGGTCACGTGGTTGGCGGCGCCGGCGCAGTGAGTGACGGTCTCAAATAACCCGCAGCGTGATCGCCTTGAGCACGGCCCGGGTGCGGTCGCGGGTGCCGAGTTTGTCGAGGATTTCGGACACGTAGTTTTTTACGGTGCCCTCAGACAGGAATACGGCCTTGGCGATTTCGCGATTGGAATAGCCGCCGGCGATCAGGCGCAGGATTGCGACCTCGCGTTCGCTGAAAGTGTCGCTGGGCGGGGCTTGGTCGCGGAACGCAAAGCGCGCCCGCACCGGATCGGTCGCCACCGGTGCGAGTAGGGTTTCGCCGCGCGCGACCCGCGTGATCGCGTCATACAAATCTTCGGGCGAAGCGTCCTTGAGCAAGAAGCCCTGCGCCCCGGCCGCGCTCGCGCGCAGCGTAAGCTCGGGTTCGTCGAACGTCGTCAGCAAGATCACCGGCGTGTAGTCGCCACGCTCGCGCAGTCGCTGCAGCAGGCTGAAGCCATCGCCGCCAGGCATGCGAATGTCCGACAAGATCACGTCCACCGGTGTTTCAATCAGTGCTGCCAAAAGGGCGTCACCGTCGGCGGCTTGCACCACGACCTGCAGCGACTCAAATCCGGCCAGCAGGGCTATCAAGCCATGTCGAACCAAGGCCTGGTCATCGGCCAAGGCCAAGCGCAGCGGCGCGATCATGACGAAACCGGCAGTAGTGCCAGCAGCTGCACGCCGCCGGCGGCGTTGCGCTCGACTCGCAGCGTGCCGCCGAGCGCCTGCAGTCGCTCGCCCATGCCGGCCAATCCGTTGCCAAACACCACGGCGCCATGGCCACGGCCATCATCGCGAATATCCAGGGCCAGCGTACCGGCATCGTCTCGCAGCACGATCCAGATATTCTCGGCGCTGCCGTGCCGTGCCGAGTTTGTCAGCGCTTCCTGGACCGCGCGCAATACCGCTTCGGCTTGGTCAAAACCAATCTCGTGCGTGCCGGCGTCAATCTGCACATGGGCGCGCGGCCGCGGGAATGGCGCGGCAAGCGTCGTAATCGCCACCCGCAAGTCCATGTTGTCGTGCAGGCGCATTTGCTGGACAACGCCGCGAATATCGGCGAGCAGCTCGTCGGCCAGCGTTGCGCACAGACCCACTTGCGGCAGTGGCGTGGTGCGTGGATCGCGCACAAGCGCAGCGAGGTTGAGTTTCAAAGCGGTGAGTTTGTGCCCAACCACGTCGTGCAGCTCGCGCGACAGGCGCAGCCGCTCGACGCTGCGCGTGGACTCGGCCAGCAGCGAGCGCGTGGCAATCAAGTCCGCGTTGGTGGCCGCCAGCGCATCGCGTGAGCGCTCCGCCGTGACCGCATACCAAGACGTCATCATCGCAAACAGTTGGAAACTTGAATTGATCGCCATGAACATCATCGGCGCTGACGCCTGCCAGACGACGCGGAAGATCGCGTACATCGTGATATTCACCAGCAAGAAGACCACGGCCAGCGCGCGCGGACGATACAGTTGGGCGTTTTGGGCCATCGCGATGATCAACAGCACCGGAACCGACGTGTAGCGCGCTGAGGCAATCATCATCAGCGCAATCAGCATCTGCAGCCAGACCAGGCCGCGCTGCTGCCATTGTGACCAGGCTGCGAACTGGCAGGCGAGGAAGACCGCCAGCACAGCCGCATGCATCACGATCAGCGCCGGCCACGTGGCGTCTGCCGGCAGCAGGCCGGTCGGTTTGGCCGGCGAGGCCCAAATCTCCAAGCCGATCGCTAACCACGCGAGGTAGGCGGCGATATTCATTGGTTCGAACAAGGTGCGTAGGCGGGTCCACATGCCGGCAGCTTGGGCCGTCTGCTCGCGTCACTCAAGGCTCCGGTGCAAGAAAGTGACTTCCGGCACCGCTCGCAGGTGACCGCCGGCACCTGTTTGCCTGCGTCCGTAGAGCGAGTCTGGCGGCACACCAAGGAGACTCGCCATGAGCCTGTACCAAGCCACCCTGTCGCTGCACGGCCTGATCGGCGTGTTGGCCTTGATCACCTTCTGGACCGCAGGAATGGCCCGCAAGGGCAGCGCGGTGCATCGGGCATCCGGCAAGGTCTATCTGGTCGCGATGGCCGCGCTCTTGTTGCCGGCGTTGCCGCTGGCGATTCGCATTTATTTACTCAAGTCGCCGCTAGGCGGGCTGTTTCTCATGTACCTGTGGGTGATCACCGCCACCACGGTGTGGGTCAGCTGGCGAGCCATCCGCGACAAACGCGATTGGCAGAAATTTACTGGACCGGTTTACCAAGGCCTGGCTTGGCTCAATCTCGCTAGCGGTTTGGGCGTACTGGCCATGGGGCTGTTTTTCGCGAAGCAATCGCAGGTCATTTTCATTGCCTTTTCGATCATCGGCATTGGCAGCTTTGTTTCCATGCGCCGCTTTTCGCGCGAGCGACCCAGCAGCCCGCGCTGGTGGTTGGAACAGCACCTGGGCGCGATGATCGGCAATGGCGTCGCCACGCACATCGCCTTCTTGAGCATCGGTTTGCCGAAACTGCTGCCGATGTTGGCCGGCCCCACCCTGCAAAACTTAGCTTGGCTCGGACCATTGGCAGTCGCGGTGATGGCTCGGGTCTACTTAGGCCGAAAATTCCTGCCCGCTCGCTCGGTTCAGGTGCCAGTGGGCGCGTAAGCCGCCGCCCGTGCGTTAATGGTGGCGAACCCCACTGGGAGCGACCGCATGACCATTTCATTGAAGACCGCCTTCGCGCTGCTGCTCGTGGGCAGCCTGTGTGCCTGCCAGCAGGGCACCGCCGCCGTCGCCACCGACCGCGACGCCTCAGCGACGACGGCACCACCGACCAAGCCAATGGCCGAACCGGCGTCCGCCGCGGTGCCGAAGTCCAAGACCGGCAGCATTTCCGGCCACATTGAATACGGCAGCGAGTCAATCCCGGCGATGCATGTCTGCGCGATAGCCACCACCGAGCCGCGCCGCGTCGGCTGCGTGCGCACCCAACAAGACCAAGCCGAGTACCGTATCGACGGCCTCGCACCCGGCGACTACGCCGTCTATGGTTGGTTTAACGAAGGCGACATGCGCGTGATCCGCGCCCGCCAGACCATCATGTGTATTCGCGCGCCATGCCCGCCCGGCGAACCGATCGTGGTGACGCTGGCGCCTGGTGACCACTACATCCGCGCACACCTCAACGACTATGCCGAGGCGTTTCCTGGCATGCCGGCGGAGCCGACGGACTAATCGCTTCTACGATCTCGCCGAAATCTACGCGTACCTGCGAGCGCGGCATCAGGCGATCGCCGAACACCGGTGCGAAGCCGTCAAGCTAACAAGGCCGGCCTTCGGTGCGTGCTGGGCTCGGCCTGCGGTGCCAACAGCAGGCCGTTAGTTGCTGCGGGTGATTCCGCCTTGCCCCGAGCGTCGTTCGGCTAGACGTCGCCCTCCGCGAGCCAGCCTTCGCCGCTGCCGCGGTGGAAAACGGCATCGTTGGCGCCAATTTCGCCGGCGGGGCGGCTGGCGGTGTTGGCTAGCTCGACGTAATAGGGAATGAAGTCCGGCTCGGTGGCGGCCATGAGCTGTTCGAAACCATCGATCACGAAATAGGTTTTCTGGAAAGTGTCGATGCGGTAGCGCGTATTCATAATGCGCTTGAGGTCGAAACCAATGCGATTGGGTGCGGCGCTTTCCAAGCTGTGGATGCTTTCACCTTTCGAGCTGACGATGCCGGCGCCATAGATGCGCAGGCCTTCGGGCGTGTCGATCAAGCCAAATTCCACCGTATACCAATACAGTCGCGTGAGCTGCGCGAGCGCCTCGGGGCCAATGCCATGCGCTTTGACGCCACCGCGGCCATAGGCCTGCATGTAGTCGGCGAACACCGGGTTCATCAGCAGCGGCACGTGGCCGAACAGGTCGTGGAACAGGTCCGGTTCGCTGAGGTAGTCGAGTTGGTCAGGGCGACGAATCCACCAAGTCACCGGGAATCGGCGGTTCGCGAGGTGCTCGAAGAAATCCAGCTCCGGCAGCAGGCCTTCCACGCCAATCAGGGTCCAACCGGTGGTCGCCTGCAATTGCCGGTTTAGTTCGGAGAACTTCGGAATTTGGTCCTCGCCCATGCCCATGATGTCTTGGGTGTCGAGGAACTCCTGGCAGGCGCGGCCCACCAGCAGCTCGCGCTGGCGGCGAAACAAGGTCTTCCAAACCGCATGGTCGGCGGCGGTATAGCTCTGCCACGGCTGCTCGACGATCGCCGTCGTATACACCGGCACGTGGCCTTTGTCGGTGAGCTGGTGTTCGACGCGTTCGGCGGTAGACATAGTGACTCCAAGACAGATCTGTAGGAGCGGCGTCAGCCCGCGACCGGAGATTCCGAGGCGAGCGCACTGACGACAGCAAGCGAATGAGCCAAGAGCTAGCTAGGGCGGTGGCACGCGTGGTTGCGGGCTGACGCCGCTCCTACGGCAAATATTATCTGTAATCGGGCGAAATAAGCTTGCAAAATTGCTGGGTCCGGCGGTAAATGCACAATATTCCACCAATAAAGCGGATATTTGAGCAATAAATGGACGAAAATCGGCTCGACCGCACTGACCTGGCCTTGCTCGCCGCCCTGCAGCTGGAGGGCCGAATCACCAATGCCGAGTTGGCCGAGCGGGTGAACTTGTCCGCCTCGGCCTGCCTGCGCCGCGTGCAGCGGCTCGAAGCCACGGGTGTGATTGCCGGTTACGCCGCGACCATAGATCCGGCGCAAGTGGGCCTGGGCCTACAGGCGTTCGTGCGCGTGCAATTGGCGCGCCACGATGCCGAATCCATCGCGGAGTTCAGTCGTCGCGTTAACGACTGGGACGAAGTCGCCGCCTGCCATGCGCTGACCGGCGACATGGACTACCTGTTGCACGTGATCGTGCGTGACCTCGAGCACTTCTCGCACTTCTTGCTTGATCGTTTGCTGCATGATGGCGGCGTCGCTGACGTCAACTCCAGCTTCGTCCTGCGGGCGGTCAAGCAGACCCGCCGCCTCGCCCTTGACCACCTCGCCCGCTGACGGAGATGCCATGACCACGACCCTCATCACGCCCGGTCCAATCGAACGTCGCGTTCTCGTGTTCGGCGTGATCGCCGCGATTGTCATTTCCTATTTCGGCTGCAAGGACCCGCTGACCTGGCTGCTGGAAATCATTTGGATACTGATCGGATTGCCGTGGATCGCGTGGAAGTGGAAGACCTTCCCGATGACCCGGCTGCTGGCGTGGTGGCTGGCCCTGCATGCGCTGGTGCTGATTTACGGTGGCCATTACACCTATGCTGAGACGCCGCTGGGCTTATGGGTCAAGGAGGCGTTCGACCTGTCGCGCAACCACTACGATCGCCTCGGTCATTTCATGCAGGGTTTCGTGCCGGCGATCTTGGTTCGCGAATTATTGCTGCGTACCAGTCCGCTGCAGCGCGGCAAATGGCTGGCCGTGCTGACCGTCTGCGCCTGCCTGGCATTCAGCGCGTTCTTCGAGATGATCGAATGGTGGTCAGCGCTCGCCTGGGGTGGCGCCGCCGACGCGTTCCTCGCCACGCAGGGCGATGTCTGGGACACGCAGTGGGACATGTTTAGCTGCTTGATTGGCGCAATCGTGTCGTTGCTGGTGTGGCCACGGGTGCATGACCGGCAGCTGGGGCTGAGCTAAGGTACTGCGAACGCGTCTGGTGTCCCCCGTTGCTATCGACAAGGACGCACAGCAAGCCGGCTCGCGCCCCGGCTTTCCATCGCTGGCGTCAAGGAAACGCCACCAAGCGCGAGTCTCGCTCGATCATTGTGCAGTCGCGCCCTGCTTCCTTGGCGGCATACATCGCGCGGTCGGCGCGCCGCTGCAAGTCGCTGAAATGGCCATCTGCGGCGCTCAATGCGGCAATGCCCAGCGAGACACTCGCCTCGCGTCGGCCGGCGCTGAGCATGAACGGTCGGGCTGAGAATTCGCGGCGGATGCGTTCGGCGGCCAACGCGGCCTGATCAAGGTCGGTGCCCGACATAAGCACGACGAACTCTTCGCCGCCTTGGCGGCCGATAACGTCTTCGGCGCGCATGGAATCGCGTATGCGCTGCACGCACTGCACCAGCATTTCGTCACCGGCGGCGTGGCCAAATTCGTCATTGACGCGCTTGAAATGATCAATGTCTATCGCCACGACCGACAACAGTCCGCCGTGCCGCCGCGCCGCCGCTACGGCTTGGCGCCCGCTTTCTTCAATCGCGCGGCGGTTCATTGTTCCAGTCAGGTAGTCGGTGCGCGCAGTGCGCTGCAATTCCACCATGCTGCGCTCGGCGCACAGCAGCAGGAAGCCGACCGTGCTGATCAGTGGTAATAGCCCAGTCAGCAGGTAGACGATGACCTGGGCGCTGTTGAGCACGAAGACCTGCGACGCATCGGCATTGAGCACGCTGAAATACAGCGCACGGTAGATCAGCGCAATGAGCGCCATCAAGAAGGACAGCGCGACGATGTGCGAAACCGCGCTCACCCGCAAGCTGTTGGAATAAATCGCCAAGACCGCGTGCGAACAGACCGCCGCCAACAGCAAGGACACCAAGCAAATTCGCACCAAGATGCTGGGATAGACGTAATTGAACACCAGCACGACGGCGAACGTCGCCGCAATCAGCGCGAGAAGAAAACCACGACGCTGCGGCAAGGACAGCAGCACACGCAGGCCAATCCCGAGGCAGGCAATCGATACGGCGATGACGGTGTTGGCAACAACGATTGACAACCAATCCGGCGCGGCGTCACGCAGGCCCAATAAAGTGAACCCGACCGGATGCAGTAGCAGACCACTCAACCACCAGCGCAAGCCGTCACGCGTCGGTCGTAGGAAGACCTGCTGCGCGAACAGCAAGACCAAGCCGGTCAGGAACGTCAGCAGCGCGCCAACGAGGACGGCCGTGCGCAGATCAAACGCGATTGCCATTCCAATCGCTCCCCCGCGACGGTTGGTCTCTTGCTAGGGTTTCACCGACGGTTGACCTTGGCAAGCTGCACCAGGGCTCAGCCCCGCCTTCACACCGCCAGTCCGTCCAGGATCACCCGGTCGCGGCCGGCGGCCTTGGCGGCGTACATCGCGTGGTCGGCGCGCAGCAGCAGGTCGGAAAATTGCGTGTCCTCGGCCGCCAGCATGGCGACGCCGACCGAGACGGTCACCAGCGGCTCGCCTCGGTCCAACGACATCACCGCGTCAGCGAACGCCTGGCGGGTGCGGCTGGCGGCGGCGAGCGCGCTGGCGCCGTCGGTATTGGGCATCACGGCGACGAATTCCTCGCCGCCCAAGCGCCCGACCAGGTCCTCGGCGCGCAGGCTGGCGCGAATTCGGCTCACTGATTCGATCAAGGCCAGATCGCCGGTGGCGTGGCCGAATTCGTCATTGATGCGCTTGAAGTGATCGACATCAATGATCATTACCGCCATCGGCGTGCCATGCCGACGTGCCGCCGCCAACGCGCGCGAACCCAAGTCTTCAATCGCGCGCCGGTTACAGATGCCGGTCAGGTAATCGAGGCGCGCGGCCGTGGCGAGCTCTTGCTGGCCGCGGTCCGTGCACATCAGCAGGAACCCCACCGTGCTGAGCACCGGCAGCAAGGCACCCAAGGCAAATACCAGCGACTGCAGCGTCGCGTCGTCCGCCGAATCGAATTGCACGCCACCGAAGAGATAAGCCGCCGCACGCACCGACATCAACGCAGTGCAAAAAATGAACATGGCGCCAGTGACGTTTTTGACCACGGTCACCGACTTGCCGCGGCGATAGAACGCGCGGGCGCAGGTGCCCAGCAGGACGGCGTAAAACGCCGATGACCAGCCTACGCGCAGCGAAGGATTGGGCTGTACCAGACCGAACCATCCGGCCACCAGCGCGACGAGAACAAGGATGATCGCCAGTCGCAGACGTCGCTGCGGACTCTCGTTGAAAGCGCGCAACGCGATCGCATCGGCTGAGAACGAAGCCGCTACGACCACATTCGCAGCCACGGCCGCCGCGCCTTCCCCGGCCCAACCACGCGCACCCAGCAGCGCTAGGCCGGTCGGATATAGCAGCAGCCCGGCAATCCACCAGCGCAGGCTCGGCTGCAGTGACGAAGCCAGTTGGTTTCGGACCACCAGCAATAGCAGCCCGATAGACGCCGAGGTGAGGGCGCCAAGCAACAGGGCAGTGCGAATATCGAACGTCCAGGCCATGCGGGTTCCGAGGCATCAGGGTTGCAAGCTGCGGCGCAACTCCGGAGCCGCAGTTTGGCTTGAATTGACCGGAACGCCTACTCGATCACAGAATTTCGCGTTGGCCGCCGAAATTCAATGACTTGGCCGGTGGTGGCTGGGGGTGGCCGATGCCAAATCACCGGCACATCAACGGGACGAGGCAAGTCCACTTCCTCATCCAAGGCGAGCGATTCGGTCGACTCCTCCTCATCCCAGCTGTAGCGGCGGGCCGGCGGCGGCGGGTCGGCACGGCGCCAAATCACACCGCACAGCGCGCCCATAACTGCACCCGACAGATGGTATTCCCAGGACACGCCCAGCTCCTGCGGCAGGACCGTCATCAGCATGCCGCCGAAGAAAAAGAACGCAATCAGTGCCGCGGCGATCGACGGCCGATCGCGACGCAAAAGCCCCAGGGTGAAAATCAGGAAGCCAAGCCCGTGCGTCACGCCGCTCGCACCGAGGTGGTAACCGTGCGTTGCAATTAGCCAGGTCCCTAAGCCAGCGCCAAGCCAAATTACTGGCAGCGCACGCACCGTCGCACGCGGGAATACGGTGCCGGCCAAGGTGCCCAAGATCAGGATCGACACCGCGTTCGAGGCCAAATGGCCAATCGAGCCATGCATGAGGGGCGCAGTCAGGATGCCGATCAAGCCCGCTGGCACGCCCGGTTGCAGGGTGAACGCCGCGAGGTCGAACTGAGCCTGCGCGAAAAACACGGCCGCCAAGACCACCACAGTCGCCATGCTTAGGTTTAAGGCGCGCCGGAAGCGCGCCAGGATGGTGGGCGCAGCGGCGAGCTCAGCGTCGGTAGGAGTATTGGTAGCGTCCATTCAATCTAGATGGGGCACAAGGTCGGCAAGGCAAGCCCTCGTCGGCGTTGTTGCCCGCCGGCCCCTACGTAGGAGCCAGCTTGCTGGTGACTGGCTGCCAGTTTTCATTTCTTGTAGCCGCGGCGAAGGCGCCAGCGGCCGGCATTAGACCAAGGTGGTTCGCCAGCAAGCCGGCTCCTACGCGCTGGCGCCTCAGGCGCTTGCCTTGGCTTTCGGCGAAATCATCAAGCTCGCCACCATCGCGCCGGCAATCAGCGCCGCCACCACGCCCAAGGAGACGAACACCGGCAGGTGGATGAAATCCACGATCAACATCTTGCCGCCGATGAAAATCAGCACCGCCGCTAGCCCGTAGGACAGCAGATGGAATTTCTCCGCCATGCCCGCCAGCAGGAAGTACAGCGCGCGCAGGCCCAGCACGGCGAACACATTCGAGGTCAGCACGATGAACGGGTCGGTGGTGATGGCGAAGATGGCGGGAATGGAATCGACCGCGAAAATCACGTCGCTGACGCCGATCATGACCAGCACGACGAACAGCGGCGTGTACTTGCGACGCTTGTCCTCGCCAATCCACAGCGCTTCCCCGTGGTAGCCGCGGGTTAGCGGCAAGTGCGCCGTGATCCAGCGCAGCAATGGGTTGGCCTCTAAGTCCGGTTCTTTACCCGCAGCGAGGATCATTTTCACGCCGGTGAGCAGCAAGAATGCGCCGAACAAATACAGCACCCAGCTGAACTGTGCGATCAGCGCCGCGCCCACGAAGATCATGATTGCGCGCAAAAAAATTGCGCCCAAGATGCCGAGCACTAGGACGCGCTGCTGGGACGCCGGTGGCACCGCGAAATAGTTGAACAACATCAAGAACACGAAGATGTTGTCGACCGCCAGCGCTTTCTCGACTAGATAGCCGGTCAGGAATTCCATCGCCACGCGGTCAGCATCGACGCCAGGCACAGTCGCGCCGAGGTACCACCAAAGGCCCACGTTGAAAGCGATGGCTAGCGCGATCCAGCCCGCGCTCCACAGCAGCGCCTCGCGGGTACTGACCTTGTGCGGGCCGTTAGAGCGCAGCAGCAGCAAGTCAACGAGCAGGGCGAGTACGACGAACGCCGCGAAGGCCGCCCAGAGGGTCGGGGTACCAATGGTTTGCATTGTGAGCAGCTCCGAAAATGAAAAGCCCCGCGACCAAGGCGCAGGGCTGTTCGGATTTCGGACAGACCTTCGCCCCGGAGGACGAAGGTCTTGCTCGCAGGACGAACCTGCCTTCCGGACCGGAGGGGAGAACCCCTCGTATTGACGACCTCGGAAGCGGGAGCTACTCCCCTTCGGGGGCGACTATAGCAGTGGGATGTGAAAATCGCGAAAAACCGCGCGACCCGCGCTGTAGGAGCGGCGTAAGCCCGCGACCGAGCTCGCTCCGTAGAGAAAGTCGCGGTCTTACGCCGCTCCTACACAGGCTGCCAGTGGACCCAGCGGCTACAATGCCGTCATGAACAGCGCCCACACCGATCTGCCCGTCGTCCACCTCAAGATCGAGCGCCGCTCGAACCACCCGTGGATTTTCCAGAAGATGGTTGAAAAGCCCGTCGCCAAGCCGCGTCCGGGCACGATTGTCGAGATTGTCGACAACACCGGTCACTGGGTCGGTCGCGGGTTCTACAACGGTCATTCCCGCATCGCCCTGCGCGTGTTGACCGAGGATTTTGAAGAAGCCATCGACGAGGCGTTTTTCCTGCGCAAGATTCGCGCCGCCGTCGCCCTGCGGCGCGAGATGCTGCGCTTGGACGAAGTCACCGACGCCTGGCGCGTGGTGCACTCGGAAGGCGACGGTTTGTCTGGTTTGGTCGTCGATCGCTACGGCGACCTGATCGTCGTCGAGTTTTTCTCAGCCGGCGCTTTTCGCCACCGCGAATGGATTTATAGCGCGCTTACCGAGTGTTTCCCCGGCTGCCGTTTCTACAGCTTCGCCGAGGAGCACGTGCAGAAGCAGGAGAGCTTTGATTTCCGTTCGCCCGAGGCGCCGGCACCCAGCGTCATTAGCGAATACGGGCTGAAATTCCGCGCCAGCCCCGGCAGTGGCCACAAGACCGGGTTCTTCGCCGACCAGCGCGAAAACCGCGAATTCCTGACGCGCTTTACCAAGGGCAAGCGCGTGCTCGACATCTGCTGCAATTCCGGCGGCTTCGCGATTTACGCCAAGGCGCGCGGTGAAGCGTCAGACGTCATCGGTATCGACCTGGACGAGGGCATCCTCGAAATCGCCGAGAAAAACGCGCGCTTGAACAACGCCAAGATCAAGTTCGTCCAGGCCGATTTGTTCCCGTACCTGCGCGACGCGCACGCGCGCGGCGAACAGTTCGATGTGGTGATCCTCGACCCGGCCAAGCTAACCCGCGACCGCGATGAAGTAATCAACGCGCTGAAGAAGTACAACGACATGAACAAGCTCGCGATGCAGGTCACCGCGCCGGGCGGAATCTTGTTGACGTGTTCGTGCACGGGCTTGGTCAGCGAGGACGAGTTCCTCGACATGATTCGCCGCGCGGCGTTTTATGCCGGCCGCACCGTGCAGATCCTGAAAGTTTCCGGCGCCGGCGGCGATCATCCGTTCATGGCCCACGTGAAGGAAGGTCGCTATCTCAAGGCGGTGTTTTGCCGAGTGGATTGATCGTTCTAAGCGGTCGCGAGGCGATGGCACGGCGGCATTTATGGTCGCGAAATCCGTCCGCGCCGGCGCACTTCGCGGGCCGGCGGCGCGGTTGAAACATCGCGGTCGCGTTTGTTGCGATAAGTAGTCGTTCGGGCGCCGGTTGGCCCCCGCTTAGTACGCGGCGACCTAGTTGGTGGCTGGTGCGACACCGCGCAGGCTTGCCGCTAGCGCGATTGTTTCCGGAGCGTCCATGAATCGTCTTGCAGTTCTATTATTCACCGCGGCCCTGCTGCTGCCTGTCGCGCGTACTCATGCCCAGGGGGCAACGCAATCGTCGCCCATCGACACCCCGCCGGCGCAGCTCAAGCCCGGTGAATTCGTCTGGAGCCCGCAGGCCGTTCCCGAAGGCCCGGTGGTGGCGGTCATCAGCCTCGATGAGCAGCTGGCCTATGTGTATCGCAACGGCCTGCGCATCGGCGTCACCACGGTCAGCACCGGCAAGAAGGGCAAAGAAACACCGACCGGCGTGTTCACCATCCTGCAGAAAAGCAAAGACCACCGCTCGAACCTCTACAACAGCGCGCCGATGCCGTTCATCCAGCGGCTGACCTGGGACGGAATTGCCCTGCATGCCGGGAACCTGCCGGGCTACCCGGCCTCGCACGGCTGCGTGCGTATGCCGATGGAGTTTGCCAAGCGATTGTTCGACGTCACCTCGTTCGGCATGACCGTGGTGGTGGCGCAGGACGCCGGGCAATCGGCCGAGATCGCGCACCCGGGCGTGTTCGCGCCGATCGTGCCTGGCTCCGGTGCGATTGCACCAGAGCCACCTCGCCTGAGCCTGTTCCAGGCCTATCGCTGGACACCAGAAAAATCGCCCACCGGGCCGCTGACGATCCTGGTCAGCACCTCGGACAAGCTGGTGTTGGTGATTCGCAACGGCATCGAGATTGGCCGCGCCAAGATCAGCGTCGAGGGCGATGCTCCGTTTGGCACCCAGGCCTACGTGCTGCTGGCCGGCGAGCGCGCTGAGCCCAGCCAGATCGTGCCCGAGCGCCATGCTCGCCTCTGGCAGACGATCCCCATGCCCGGCTATCAGTCTGCGCCGGGGTTGGCTTTGGATCCCGACGCCGTGCGCCGCGTGCGCGTGCCTGCCGAGTTTGGCCAGCAGGTGTATGACCAGCTGCAGCCCGGCGGCACCTTGGTCTTGACCGACGCCCCGGTGCTGCCCAAGACCACGGGGCCGGGCCTGACGGTCCTGACCGCCGACGAGGGCAGCGATGACATCGCGCCTATCCCAGCCGATGACGCGCCGGTACAGATTTCGCCCGCCCCCAAGCCCTGAGGGCGCGGCCCAGCGTCTTCTTAACCTTGAGTGCGGTAAGGTGGCCGCTCCAACCCCTCCGGAGCGTTAATGCGCCCTGTCCTCCTGCTGCCGCTGCTGGCGCTGCTCCTGCCGATGTCGGGCCGGGCGGGCACGCTGCTGCCCGGACTGCAGCGCTTGGCGCCGGATGCGAACCCGCGCGTGCTCGCCCTTGCCCTTGAGGCGCGCGACTGCGCCGCGCTGTCGGGTCACTTGGCTCCTTCACCGCGCCTGGCCGTGATCGACTATTCCCTGCCCTCGACGCAGCCGCGACTATGGGTGTTCGATTTGGACGCCATGAGCTTGCTGTTCCACGAAGTGGTGGCGCACGGGCAGGGCACCGGTGAAAACCTTGCGCACTCGTTTTCCAATCGCGACGGCAGCCACCAGAGCAGCTTGGGTTTGTTTCGTACCGCCGATACCTATACCGGGCACAACGGCTATTCCTTGCGTATGGAAGGGCTTGAGCCCGGCACCAACGATGCCGCGATTGCGCGCGCAATCGTGATGCACGGCGCCGCCTACGTGAACCCGCAAATGGCCCGCACTCAGGGCCGGCTCGGCCGCAGCTGGGGTTGTCCGGCGCTGCGCCCGGACGTTGCGCCGGCGGTGATCGATAGCCTCAAGAACGGCCAGACGATTTTCGCGTACTACCCCGACAGCCAGTGGTTGGCGCATTCGCCGTTCTTGGGCTGCCGCAAGAAGGCACAGGTCGCAAGCAATCCGTAGGCTCGCCGTTGTCGGAGCCAGCTTGCTCGCGACCCACAGACGAACCTTGCCTCGTTCAAGGCAAGCGGCAAAAAAATGGTAGCCAGCGCCGAGGTAAACATGCCAGCAAGCTGGCTCCTACAACGCTGCTGCTAGAATTCGCCACCCCTCTTCTTGGATCGCGCGTGGACCCCAGCGCCGTCGTCCCGCCTGTGCGCCGTGCCGCGCTGGCCTTCATCTTCATCACCGTCTTGATCGACATCCTGTCGTTTGGATTGATCATCCCGGTGCTGCCGCAACTGCTGAAGACCTTTGTTGGCGGCGATATCGCCCAAGCCACGCAGTGGCACGGACTATTCGCAACCGCCTTCATGGTGATGCAGTTTTTCAGCCAGCCCTTCCAAGGCGCCTTGTCAGATCGGTTTGGGCGCCGTCCGGTCATCCTGATCTCTAACCTCGGCCTGGCGCTTGATTTCGTCATCATGGCGGTCGCGCACACGCTGCCGCTGCTGTTTATCGG
Source organism: Lysobacterales bacterium (assembly GCA_038252715.1). Classification (GTDB taxonomy): domain Bacteria; phylum Pseudomonadota; class Gammaproteobacteria; order Xanthomonadales; family Xanthomonadaceae; genus Arenimonas. The sequence goes on along the minus strand of JBBSAA010000002.1, from coordinate 3,584 downwards.
CCGCTTGCTATCGGGCGTCACCTCGGCCAGCTTCAGCACCGCCAATGCCTATATCGCCGACGTAACGCCGCCGGAACAACGCGCGGCTGCGTTCGGCAAGTTGGGCATGGCCTTCGGGCTGGGCTTTACGCTCGCACCGGTGTTTGGTTCATGGCTGGGTTTGATTGACCTGCGTTTCCCTTTTTACGTCGCGGCCATTTTGTGCTTCGCAAACTTCTGCTACGGGTATTTCGTTCTGCCCGAATCACTAGCGCCGGAAAACCGTTCCAAGACCTTTGAGTGGAAACGCGCCAATCCCCTCGCGTCGCTCAAGATGCTGCGCGCGCATCCGGAAGTGTTCGGGTTGGCCAGCGTGATGTTCCTAATGGGTTTGGCGCACCTCGTCTATCCGACCACCTTCGTGCTGTACGCCGACTATCGTTTTGGTTGGGGACTGAAGATGGTCGGCGTTACGCTGGCCATCGTCGGCGTGTTGTCGGTCATCGTGCAGGGCGGTTTGATCCGTCGCATCGTTGGCTGGTTGGGCGAACGCCGCGCACTGATTTTTGGCTTGAGCTGCGGCGCCTTCGGGTTCTTTCTCTATGGCCTCGCACCCAGCGGCTACTGGTTTTGGGCGGCCATGCCGATCGCGGCGCTGTGGGGCGTGGCCAATCCCGCGGCACAGGCGATCATCACCCGCCATGTCTCGCCGCAGGAGCAAGGCCGGCTGCAGGGTGCGATTGGCAGTTTGAATTCAATCGCCGGCATCCTGGCGCCGACGATGTTCACGCAAACATTCGCCACCGTGGTCAACGCCCACCTGCACTCGTTCTGGGCCGGCGCGACGTTCTGGCTTGCCTCTGCCCTGTTGGCAGTGGCTTGCGTCGTCGCCTGGCGAGTAACCCGCGATCAAGACGACTCTCGCACCAAAATCACATCCGCTGCGTAGCATAGGCGCCTGCCAAAGGAGTTCCTAATGAGCGACGACATCACCCAAGCCGACGCCGAAGCCGCCGTTCGCACCCTGCTGCTTTGGGCTGGTGAAGATCCCGCCCGCGAAGGCTTGCTCGATACGCCAAAACGCGTTGCCAAGGCCTACAAGGACTGGTTTTCGGGCTATGGGATCGATCCCTCCGAGTATTTGCGTCGCACCTTCGAGGAAGTGGCCGGGTATGACGAGATCATCATCCTGCGCGACATCGAATACGAGAGCCATTGCGAGCACCACATGGCGCCGATTATCGGTCGCGTGCACATTGGTTACCTGCCCAATGGCAAGGTCGTGGGCATCAGCAAACTTGCGCGCGTCGTTGACGCATTCGCACGCCGGTTCCAGGTGCAGGAGAAAATGACCGCGCAAATCGCCCGCTGCATCGAGGACGTGCTGCAGCCGCGCGGTGTGGCTGTCATCGTCGAGGGCTCACACGAATGCATGACCACCCGCGGCGTGCACAAGCGCGGCGTCAGCATGATGACCTCGAAGATGTTGGGTGCGTTCCGCGACGACGCCCGCACGCGTATGGAGTTCCTTCAACTCGTTGGGATGAAACCCACGCGCTAATGGCCGTGCCTAAGCCGCTTGCTGAGGGCCGAGGAGCAAGGTAAAAAACGACGAGTCGCTCTATACTCACCCCATGGCCACTCCCCCCGATCTCGCCACCCTACAGGCCCAGCTCAAGCAGGCCCTGCAAGACGCCGAAGACGCCGAGCACGCGCGAGATACCGCCAAGCTGGCGCGCATGAAGGTCTCCGGGCAGCTCAGCACCTTGCAAAAAGCGCTCGCCGTCGTTGCCCCCGACGCTAGCAGCGACAAAGATCCTCAGGTAGCGGCACTAGCGCGCATCGAGTGGCTTGCCATCCACGGCAAGCCCGATCCAGCCGCCGCCGCGGCGGCGAAAGCAGCTGAAATGGAGGCCCCGATGCCCAGCCGCGCGGTGCTCGAAGCGGTGATCGCTGGAACGCGCAAGTTCACCAAGGAACAGCTGGAATTCTCGGTTGGCGAAACCATGGTCTTGACCGGCTGGCAGATGACTCCGGTCGAGTTGATCGAGAAGGGCGAGAAATGGCTGGCGCAGCAGGTGCTGAAGAATTCTGGCGACGAGTGATCGGGTAAAGCGACGCTTCCGCACGCCCTTTGCCAGCACGGCGGTCTCGACCCTCACTGCTCAAGCGCATAAGCCGCTGAGCCCAGAAAATATTTACTCCGTCATCCCGGCGCAAGCCGGGATCCAGAGACCGCTGCTATGCGCAAAGAAATATCGCTGCTGATCCAAGAAAATACGAGTGTTCAAAAACACCGAGTCAAGAAATCAGTAGATCGTCATCCCAGCGAAAGCTGGGATCTACCGCACTGGTCGCGAAATAGCTGGATCCCAGCGTTCGCTGGGATGACAGCGTCTTGGGAGGCAATCGCGGCCTCGACGGCAAGGTCGCCGCCGCCGAAGCTAGCGACTAGCGGGCCGGTTGGGCCGATACGCTTTCGCTGGTCGCCGCAGTAGAGTTTCCAAATCGTCAGCGCGGCGCTCGCGAAGCAGCCGCGAACGCGGTAGCCCTTGCCACGCGCGCGATGACGTGATTTTGTTGGATCTTCATTGTTCGCGCTGACGTACGCGCCGTCCGGATTGTGCGTGCTTCTCGTCCGGGTCGTCACGACGTAGCTTCGAATCGCCCTCTACATCGAGAGATCACTCATGTCCCCCACCCCGACCAAGCAGCGATTCACCCTTGGCGACCGCACCGTGAACCGCCTCGGCTACGGCGCGATGCAGCTCGCGGGCCCCGGTGTGTTCGGCCCGCCGAAGGACCGCGCCGGCGCGTTGGCGGTGTTGCGCGCTGCAGTCGAGCGTGGCGTAAACCACATCGACACCAGCGACTACTACGGACCGCACATCACCAACCAGCTGATCCGCGAGGCGTTGCACCCGTACCGCGATGACTTGGTCATCGTCACCAAGCTAGGCGCGCGTCGCGGCGACGATGCCTCCTGGAAATCGGCGATGTCGGCTTCGGAATTGACCAGCGCCGTGCATGACAACTTGCGCAACCTGAGCCTAGACGTACTGGAGGTCGTGAACTTGCGCAGCATGTTCAGCGCCCATGGGCCCGCGGAAGGGTCGATGGAAGAGCCGCTGACCGCGTTGGCCGAGCTGCAGCGGCAGGGGCTCGTGCGCCATATCGGCTTGAGCAATGTGACGTCGACGCAGGTGGCCGATGGGCGGCGGATCTGCGACATCGTCTGTGTGCAGAACCAATACAACCTCGCGCATCGCAAGGATGAGGCCTTGATTGATTCACTGGGTAAGGACGGGATTGCGTACGTGCCGTTCTTCCCCTTGGGTGGGTTTACGCCGCTGCAGTCGCATGCCTTGTCCGCCGTTGCCGAGTCGGTCGGCGCCACGCCGATGCAGGTTGCGCTGGCCTGGTTGTTGCAGCGCGCGCCGAATATTTTGTTGATTCCGGGCACGTCCTCGGTGCCTCATCTGCACGAAAATCTGGCGGCAAGTGCGTTGACCTTGTCGAGTGAGGCGCTTGCGATCTTGAACGCGATTGCGTCCGGGGGTTGAGCCGCCGTTTGCCACAGCAGCGCTGTAGGAGCGGCGTCAGCC
>JBBSAA010000001.1:0-77097 GCA_038252715.1 Lysobacterales bacterium | reverse complement strand
TGGCTTTCGCCGCCAACCCATACCTGATGGTCGTCGTCGATCCGCAATTCCAGTGAGGCATCGCGGCCAATTTCGCGGCCCTGGCTGACGAGGTAGCGGTGGCCCAGGGTGCCCAGCGCGTTTGACTCATCAAGGAAGGCCGCAATCGCCGCATTGGCCGCGCCCGACGCCGGGTCTTCATCAATGCCGACGCCCAGAGGAAAGGCGCGAACGACGAGGCCCGCCTCGGCGTCGAGCATAGTGCGTGCAAACACGCACAAGCCCAGGCTGTTGCTGTCTCGTGCCAAGGACAGGATGGCCCGGCGATCCGGTTGGAAACGCCGTACTGCCACTTCGTCGCGCAATTCGGCCAGCCACCAGCGTCGGCCACCTTCCACCAACCTTGGCCCAAGGGGCCCGCGCACAGCGGGTGGGACAATCGCTTCTAACGCTGCCGTCAGACCTTGATCAGGAACGATCCTCGAGCTCGGCACACGAACGGAGAGTGACTGCTTGCCGCCCGGTTGCGTGACCCGCACCGGCAGCAGGCCAGCCTGGCACTCCTGGATCAACAGGCCGCCGGCGCGAGGCGCGGCCATGCCGGTCGCAAGCACAGCGTGCGCCGTGCCGATGCTGGGATGGCCGGCAAACGCGATTTCCTTTTGCGTGGTGAAAATGCGCACGCGGTAGTCGGCGTCGGGAGTCGTCGACGGCAAGACGAACGTTGTCTCGGCGAGGTTTGTCCACGCGGCGATCGCCTGCATTTGGGCCAGGTCGAGATCGCCGCCGTCGGCTATCACGGCCAGCGGATTGCCGGCGCCGGGTCGGGTGGCGAACACGTCCACCTGCAGGAAGCGTCGGCTGCGTGGACTCACCATGTTAGCGTCCCCCGCACGACGGTTTGCGTCTGTCCGCCAATCCAAATGCCGCCTTTGTCGTCGACCTGAACCTCGACTCGGCCATCGCGGCCCAGTTCACGGCCCTGGCTGGCGATGTAACGCTTGCTGGGCAGGGCTTGGTTTTGATGCAGCCAAGCGCCAATCGCGGCGTTCGCGCTGCCGGTCACTGGGTCCTCGGCGATGCCGTCAGCCGGACAGAAGGCGCGCACCACCAGTGAGTAGTCATCACCCGCGCAGTGCGCGAACACGCTCAAGCCCACCGTGCCCGTGCTTTCAGTCAGTGCGGCGATTGCATCGAGATTGGGCTGCATGCCGCGTACCGCGCCTTCATCGGCCAGCTCGACCACCCACCAGCGCGGCCCGTTGTCGATGACCGTAGGCGGCAGCGCGCCGAGCTCGCGGTCACCCAACGCGGCCGACCAGACCGACGGATCGGGCACGGTTTCGATTGCCCGAGCTCGCGGCGCCCGCACCGAGATCGTGACTGCGCCCGGCGTGGCGATCACGCGCATCGGCAATAGCCCGGCTGCGCACTCCTGCACCAAGGCGCCGTCAATGGCGGTGGCGAGGCCCGATTCAAGTGCAGCATGGGCGCTGCCGACGCTGGGATGGCCAGCGAACGGCAGCTCCTGGCGCGGGGTGAAGATACGCACGCGGTAGCTGGCTTCGGGGGTGCTTGGCGGCAACAGGAAGGTGGTTTCGGACAGGTTGGTCCAGTTCGCAAAGGCCTGCATCTCATCGGAGCTTAGGTCGCCAGCGTCAAGAACGACCGCCAGTGCATTGCCGGCGCCGGGCCGATCGGCGAAAACATCCAGCTGCAGGAAGCGGCGGGGCGAAGGCATCGTTTATGATTCCAAGTTACGCGCACGTGCGCGCCTGCCGATCATAACGCCCAAGCCATGTCCTCCGATGCCAACCCCGCCGACTGGATCGTCCTCAAGTTTGGCGGCACCAGTGTTTCCCGACGCACGCGATGGGACACCATCGGCCGACTGATGCGCGAACGTCGCGAGGGCGATAAGGCCCGCGTATTGGTCGTGGTATCCGCTCTGTCGGGCGTCACCAACGAATTGCAGGCCATCTGCGACCATCACGGCGATGCGGTCGAGGTGGGCAGGCGCATCGAAGCACTGGTTGAACGCCACCAAGCGTATTGCGGCGAGCTGTCGGTTGATCCTGAGTCCGTGCTCGGTCCGCGCGTCGCTGTCCTGCGAGCGCTGGGCGCCGATCCCCGCCGCGCCGATGGTCGCCTCGATTGGCAGGCCGAGGTCCTAGGGCAGGGCGAGTTGCTTTCGTCCACGCTCGGAGTGGCCTACCTGCGAGCGCAAGGGATGGCAGTGAACTGGCTCGATGCGCGCGATTGGCTCAACGCGCAAGCGTTGCCGAATCAAAACGCTTGGTCGCAGCGCCTGTCGGTGTCCTGTCACTACCAGGGCGACGCCGCTTTGCGCGAACGTTTCAACGCCTGCGGCGAACTGCTCATCAGCCAGGGATTCATCGCGCGCGCGCCCGACGGCGGCACCGCCATCTTGGGCCGGGGCGGTTCGGATACGTCGGCCGCGTATTTCGGCGCGCTGCTCGGCGCTCGCCGCGTTGAAATATGGACCGACGTGCCGGGAATGTTCAGCGCCAATCCGCGCCTCGTGCCCGACGCACGCCTGCTTTGGCGGCTCGACTACGAAGAAGCGCAGGAAATCGCCACGACCGGCGCGAAAGTGCTGCACCCGCGCTGTATCCATCCTTGCCGCGAAGCGCGCGTACCGATCTGGATTCGCGATACCGAGCGCCCGGACATGGCCGGCACGGTCATCGACCATCGCGCGGCCACCGTGCCGGGCGTGAAGGCAATCAGTTCGCGCCGCGGCATCGTCTTGGTGTCGATGGAAACCATCGGCATGTGGCAGCAGGTCGGTTTCCTGTCGGACGTGTTCGAGATTTTCAAGAAACGCGGTCTATCCATCGACTTGATCGGTTCCTCGGAAGCTAACGTCACTGTGTCGCTCGATCCTTCCGATAACTTGGTCAATTCCAATGTCTTGGATGCGCTATGCATTGACCTCGCGGAAATTTGCCGAGTCAAGGTCATCGCGCCAACCAGCGCAATCACCTTGGTCGGTCGCGGCATGCGTTCACTGCTGCATAAACTCACCGATGTCTGGAGCGAATTCGGCCGCGAACGCGTACATTTGATTTCGCAAAGCTCCAACGACCTCAACCTGACCTTCGTTGTCGACGAGGCCTTGGTGGACGGCATGATGCCGCGATTGCATGAACTGTTGGTGCAGTCCGGCGCCATGCCGGTGGATGCTGTGGATGTGTTTGGGCCCAGTTGGAAAGCGCTTGACTCGCAACCGGGAACGCGGCCCGCGCCGTGGTGGGACACCGAGCGCGAGCGACTACTCGCGATGGCGACGCCTGGCCTGCCTCGTTACGTTTACCATTTGCCCACGGTGCGCGCACGGGCACGGGCCTTGGCTCGGGTTGGCGCCGTGGATCGCCGGTTCTTCGCGCTGAAAGCCAATTCGCATCCCGAGGTCCTGCGCACGATTGATGCCGAGGGTTTTGGTTTTGAGTGTGTATCCCAGGGTGAGCTAGACCATCTGTTCACCGTGTTTCCGACGATGGACCCAACCCGCGTTCTGTTTACACCCAGCTTTGCTCCGCGCTCGGAATATGCCGCCGCGATGGCGCGCGATGTCTGGGTGACACTCGACAGCCTGTATCCGCTGCAACAGTGGCCTGAGCTGTTTGCCAATCGCCAGATCGCGCTGCGCATTGATCCGGGTTACGGCTTGGGCCATCACGAAAAAGTTCGAACCGGCGGTAAAGACGCCAAGTTCGGCCTGCCTGCAGAAGGCTTGCCCGAGTTCATCGCGGCCGCGAAGGCTATCGACGCAAAGATCGTTTTGTTACACGCGCATGTCGGCAGCGGCATTCAGGATGTTTCCCATTGGCCGCAGGTATACGCCCAGCTAGTCAACTTGGCCGAACAAATTGGCACAGTATCGGCGATTGATGTCGGCGGCGGCATTGGCGTGCCCTACAAACCCGACGGCGAGAATTTCGATGTTTCCGCCTTTGCAAGGGCGATGGCTGACATCAAGGCGACTTGGCCGCAATACGCGCTGTGGATTGAGCCCGGACGCTACTTGGTGGCCGAAGCGGGCGTGCTGCTGGCAACGGTGACGCAGGTGGTTGAGAAGCTGGGTATGCGCCGCATCGGCTTGGACGCGGGCATGAACAGTTTGATGCGACCGGCGCTGTACAACGCCTGGCATGAAATCGTGAACCTGTCGCGCCTCGCCGACGCAGATGGCCGGCCTGCGGAAATTGTCGGCCCGATTTGCGAATCGAGCGACGTGTTGGGAAAACGGCGGGCACTGCCGGACGCGACAGCGGAAGGCGATGTCGCGTTGATTGCCACCGCCGGTGCCTACGGCTTCGTAATGGCCAATCGTTACAACTTGCGTGTGTTGCCCGCTGAGGAAGTGCTGGATGTCTGATTTTGTTTTTGACCGAGGCGCGATACGCGCGTTCCGTTTCGTTCGTTGCGAATTTAATGCGACGCTTGGTGAAGCACGCTTGGTCTACGCGTTCGACGACGGCCCCGAGCTGGTAGAAGCCGTCGGCTTTCCGGGCGCGCCGTTCACGCTCGATCCTGCGCGGGCAGACGCGGTGCAGCGGGCTCTGAACCTGCTGCACTTGATCGCCGGCGTGAGCTATTACAAAGCCGCCGTGCCGGGTGAGATCCGAATCGACTCGCAGTCGATAGACGCTGAAACCGCGGCTTTCCTGACTGAGTTGTACGAAAATGGGCTCGGTGAATTTGCCTACCGAAATGGCCTGCAGCTGCGCGGCAAGATCCGTTTCCCGGTGTCGTCTGTCGGTACGATGTCGGCACCGGCACTGGGGCTGAAGCAGCACGCCTTGGTGGCGATTGGCGGCGGCAAGGATTCCTTGGTCTCCATCGAGGCCTTGCGTGCCGCTGGCGTCGAGCAAACCGTGACATGGATCGGCGGCTCGCCGCTGATCCAAGCCTGTGCCGAGCGCACTGGTTTGCCGACCATGAACATCACTCGCAAGCTGCCGGCCGAATTGTTCGAAATGAACAAGCAGGGCGCGTTGAACGGCCACATCCCGGTCACCGCGGTGAATTCGGCGATTCTCGCGATGGCGGCGGTGCTCGCCGGCGTGGACCAAGTAGTTTTCTCCAATGAGCGTTCAGCCAGCTACGGGAGCTTGATACCCGGCACCGGGGAAGTGAACCACCAATGGTCGAAAAGCTGGGCTTTCGAGCGCGCTTTCGCGGCGCAGCTGCGTCGACAAGTCGCGGCCGACCTGTCGTATTACTCGCTACTGAGGCCGTTGTCGGAGCTGGCGGTCGCGCGCCAGTTCGCGCGAATTGATCACTACGACGCGTTTTTCTCCAGCTGCAATCGAAATTTTCATATCCTCGGCGAACGTCCAGCGCAGCGTTGGTGTGGTGTGTGCCCAAAATGCCATTTCGTGTTCTTGGCGCTGGCGCCTTTCATGCCCAAGCCGAGGCTGCTCAACATCTTCGGGCACAACTTGCTTGACGAGCCGGAACAGTCGCCTGGGTTTGATGCCTTACTCGAGTTTCAGGATCACAAGCCGTTCGAGTGCGTCGGTGAAGGCCAGGAATCGCGTGCCGCGATGGCTGCGCTCGGCGACAGCGCCAGTTGGCGCGAGGACGCATTGGTGGCCCGTTTCAACCGCGAAATCCGCCCGCAGCTTGATCCGACCGAACTCGGCATAGCGCCGCTGCTGATAGCATCGGTTGAACACGGAATACCACCCGCGATGTGGGGAGCCTTGCGTGCGAATTTCGGAGCTTGAAGGCAAGAAGGTAGCGATCTGGGGCTACGGCCGCGAAGGTCGGGCGGCGCTCGCGGCCTTACGCTGGCGATTGCCGCGGCAGCCGATCACCGTGTTTTGCTCGGAGGCTGAGGCGCCGGTACTGGTCGCGATGGAAGATCCCGCCCTGCTGATTGAAACCCAGGTCGATGGTGAAAAGCTGGCCGCGTTTGAGATTGTAATCAAGTCGCCCGGCATCAGCCCGTATACGTCGCCCGCCGTGGACGCTGCGCTGCATGGCACCCGATTTATCGGCGGTACCGCGCTCTGGTTTGGCGAGCATCCGGCTGAGCGCGCGGTCTGCGTTACCGGGACAAAGGGCAAGAGCACGGTGACGTCCTTGATTGCCTACCTGTTGCGCTGCGCAGGCAGACGCACGGCGCTGGCGGGGAATATTGGGCTGCCGTTGTTGGAGTTGCTTGATGTGGAACCGCCGCCGGAGTTCTGGGCGATAGAACTGTCCAGCTACCAGACGCGGGAGGCAGTGCGGCCGGAAGTGGCGGTGGTTCTCAACTTCTTCCCCGAGCACCTGGACTGGCATGGCACGGAGGCGCGCTATTTTCAGGACAAGATTGCGCTTGTGACGGAAGGTCTGCCGCGAACTGCAGTATTGAATGCCGCGGATCCGCGCCTAGTCGGACTGAGCGTTCCCGATTCCACGCGCGTGATTTGGTTCAACGACGGCGACGGTTGGCATCTCCGCGATGCCGACTTGTACCGCGGCCAGCAGTTTGTGATGGACGCGCGGCGCTTGCCGCTGCCGGGCCGACATAACCGACTAAACCTGTGCGCGGCACTGGCAGCGATCGAGGCGCTAGGCCTCGACGCGATAGCGCTGGCGCCGCAGGCGATGAACTTCAAGCCGCTGCCGCACCGCTTGCAGGCTTTGGGCGCGCGCGCCGGCCTCGATTTTGTCAACGATTCAATCAGCACCACGCCGCATGCCAGCTTGGCTGCGCTCGATTGCTACCAAGGCCGTCGAGTGGCGATCTTGGTGGGCGGCTATGACCGCGGCGTCGATTGGGGCGTGTTCGCCGACCGTGTCGCGGTCAATCCGCCCAAGGTTATCGTCACCATGGGCCAGAATGGACCGCGAATCTTCGAGCGGCTCAAGCTGATCGCGCCTAAAAGTCATTTCGCGCTCGCCGAGGCGGTCGAGATGGAAGACGCCTTACGTTTGGCGCGCGAGTTGCTTGAGAACGATGGCTTGGTGCTGCTGTCCCCGGGGGCCCCCAGTTTTCCGCGCTACAAGGACTACGTCGAACGCGGCCGGCATTTCGCCAAGGCGGCGGGCTTCGATCCCGAGCAAATCAGTTCAATTCCCGGCCTCGGCGTCTCCTAACATAGGAGCCAGCTCGCTGGCGACACGGTCGGTGGGAATCCCCAGCAAGCTGGCTCCTACAGGAACCGCATTGACCTTGCCGTAGGAGCCAGCTTGCTGGCGACGGGGCTTCGGAGGGACTCGCCAGCAAGCTGGCTCCTACGAAAGGAAGGGAGGTCGCATCCAATGTCTGGACGCAAGCTCGTGGGCGATACGCACTGTCCTGTTGCCAGCACGCAAATGACCCGTCGAAGTGGTGCCGCCCGCACATGGCCTTAACACCCCAGGAGGATAATGGCGGCTGGTTTTCGCTGAGGGTTACCGCCATGCGCCGTCTAATTTTTCTGTGTTTGTTTGCATTAAGTTTCTCCGCCGTCGCTGCGCCGCGCGCTGACAAAATCAGCTGGACGGCGGGCGGTAAGTCCTTCGACGGCTATTTGGTCTATGACGACGCCAGCAAGGCGCTGCGCCCGGGCTTGGTAATGATTCCGAACTGGTACGGCGTCAATGACCACGCCATCGAGAACGCCAAGACCATTGCCGGCAAGGACTTCGTGATCTTGCTCGCCGACGTCTATGGCACCGGTGTTCGACCGACCAATGCCGACGAAGCCGGCAAGGCCGCTGGTGCGGTGTATGCCGATCCGGAAGGAATTCGAGTGCGTGTGGCGGCGGCATTGGCAACGCTGAAGGGTGCGGCGAAGAAAGCCCCGCTCGATACCACGCGCATCGGCGCGATTGGTTTTTGTTTTGGCGGGGCGATGGCGCTGGAAATTGCGCGCAGTGGCGCTGATGTCGCCGGCGTGGCGACCTTCCACGGCAACCTGGCGACGAAAATGCCGGCAGCCAAGGGTGCGGTCAAAGCGCCGATCCTGGTGATGACCGGTGGCGATGATTCCTACGTGCCGCCTGCACAGGTGATCGGCTTCGAAGACGAAATGCGCGCTGCTGGCGCCGATTGGCAGGTCGTAAGCTTCGGCGGTGCCGTGCACTGCTTCGCCGAGCCGAGCGAAACCACGCCGGGCGGTTGCTTGTACAACGAGCGCGCGTATCGCCGAAGCATGTTGATGATGCGGAATTTCTTTACCGAGGTTTTCGCGAAGAAGTAATTACTTGCGTCTGGCAGAGAAAAGGCAGCCTCGCGGCTGCCTTTTTTTTGCAATGTAGGAGCGGCGTCAGCCGCGATCTTTCGCTTCGATAGTGGTGGGAACAGATCGCGGCTGACGCCGTTCCTAGAATCCTTTAGTGATTGCGCTCGATGGCGTAGCGGGCCAGTCCGCGCAGCGCCGCGGTCCATTCGCTGTCCGGCAAACCGGCTAGGCAAGCTTCGGCGGCTTCGGCGTAGCGTGATGCCATGCGCTGGCTGTAGTCGATACTGCCGTGTGCCTCGATGGCGGCCACGACCTCGGGCAGCGCGCTGCTGTCACCGTCGCGGATAACCGTCGCCAAACGCTCGCGCGTGGCGGCATTGGCGTGCGCCATGGCGTGGATCACTGGCAGGGTCGCTTTACCTTCGGCGAGGTCATCACCCAAGTTCTTGCCGAGCGTCTCGGCATCGGCGGTGTAGTCGAGCACATCGTCGGCGATCTGGAACGCCAAGCCCAGGTTCATCCCATAGTTGTGCATCGCCTGCTGGATGGCGGAATCGCCGGCAGCAACTAAGGCGCCCAGCCGGGTCGCCGCGGCGAATAGCACCGCAGTCTTGCGCTCGATGACTCGCAAATACGCGGCTTCATCGGTATCGGGGTTGTGCACGTGCAGCAGCTGCAGCACCTCACCCTCGGCAATCTGGTTGGTGGTGTCGGCCAGCACGCGCATGATCGGCATCGAATCGAGCTCTACCATCAACTGGAAGCTGCGCGAATACAGGAAGTCGCCAACCAACACGCTGGGCGCATTGCCCCATAGCGCATTCGCGGTCTTGCGCCCGCGGCGCAGGTCAGATTCATCGACTACATCGTCATGGAGCAGGGTGGAGGTATGGATGAATTCCACGATGGCAGCGAGCTGATGATGGTCGCGACCGTTATAACCAAGCGCCCGCGCCGCCAAAACCGCCAGCAGTGGCCGTAAGCGCTTGCCACCGGCGGCGACGATATGGCCGGAAATCTGCTGGATCAGCACCACGTCCGAATCGAGTCGGTCGCGAATCAAGGCGTTGACCTGGGCCATGTCCGAGGCGGCGAGGGACTGGATGGCGGCGATGCCTGGCAGAGTCTGGGTGGTCGTGGACATAGGACCATTATAGGGGGCCGCCGTGTTCAGAGCGTCGCCGGGAACACCCGGTAGCGCCGCAGCGTCAGGTTGACGAGATCGCCGCGCGCGGGCAGCGGCAGCAGGTCGTTGCTGGACAGGTCGAGCACCAGCAGCCGCGCCTGCCCGGCCAGCGACGCCTCCAGTGTGATACGCCCGGCCAAACGGCGAATGTCCTCGACCCTGGCCTGCAGCGCGCCGCTCGTTGCGGCCAAGGTCAGGTCTTGGGGCCTTATGTACAGGGTCGCCGCGCCAGGCACGCAGCCGTCGCCGGCCAAAGGCGCGGGCAGGCCCGGCGCATGAAAAAAACTGTCGCGCACTTCGCCGCTGATCTGATTCGATCGGCCGATAAAGTCGTAAACGAACGGCGACGCCGGAGTTGTATAGATTTCGTCGGGAATCGTATCTTGCTCGATGCGGCCGCGATTCATCACCACCACGCGGTCGGCAAGATCCAGCGCCTCTTCCTGATCATGGGTGACAAAGACGGTGGTCAGCCCGGTTTCGTCATGCAGACGACGCAGCCAGCGACGCAGTTCGATACGCACTTTGGCATCAAGAGCGCCGAAGGGCTCATCAAGCAGCAGCACGGTCGGGTCGATTGCCATCGCCCGCGCCAAAGCAACGCGCTGGCGCTGACCGCCCGACAGCTGAGCCGGCAGGCGCTCGCGCAGCTCCGCGATCTGCACCAGATCCAGCAGGCCGTCGACCTTGGCGCGAATGGCGGCGTCGGTCGGCCGCTGCTTGCGCGGTCGCGAACGCAGACCGAAGGCGACGTTCTCGAATACGGTCATGTGCGGAAACAATGCGTAGTGCTGAAACACGAATCCGACCCGGCGCTCGCGCAGGCTCAGGCGCGAGGCGTCGCGGCCGCCGAACGCGATGTAGCCACTGTCGACCGGCAGCAGGCCGGCAATCAGGCGCAGAAGTGTGGTCTTTCCCGACCCGGATGGTCCGAGCAGTGCGATCAGCTGGCCTGACGGAATGGCTAGGTCGGTCGGCTGCAGCGCGGCCAAACCTTCGTACTGCTTGCTGACGCGTTCGATGCGAATATCCATGGGTTTGGTTGCCGTCGTTAGTGAGTACGCGCAGTGCGCGCAAGGCCGTCGCCGTGCCGACGTTCGAGCCAAAGCTTCACGCCCAGCGTGACCAGCGCCAGCAGGGTCAGCAGCGAGGCCACCGCGAACGCGGCGGCGGTATTGAATTCGTTGTGCAGGATTTCAACCTGCAGCGGCAGGGTATTGGTCAGGCCACGGATGTGTCCCGACACCACCGACACGGCACCAAACTCGCCCATCGCGCGGGCGTTGCACAACAGCACGCCGGACAGCAGCGCCCAGCGCACATTCGGAAACGTCACGCGCCAGAACACCTGCCAGCCACCGGCTCCGAGCGAGGCCGCGGCTTGTTCCTGATCGGCGCCCTGCTGCTGCATCAGCGGGATCAGTTCGCGCGCTACAAAAGGGAAGGTAACGAAAATCGTCGCGAGCACGATGCCCGGGGTCGCGAAGATGATCCTGATTCCGTGTTCGCGCAACCAGTCTCCAAACCAGCCCTGTGCGCCGAACAGCAATACGAACATCAGGCCGGCCACGACCGGCGATACCGAAAACGGCAGGTCGATCAAGGTCAGCAGCAGGGACTTGCCGGGAAAGCGGAATTTCGTGATCGCCCAGGCGGCCGCGACGCCGAACACGATGTTTGCCGGCACACATAGCACTGCGATCAGCAGGGTCAGCTCGATGGCAGCGACCGAGTCGTCTGCGGTGATTGCGGTCAAATACGCCTGCCAGCCGGCGGCGGAGGCCTCGGCGATCACCGCTGCCAGCGGCAGCACGACCACCGCAAGGACGAGCGCCACGGCCAGCCCAGTCAGGATCCAGCGCACCCATGCTGGTTCATTCGTGCCCGCCGCGGCACGGTCAGATTGACTGGCCATGCGACAGCCTCCGCTGCAGCGCATTGATCAGCAGCAGCACGGTGAACGAGCAGGCCAACATCAGCACCGCGATAAAGGTCGCAGCGCCGTAATCGAATTCCTCGAGCTTGATCACGATCAGAAGCGGCGCAATTTCAGACACATACGGCAGGTTACCGGCGATGAAAATCACCGAGCCGTATTCCCCCACGCCGCGCGCGAAAGCCAGCGAGAACCCGGTCAGGATCGCCGGCAGCAGCTGCGGTAGCAGCACGCGCCACAAGGTGGTGATGCGGCTGGCGCCCAGCGAGGCCGACGCCTCCTCATGTTCGAGATGCAAGTTTTCCAGCACCGGCTGCAAAGTGCGAACGGTGAATGGCAGGCCGATGAAGATCAGCGCCAGCACAATGCCCACCGGCGCATACGCAATCTTGACTCCGACCGCTTCGAACCACTGGCCGAGCCAGCCGTTCGCCGAATAGATCGCAGTCAGCGCGATGCCGGCGACTGCGGTCGGCAATGCGAACGGCAGGTCGATCAGCGCATCGCACAGGCGCCGGCCAGGGAACCGGTAGCGCACCAGCACCCACGCGATGAGGGTGCCAATCACCGCATCGACCACAGCAGCAAACAGCGCGGTGCCGAAACTTAAACGCAGCGCGCTGAGCACGCGTTCATCGCTGGCGAGTGCCCACCAACCGCCCGGGCCGATGCCGGCGGCCTTGATCACTAGCGCGAGCAGGGGTACCAGCACGATCAGCCCCAGCCAGGTCAGCGTGATGCCCAGCGTCAGGCCCAGCCCAGGCAGCGGCCCGGCCTGCCGCCAGGGCCGCGTCAGAGTGGCGAGTGCTGTCGTCATCGGCGGGCCTTGAGGACCCGGTCAAAGCTGCCGCCGTCGGCAAAGTGTGCGGCCTGCGCTTTCTTCCAGCCGCCGAACGCGCTGTCGATGGTAACCAGCGGGATTTTCGGAAACGCTTGCAGCGCCTCAGCCGAGACCAGCTCGGGCCTGGACGGGCGGTAGTGATGCTTGGCCGCCAGCGCTTGGCCTTGCGCGCTGTAAAGAAAAGCGAGGTAAGCCTCGGCGACTTTGCGCGTGCCGTGGCGGTCGACGACCTTGTCGACAATGGCTACTGGCGGTTCGGCCCGGATGCTCATGCTCGGCACAACAATCTGCAGACCTTTGCCCTGCGGCTCGTCCAGCGCGAGGAAGGCTTCGTTCTCCCATGTAATCAGTACATCACCGATACCGCGGTTGACGAAGGTTGTTGTCGAGCCGCGCGCGCCGGTGTCGAGCACCGGCACGTTGCGAAACAGGTGTACGAGGTAGTCCTGGGTTTTCGCGCCGTTGCCGCCGCTGTTTTTCGCCGCCCAGGTGTATGCCGCGAGGTAGTTCCAGCGTGCGCCGCCCGAAGTTTTGGGATTGGGTGTTATCACCGACACGCCCTGGCGCGCGAGATCGCCCCAGTCGCTGATTTTCTTTGGATTGCCGGCACGCACCAGGAATACGATGGTCGAGGTGTACGGTGCACTGTTTCCCGGTAGGCGTGTTTGCCAGTTCGCCGGCAGCAGTTTGCCCTTGTCGGCGATCGCATCGATGTCGGCGGCGAGTGCGAGGGTGACGACGTCGGCCTCCAAGCCGTCGATCACGGCGCGCGCCTGTTTGCCCGAACCGCCGTGTGAGGCATTGATCCGCAGCGTGTCGCCGGTCTGGGCCTGCCACTGGGCGGCAAAGGTTTTGTTGACGTCGGCGTAGAACTCTCGAGTTGGGTCGTAGGACACGTTGAGCAGTTCGACGTCTTTGGCCTGGGTGAGGCCGGTGGCCAGACTCAGGACCGCACCGAGAACAAAGGCAGTCAATGGCGGTATAAATCGGTTCATGGCTTGGCGCCGTCATCGCGAAGCTGGCGCAGGCTGCGGTGATCGATCACGTCCGACATCGCCTCGCGCACGTCGCCCATCAGCAGACGCAGCGCGCAGCGGTCAGGATCGGCGCAGTCGGGGCAGGGCCGGTAGGCAGTGATGCTGGCGCAGCGCAGCGGCGCGATCGGGCCGTCGATAACCCGGACGATTTCGCCGATCGTGATCTCGGCGGCCGGCCGAGACAGGCGGTGGCCGCCCAAGGCGCCGCGTTTGCTATCGACCAGGCCGGTTTTGCGCAACTCGACCAGGATCGCCTCCAGAAACTTGCCCGGGATCAAGGCCTGCTCGGCGATCTGCCGGGCCTGGCGCGGCGCCGGCTCGGCGGCCGCCAGCACGGAAAGGGCACGGAGGGCGTATTTGGCTTTCATGGTCAGCACGGCGATGAGCTCAGCCCGGCAAGACGCCGGGGGATATTCCAGACTGAACCTATAGGGGATTACTTTCCCAAGATAGTCTTTATCAATCAGCTACTTATTGCGATATGCAATCTCTACATGCCGGACCGGAATAAGATCGGAGGCAAACCACCCGCAGTTTGCCGCTCGGGCGCAATCCCGCCTGACGTCCTAGTCCGGAAAATCCCGACGGCCCGGTCAGCAGTCGCCGGCTTTGAGACCCGGCTGGGTATACTTGAGACTTCAAGAAACACCGACTTCAGGAAGGTACTGACATGGCGCGTGGCATCAACAAGGTGATTCTGGTCGGCACTCTGGGCAAGGACCCGGAAGTCCGCTACTCGCAGAGCGGTTCGGCCCTGACCAGTGTGTCCATTGCCACCAACGAGTCCTGGAAGGACAAGAATGGTGAGAAGCAGGAGCGCACGGAGTGGCACCGCGTGAAGTTCTTCGGCAAATTGGCCGAGATCGCCGGCGAGTACCTCAAGAAAGGCGGGCAGGTCTACATCGAAGGCTCGCTGCGTACCGAGAAATACACCGACAAGCAGGGCGTTGAGAAATACAGCACCGACATCATCGCCAACGAGATGCAAATGCTCGGCGGGCGCATGGATGGCGGCGGTGGTGATCGTGCCCCGCGCGAATCGAGCGCTGGCGGTGAAGGCTATGGCAATCGTGGCGGCGGCAGCAGCGCGCCCCGTGGTGGTGGCAACAGCGGCGGCGGCAATGCGCCGATGCCGACCCGCAATGACGAGCCGTTCCCAGACGACGACATCCCGTTCTAAGAACTGTCACGCTGTCCACCAGAGAATACCGGTGGGCGGTTTTAGGCAGGGGCAAGGGGAATCACGGCAAACTTGCTGTGGGCTGAACTGCTTGGCCAACGGCGAGGTTGGCCCCTGGCGCGCACTGGCCGAGTAGTCAGGGCCGTAATCGTTTCGGCGTTCCGCCTCGTTGCGCACCAGTCCGCTTCGCGCGGCGATCGAAGTAGGACGTCGCTTTGCGCAGAGGCACGCACATCATTGCGCGCCACCGCACAAGACGGGACGTCGCAATCAATGAACTTGGTTGATGGGCTGGCGAATGTCAGATTTGACGTAGGGTTCTCCTCATTCCAAGGTATTCGATCGACACCGGCAGTTAGGCACCGTCAAGCGTAGCCACCGGCCGGTGCTAGCAGTTGCCGTTCCGGAAGCAGTCCAAATTAATTTCCCGCCAAAGGTGGGATTCCCGACCTAGATCGCTGCACGGAAGAGACTTTGCCTCGTCTCGCAGCCACTCCTGCGGCAATGAGGTACTGCAGAAAGCTTGGAGCGAGCGACCGCGATGCCCGGTCGGCAGTTGAGCCTAGATCGTGTCCGTCGCGATAGGACGCCTGGCTTCGTTAAGTCGGCCGCAAAATCCAGCGTCCTATTCTGTTGAAATGACGCGCTGCAGCGAAACGGACGGCAAAGTGGCCCGGGCTGGTGCGTTTCGGGCGTGGGGGTTTCCTGTTTTGGGCGCCTGCTGCACGCAACCGCCGGCTCTGTCCGGTTTTCCCCGGCGCTGCGTTGGAGTAACGTGCAGCTTCCGGATATCGGGGGTATCGACCGGCGCCAACGCGCGCCGTCGAACCCGCTGCCCTCATTAGTTTTTCTTGGGACCCCGCCCCCGCCGTGGTTCGCCAATGCAGCCGTACCAGTCTCCCCTGATAGCAGTCAGTCCCAGCATTCGCGATGTCCTCGTCTATGTAGGCAAGGTGGCGGCTAGCGATTGCACAGTGCTGCTCACCGGCGAGACCGGCACCGGCAAAGAAATGATCGCTCAGCTGATCCACCAGCAAAGCGCGCGCGGTGCCCAGCCCTTCGTCAGCATCAATTGTGCGGCGGTGCCCGAGTCCTTGTTCGAAAGCGAGCTGTTTGGGTACGAACGGGGCGCGTTTACCGGCGCGAACACCAGTTATCCGGGCAAGCTCAAGCTCGCTGAAGGCGGCACGGTGCTGCTTGATGAAATCGGCGAGATGCCATTGTCTATGCAGGCCAAGATGCTGCGCGTGATCGAAGCGCGGGAAGTCTCGCGCCTGGGCGGGCGCCATCCCGAGCCGATCAACGTGCGTTTTATCGCTGCGACCAACCAGGACCTTGAATCGCTGCTGGTCCAGCAGAGATTCCGCGCCGACCTGTTCTTCCGGCTCAACGTCGCCCGCGTGCACCTGCCGCCGTTGCGCGAGCGGCGTGGCGATATCGCCGAGTTGTTCATGCACTACGTGGGCATCATGAGCCGGTCGTCGGGGCGCGAGGTTGCGGGCATCTCCGAACAGGCGCTGGCCTGTCTGTTGCGTTACCACTGGCCGGGCAACGTCCGAGAACTGCGCAACGTGGTCGAGGCCATCTTCATTGATCCGCCTGCGCATGGCATCACCCCGGCTGATTTGCCCGCGCCACTGGCATCAATGGCCGAACGGGCGACCAGCGACGATGACCAAGAGCGCGACAGGATCATCGCCGCCCTGTTCGCGACCCGCTGGAACAAATGCCGCGCGGCCGAAGAGCTCAATTGCTCGCGCATGACGCTGTACCGAAAATTGACCAAGTACCACATTTCGGCGCCAGTTCGCCTGCCGGCACCCTGACGGGCGCATCGCCCGTCTGCGGGTCCGCCGTATCGCATCGTCTTCTTGCTGACTGCACTTTGACATCGCCGCCATGGCGCCGCGCGCTCCCGCGCGTCGGCGTCGCAGGTGTGCGCCTATCGGTGTAACGCTGTCACACCCGGTGTAACAGGCGGTGTAACAGTGATCGCAACCGCGCAAGGACGTGACTTTTTGCGGGCAGTGAATTTCTATCACCCCACAAGTGATCGATTTACCTGTGACACGCATGTCGATATTTTTGCGTTGCAGCTGAGCACACGCAGCGGCCGCGCGGCTTTCGAAGGCTCATGGGCCGATGGCACGTGCCTTGCATTGATGAACTCCGACGCAGGTTCGGGGCACAGGCACCATGGCCAATCGCGATGCGGCAAGCGGGCAGGAAGAAACGCCGGGAGAAGTCGGTGTAGCTGAAGGTTGCCGGGCGTCGACGGCTGTGGGTCGTTACGCCAATTTTTTTAAGATCGGCCACAACGCGCTGGAAGTGGTGATCGAGTTCGGTGAGTCCTACACCGACGAGTTGGCTACGCCAATCCATACGCGCATCGTGACGCATCCGGTTTACGCGCGCGCGCTGCTGGCATTGCTTGACGATTCTATGGTCGGTCGCGGCCACGCGGCCGATGTGCCGGCCGGTGCGCGGCGCGAATCGAAGGCCGGTACGTGAGCGCACTGCAGGACATCGACGAGCGCATCGATCTGACCGATCTGACCGATCTGGGTCTGGCGATCGCCGCCGAACCTGTGCTCGCCCGCGCGCTTTGGCTGGCCGTGCTTGATCGCCTCTGGGCGGCCTTAGCCCATCAAGGCGGGGCGGCCAGCGACGAGGTGCACGCCGCGGCAGCGATGCTGTCGCTCGAGCCACGCGTGGCCTGGCTGGTAGAGGTATTTGGCCTTGATCCGATTGATGTCGCATTGCTATTGCTAGCAGCGGCACCGGAGCTAGACCCCCGCTTTCTCAATTTAGCTGGATCTTCGTCTTGCAGTTTGGCCGGACCGACTGCTTGGATCGGAATCGTGGCGCGTTCGGCGTCAGAACGCTTGTCACTGCGAACGCGATTTGCGCCGGGGCACGTACTAATACGGCAACGCCTTTTAGTCGCAAGCCCTGTGACTCTCGATGCCCGTGACGTTGGACGAGGCTTGGTGGTGGATCCGCAAATATTGAATGCACTGCTCTACGAGGAGGGCCTAGACCGGCGATTGGCTCGGTATTGCCGCCTTGTCGAGCCGGCAGTTGACCTGCGCGCAGTTGCTTTGACAGGTGCGCAGTGGCGGCCCTTGCTTGGCGCTGCACGCAATGCGCTAGTTGCGCGAACTGCGTTGCACCTGCAGTTCGCCGGCGTGCCGGGGAGCGGTCGTCGCCATGCAGCCGAAGCACTCGCCCAGAGCTTAGGCTTGCATCTGTTGGTGGCTGATATGCAGCTGCTTGGCGATAGCGGGGCAATGGAAGACGCCTTGGCGCCACTGCTGCGCGAAGCGTGGCTGCGTGAGGCGGTGCTATACATCGACGGCTTCGACGCCTTTGCCGCCATTCCAGGCAATGGCGATGCGCTACGCTTACTAGAGGCGCTATCCGATGACGCTGGCATTGCAATTCTCGCCACCGAGTCGGGCTGGCTGCCGCCTGCGCGTTCCCACCTCTGCCTGCATCCGATTGTCTTTGGCGACTTGGACGCCGGCCGCCGCCGAACCTTGTGGCGCCGCGCTCTGATTGCGCGCGGACACGGGCCCGATCTCGACGGCCTCGATGCACTGGCATACCGCTTCCGCTTGTCACCGACCCAGATCGAGCGTGCTGTACGCGATGCCGAATGGGCGGTGCAGATGCGCGAGGACGCGTCTGCATCTGCAGTCGCCATCGCCGACCTGCTCCAGGCCGCGCGCGACCAGGCGCCGCGCGAACTTGCGCAGTTGGCGCGCAAGGTCGTTCCAACCGCGCGCTGGAAGGATCTCGTGCTGCCCGAGGATTCCGCTCGCCAGCTTGAAGAACTCTGCCAGCGCGTCGCGTTCGCACCACAAGTGATGAACGATTGGGGGTTCGGTGCAAGCATGAGCCTCGGACGCGGCACCAGTGCGCTGTTCGCGGGGCCGTCAGGCACTGGTAAGACCATGGCCGCCGAGATTATTGCCGGCGAACTGGGCTTGGACCTATACAAAATAGACCTCGCGACAGTGGTCAGCAAGTACATCGGCGAGACCGAAAAGAATCTCGATCGCGTCTTCACCGCTGCTCGCAATGCCAACGCGATCCTATTTTTTGATGAGGCCGATTCGATCTTTGGAAAACGCTCGGAAGTGCGCGATTCACACGACCGTTATGCCAATCTTGAAGTGTCTTATCTCTTGCAGAAGATGGAGGAATATGACGGTTTAGCTTTGTTGTCGACCAATCTCAAGCAGAATCTTGATGAGGCGTTTCTGCGTCGGTTGACTTACATCGTCTTGTTCCCGTTCCCCGATGCCTCCGATCGCGAGCGTATCTGGCGGCAGGCGTGGCCACCCAGCCTGCCGCTTGCCGACGACATCGATCTGGCGCTAATTGCTCGCGAGTTCAAACTCGCCGGCGGCAACATCCGAAACGCATCCTTGGCTGCGGCCTACTTTGCCGCGGCCGACGGCGGCCTGGTGTCGATGCGGCACGTGGTACACGGCATTCGCCGCGAATTGCAGAAGGTCGGAAAATCGATCGGTGAGTTCCCCCAGCTCGCGGCCCACGGCCATGGATAGCGCCCGAATTTCTGCGGCGCCGGCCGGTTCGCTCAACAAACGCGCGAAGCGGCGCACCGATCCGGCGCGGGAGCATCGCGCACAGGCGCCGATTAGCTCGGTACCGGCGCAGATTCGACATTCGCTGCCGCCCGATGGCCGACCGCTAGATCCAGTGCTTCGACGCAGGATGGAAGCGCGTTTCGGCGCCGATTTCAGCCGCGTGCGGGTTCACGCTGATGCGAATGCGGCGGTGCTGGCCGAACAGGTCGAAGCCAATGCGTTCACGCTCGGTGAGCATCTGTTTTTTGATCCGGCGCGGCTCGTGCCCGATACGCAGACCGGTCAGCGGTTGTTGGCGCACGAATTGGCGCACGTGGTGCAACAGCGTCGCGGCGGCGGCTCCACACACGCGGGCGACGCAGTTCTCGAGTCGCAGGCCGATGCCGCCGCGATCCAAGTCGCGGCGTCGGAAATGCCAACCAGTTCCCCGGTGCAGGTCGGCGGCGCCAGCGCACCAGGCCTTATGCGCGAGCCATCAGGAAAGAAAAAGCGCCCTGCCGCTGAGGAGCTCGGTGGTGAAGACGAAGATTTTGATCAAGGCCATGAAAGCGATTTCATGCGTCGCGAGCGCGAGAAGAAGCAGAGCCTAGCTCGCGCTGATAAGCGCAGCCAAGCGGGTAAAAGTCAGCAACAAGTGCTTGCCGAAGATTCGGAAAAGAAGCTGCAGAGAATCGAAGCTCTCATGGAGAAGGAAGGCGCGAACCAGACGACGAAACGCGTCAAGGACCAGCGCCTGAGCGCAGCCGAACTAGCGTTGGCGGACCTGCCTGACACCAATGACATTAAAAACACGCGAAAAAGTCGTATCGATGAACGACAGCGGACGCCCAATCGCGCCGGTCGCGGGCAGACCCAATTCGTGGCCGGCACGATCAAACTACCGAATCAGGACCTGACAATTCCGGGCTCTAAGAAGCCAGCGTCGCACGCCCGGCCGGATTTTTCGGTGTATCGCGTTCGGCCGGATGGCTCTTATGAACGCGTGCACGTCAACCTGAAGTCGCACAAGCTTAATCAAATGAACGAAGCGCAAGCGCAGTCTGCGGCGCGCGGCGTCCTATACCAAGCTGTTCGCAACAAGCGGCACCTCCCCAATGGTGAGCGACTCATCATTAGTTTTGCGCGTACGCCGAGTCCGGAAATTCAAGAAGCAATAAAGAAAGAACTGTTCACGCTAAACAGTCCCATCAGCGAAGTTCATTTCGGCTCCATCAAGCATCTTGAGGCCGACTATCCCATTGAAGGTCGGGTAGCCTACGAAACCGACGCTAAAAGTCTTGCGCGCAGATTGAAACAGGAAAAGGTCGCTGCCGACAAAGTCGAGCGCCAGAAAAAAAAGATTGCGAAACGGCAGCAGAAAGCTGATGACGCAAATGCGGCAAAGTACGAAAGGGAACGTAAGACCCGGCTTGCCCGCGAGTCCAGGGAGCGCAAGGCTAAGGACGTCGCCGACAGAAAAATGAAGCGGGAAGAAGCAAAGATCGCCCGTGACGCCGCGAAGGCGGCCAAGCCATCGAAAGCCAAAAATGCAGCCAAGCCACCAGCAACGACTGCTGCCCCAGCAAAGACGCCCCGAAAGCGCGCTGCCGACGCCTCGGACCGGACATCGGCAAAGCCCGCGACGGCGCGCACGGGATCGCCCCGGCCGTCTCCGGTGGCTAAACGCTCGATTGCCAAGCCGTCCGTTACGCCTAAGGGTAAGGCGGCCACGAAAAGTAAGTCGCCTGGCAAAGCCGGAAAAAAAACTGCCGCCTCACTACCGTCGGCAACGCCGTCCATGCCACAGGACGCAAACGCGCCGGTTGCCCCGAGAGCCTCGGCATCGACACCACCCGTCGCATCGGCGAAGCGGAGCACGAAAAGCAAAGCCATTGCCGCGCGGTCCGTGGAGGTGGACGTGGCGGCGCCCGCCCCCGCCCCGTCGGTTCCGCGTGTCGCGAGGCCACGCCCATCCCGATCCTCCCGCGCGCCGTCCGCCGTATCCGCGAATAGCATCGACGTCATCAACGGCAGGCCTTCGCCCACGGCACGGGTCGTGCCAGGCGCGCCAGATACGTCGGTAAGTACGGCGACTCTGGCCAAGCCGGAAAAGCGGGCCAAGCCGGAAAAGCCGGCCCGGATGGCGAAACTCGCGGCAAAGCCTGCGACGGACGCGCCTGATTTGGAGCAACTGCGACGTCGGAAGGAAGCGCTGGTTAAACGTGAGCGCAAGGCGATCGCCAAGGCGGCGGTTCTAGCGCCGCTGCCGCCGGGCCAGGCTATTCGCGCAAAACCCGGCGCATCCGCGCAGGGCGGGCCGGCAAAACCTGTCGTGATCGGGCCGCAGGTGCCGAGCACGGCGCCAGCAACGAAGGTCGCCAAAAAGCCGCCGATCAAAGCCCAAGCGACGCCGCCCGTGGTGCGTTCGACTAGGTCGACGGCTGTGATATCCCCGGCAGCGCCAGTGCTGTTGGTCCCGCCGTCACCAGCAAAACGCAAGGTGTCGCCGCCGAAGCCGTCGGTTCCAACACCGCCGGTCGCGAAAAAACCAGGGCCGCCGTCAATCAGTTCGGCTTCTACCTCGGCGGCGCCACCTGCGAACAAGAGCGGGCCGGTGCCTGTGAAACCTCCATCCGGCCCGCCAAAACGTCCGGCGATATCCGTCCAGACGCAGGCCTTTTTCGGCGACCAAGTCAAGGTCACGGTGTCGGAGCAGGTCGGTGCGTCCGACCGGCCTTTCATCGTGATGACACGCATCACAGTCAATGCCGGCGGGTCGTTTGGCGCTTCGTCCACCGGGAGCAATGGTGGATCGGGCAGTCTATCGGCCAACGGCAGCGTCACCAGTGCTTACTCGGCGCCTATGAGCCTTGAAGAAAAGAACGCCTACCTCGCCGCCGTCAGCGGTGGTCGCGGCGGTCCCCAGCCGGAGATGCCGCTAATCGAATTGATCGCAAACGGGCGCGGCGAAGAAGCGGCGAAAATCATCAAGCGTGCACAGCAGAAGTCCGGCGCCGACCCTGCAGCCGCTTTCGCGCAACGCAGGGATGGTGATGTTGTTGAAGAGGGTGCGGAGGGCGACATCTCCGGATCGCTGGGTGGCCATGGTGCCCGTGGCGGCACCAGTGTTGGCGCCAATATCTCAGCAAGCAAGGGCAAGGGCGTGCAACGGACTAGCCGCCGCGTGGGTGCCAACGAAGAAATCTACTCCGTGTCCATCGATGAACGCGAAAGCGGCGGGCTCGGCGTCAGTGGCGGTTACGGCGTCGCAGCAATGGGCTACCAAGGCAAGCGTGCCAACTCGGGACGCCAAGGGCTGAGCTTCCGCCTGCGTCCCAGCGACCCTAATTACGCCGCGCTGCGCGCGAAGCTCGCCTCGGCAACCACGATCGAACAGTTGCAGCGCTTGGCCCGCGACTATCCGGCCGCATTCGCAGGGCAGAGCAGCAGCAAGGGTGATAGCGCTGAGAATAATTACTCTTTGTCCGTAGCCGGTTTCGGACTGGATATGGACACCGGCTCGTTCGGCGAGGAGGGCGAACAGGTCGAGGACGGTCGCCGCATCCGCACGACGTCGGGCGGAAGCAACCTCGGCGGTTCGTTCACGGTAGCAGGCGAACGTGTCAATCCATCGAACAAGGCTGATTCGATTACCGCTTGGGTGGACGACGACAACAATGCCGGTGCCGATGTTCGCACCGACAGTACAGAAGTTGATCTCACGAAAACCCTGCGGCGCGGCGTCGATGATCTAAGTACGCATCCGGTCGCAACCATTTCTGCGATTGCCCAGGGCAATAAGAAGGTCGTGCAGCAGCGCGTGGACACGACTGGCGAAACGCTCAACAACGACAGCTTCGACCTCATTAGGAAAGCCGCCGGAGATCGCAGCGCCTGGCTCGCTGCCTGGGACATGCGAGGGGTGTCGCGCGGAGCCGCTGAGGAATGGGAAGAGATCCGACAGGACGTGCTTGCCGCGAACGGCGATCGATACAAGATCTCCCAAGCGATGTCGAAGTGGCAGAAAGGCGACAGCGGACGCCGCGGCGATGTCGAACGCCTTATTGGCGACACCGGCATATCCTTCGACTTCCCGGATGAAATTGCCGACCAGAAGCCCCTGTATGACGGCTTGATCGTCTCGGACCCGACCGCGAAAGCGCGCCAGCTCGCCACCGACGGTGACTCCGCGCAGGCGCTGACGGAGTTGAATGCAGTCAGTCGCCAGCTTGCCGGCCTGCTGCAGACGATCCAGATGCACGCCAAGGACTCTACCGAGGGCGGCAAGTACTCGGAAATGCAGCGACGGATCAGCGACCGGCAACGCGAGGTGCGTGGGCTAATTTCGCACTACTCACCTAAACCAGCCGCGGCGGCTAAGTCCGAGACCGTATCACCGGACTTTGTCGGGCCACCCACGCCCGACCAAGACGAGACGGCGAAGGACAAGGCGCGCGAGGAGCGCAATGAGGCCAACGAAGAAATTTCCACGCAAGTGCCGATCTGTCTATCGAACAGGGAGATCGAGAACATCGCGTTCGCCAAGGTTGAGGATGAGCTGGACGATACCTTCGTCAACATGCGCTATTGCTTCGACGTCCTTAACGCTCTGCAACCGACATACAAGGAATGGGACCTTTCGATTGCTAGGCTAAAGCTGGCGTACGCAAAAATCGGTGACGGCTCCGATCGCTCAGGCCAGTTTGCGCCGAATAGAAACAAGTGGGATGCGCTCAACACGCAGGCGAAAAGATCATGACCGCACGCAGCGCTGCTATCCCGGTTGAAGTGCTCGGTGCGTCCGCTAAGCGTGCCAAGGACAACGCGCCCGTTCGCGTCGGTGCACACTCCGGACGCGCCGTGACGGCGCCGAGTGCGGACGGCTTTGGGCCAGCCGACCCCGGCCGACGCTTGCCGCCGGGCCTCTCACGCGAATTCTCTGCGCGCTTTGGGCAAGACCTTTCGGCGGTGCGGTTGCACGACGATGCCACCGCCGCGGCGAAAGCGGACGTCTTGGGCGCACGCGCGTACACGATTGGCGATGACGTGGTGCTTGGAGCAGCAACGCCAAGCCTTGATACAAGGGAAGGGAAGCGCACGCTTGCCCATGAACTGACTCACGTGATCCAGCAGCGTCGCGGCGGTACCGAGCCAGCTTTGTCGCCCCACGCCGAACATGAATCTGCCGCATCGCGCACCGCCGACAGCGCGGTCGGTGGCCAGGGCGCACTGCCGGTCGTTGGTGGCACCGGTGTGGGTCTTGCGCTGGAAGAAGACAAGAAAAAGAAGAAGTCCGCGAAATCGGCTTCGGTAAATCAGGATTCTGAGTTTGGCGGCGATGACGACAGTCAGCGACTGCTCCGGCAGCGCGACAAGCAGCGCACCCAAGCCAAGGCTGGCGAGCGTGATCGCGCAGGAAAGGATCCTGAACAATTGATCGCAGCGGAGGCGGAGAAGAAGCTGTCGAAGATCGAGGCAAAGGTAGCAAAGAGTGGTGCGAACCAGACATCGCAACGGGTGAAAGACAAAAGGCTGACGGCCGCCGAGCGCGCCCTTGAGGACGTGCCCGGGACCACGCTGGAGAAGAACAAGCGCAAGAGTGCGATCGATGAGCGTCAACGCACTCCCAATCGCGGTGGCAACGGACAAGCGCAGTTCGTTGCCGGCGGACCAAAGTTGCCGACGCAAGACCTGAGCAATCCCAATAGCAGCAAGCCGGCCTCGCATGCCCGGCCTGACTACACCGTCTACCGTCTGCGCAAGGACGGAACGATGGAGCGAGTGCATGTAAACCTCAAGTCGCACCAGATTCACAAGATGACGCCAGCGCAGGCCAGGTCGGCGGTGCGCGAGATGCTCTACCAGGCAGTGCGCAACTCCAAGCACCTTCCCGAAGGCGAGCGGCTGATCATCAGCTTCGCGCGCACCCCGGGAAAGGACGTACAGGAAGCGATCAAGGCGGAGCTGTTTCGCTCAGTCCCGAAAGGCGGTCGGGCCCCTATTAGCGAGATTCAGTTTGGAACCAGCTCAAATAAGGAATCCGACTACGAGCCCAAGCAAGGGCGCGAGCCACTCGATACCGACAAGGCAGGCCGCACTAGACGGTTGAAGGAAGAACAAAGACTGAAGCGCGCATCCGAACGGAAAGAAAAAGTGCGCAAGAAAGAAGTGAAGCGTGCGCAGGGAGCCGCGGACAAGAAGCGTCTTCGCGACGAGGCCAAACTGGCGAAGGACGCTGCAGCGAAGCCCGGGAAAGTTCCCAAGGCTACCAAGACTGCGAAACCTGCCGCTGCTATCGGTGGATCCAATGGCAAGGCCAAGAAAACGCCGGGCGATTCCGGCAGGAAAAAGGCTGCGGCTGCGGCCACGCCGACCGCAAAACTCTCGCCCAAACGTAAGTCAGCAGCGGCTGGCGTAGCCCCGTTGACGTCGTCATCAGAAGATCTCGCGGCGTCCTCGTCTCCTAAACCCTCCAAAAAGACTGCACCGAAGGCTAATCCTGTCGCGAAGCCCAGCGGGGCAGAGAAGCCAATGCCTTCCAAGGTGGCACCAAATGCCGCTACTAAGGCATCGCCAAAGATGGCGCCGAAAATGGCACCCGCAATTGCGCCGAAATTGGCCCCCAAAGTGGCCCCTAAGACAGTAGGGCCGACCGCGGCTCCCAAGCTAGCGCCAAAGAATGCACCTAAGCCCGTATCCAATTCCTCGTTGAAAGTGGAGCCCACGGTTACGATCAAACCGACGGCAGCGACCACGCGCATGCCGCCTCCAGCGGTCGCCAAGCCGATACCACGTGTGCCGAGTTTCCTTGGCACGGGCGTCCGTGCTCCGTCGGTGCCCCTGCGCTCAAGCTTCCGCGGCACGGCGGGCCGTGGCGTAGGCCTCCTGATTTCGATGGCGATGGGATTTCTCGCCTCGCACTTCGAAGCATCGGCCACTGAAAAACGAAACAAGAAGATCATCGATGCCGATTCCAAGGCGATGGTCGACGAATTTGCACGCCAGCTTGATACCAAGATTGACGAGATACTAACCCTGCAAGTCAACAGTCCGTTTGCGCCGGTTATCGCCAACGTAACGTATGACACTGCGTCGGAAGACACAGCCGTCGTCGCCGGCGACGAGTTGATCGAGGGCTCAAGCTATATCGGCACGACTATTTCTGACGTCTCGCTGAGCTACTTGCCGATGCCGGGGAGATACAGAACGCGTGACGGGTCGATGTCGCGAGGCGCGTGGGACATCCACGAGTTTGAGACCGCGCCTGTTGAATTGTCCATGGCTTCGATTGAGGAGTTGGTAGCACACGCTCGTGCGAAGGGCCTGCCACTGACGGCCCTGCGAGCCTATGCGTACGCCCAGAAGCTCGAGGCGGGAATTGCCTCAGATGCCGGCCGAGGTCCACGAATGAGCGCGTACTGGTCGCAGGTTATCGCAGACATGGATTCGCCATGATCAACCACGTTGACATGCTCTTGCGCCAGCTGCTGATCTCTCGCATCGACGAGATCACGGACGAGTCGCAGGTGCGCTTCCAGCCGCCAGATGCCGATTGGCGCACATACGTCGGTTCGTTGAGCGTGGGCGGCTTCCCCGTAAATTCACTCAACGTCTATTTGACCGATGTTCGTGAAAACCGCCGCCTGCGTTCGAACGACCGCACGCGCCAGGCCGAGCCCGACGCCGCCGGCATCATTCACGATGTCGTCGCTGCCCGCCGTGTGGATTGTCACTACTTGGTCAGCGCTTGGAGCCCGGCGCGTGTTTCCCCGGCGGTTGAACCAACCCTCGACGAACACGATCTGCTCTACAAGGTGATCGCTGCCCTCGGAGAACAGGACGGCCTTGTGCCGCGGCTGGTCTATTTCCCGTTGCCGCTACCGGGATCTTTCCCACTCGCTGTCGCCGACCACGAATTTCCGCTGACGCTGTTGCCAGTTGAGGGCTTCGCCAAGCTCGCCGAGTTCTGGGGAACCATGGGCGAGGACAACCGACTGCGTCCCGCGGTGTACCTGATCGTGACCGTGCCGGTGATCGCCGCACCGCAGCCGATGGGCGGCATGGTGACCACCCTAGGCACCAGTTTCATGAGTGCCGGAGCATCCGCCGGCAACGACCTCCTAATCGCAATCGGCGGTCGCGTTCGCGACAGCATCCATCCCTTGCCTAGCGGTGATCCGTCGCCGGTGCCCGGGGCTTGGGTCGTTATCGAAACCTTACTTGGTCAGCGCGTGCAGATCACGCGCTGTGATCGCCTCGGCCGCTTCCTTTTTGCGCCGCTGGCCGCCGGCGACTACCGCCTGCGCGCAAGCAGCGAAGGCTTGGCCAATACCACCCGGGACCTCCACCTCCCTGCACCCGGCGGGGAATACGACCTCATTTTCTGACACCCGCAAACACGCTTCGCCACCAACGAACACAAGGAGAGCCACCATGGCCGTGCAAGTTTCCTACCCAGGCGTCTACATCGACGAGTTCGCGCCCGGGGCGCCCATCCAGGGCGTGAGCACCAATATCGCTGCGTTCATCGGCGTCGTCGCACAAGGTCCGCTCGACACGCCGACGCGCGTCACCAGCTGGGAACAATTCCAGCGAAACTTCGGGGAAGAGCCGGCGCCTGGGTTTCAACTTTGGCATGCCGCACGCGGCTTTTTCGAGAACGGCGGCAACGTCTGCTACATCGTGCGGGCCAGCAACGGCACCTACGGTGAGGCGATGCTGACCAATCGCGGCGGCAACAATGCCGTGCGGGTGCGACCGCGGCAGCCTGGTGCGACGACGATCACGATCACGATCGCGGAGCAGCACTTGTTGCCGACTACCACGACAGCGATCTACCAACCTACCGGCCAACTGGCCGCGCAGGCGGGTCGACTGATCACCTTGCAGGCGGACCAGGCTTGGCAGTTCCGGCCGGGCGACGAGATCACCATCGCCGCCGGCGGTGAGCGCCGCCGCGTCGTGCGCGTCGCCGGCGACATCCTCAGCATCGCCGAGCCATTTTCCGCAGCGTTCGCGGTCAACGACACGGTCCGACTCGCCGATGCCGTCGCCGGTGCGCGTGTGCTGCGTCTCGCGTCCACCGTGCCGGTACCGGCCGGAGCCTTAACTGCCGGCACGATGTTGACCGTGCAGCAGGGCGCTGCGACTGTCGGCGGCATCGTAGACTCGGTGCAGGCTGAATTCCTGTACGACGCAGCCGACGTGTTGACGATTACCCACCGCGTGACCTTCCGCGCCGGCATCATCGCCGCGCTGACGTTGGACGGCGTCACGGCGGCGACCGTGCAGTCCGAGGAATTCCGCTTCCGGGTGTCGATGGGCGGCAATACCGACTACGACAACCTGGCGATGGACTCGGCGCACCCGCGCTATTTCGTGCGCGTAATCAACCAAGCGCCCGGCGGGCTAGTGCAGGTCGATCGGCTCGAGCCGCCGCCGATGGACCTGGCGCCAGCGAGCGTGCTGGCGAACCAGGGCCCCGTCGGACCGCTCGCGGGCACGGTCGAGAATCTTGCCGGACTTAGCGACAATGATTTCCTGCAGGCACTCGACACGTTGCGCGCGATCGACGAGATCAGCCTGGTAGCAATGCCTGACCGTCGCACGGCCGTTGCGCAGGCCGCGATGATCAGCCATTGCGAGCTGCTCGCGGACCGTTTCGCGATCCTAGACGCTGAGTACGACTTCACTGACGACCAGCACACCGACATTGAAAGCCAGCGCGCGCAGTCCGCATCCACGCGCGGGTATGCCGCGTTGTATTACCCCTGGCTGCGGGTGTCGCCAATTGGCACCGGTGACCCAATCTTGGTGCCGCCGTCAGGTCATGTCTGCGGCATCATCGCACGCAGCGATGCCAGCAAGGGCGTGCATAAGGCGCCCGCCAACGAGATCGTTAACGGCGCGGTCGGTGTCGAGCGTCGCTTGACCAAGACCGATCACGGGCTGCTAAACCTCGAAGGAATCAACGTCATCGAGCAATCCGGCGTGGGCCGTCCCGTGCTGATGGGCGCACGCACCACCGCCAGCGATCTGAACTGGCTGCACGTCAGTACCCGGCGCCTGTTCTTGTACCTCGAGGAATCGATCCAAGAAGGCATCGAATGGGCTGTGTTCGAGCCCAATAACCTGCAGCTGTGGCAGAAGCTGCGGCGAAGCATCGGCGATTTCCTCAATACCGAGTGGCGCAACGGCGCGCTGTTCGGCAAGACCGCCGAGGAAGCGTATTACGTCCGTATCGACGAATCGCTCAATCCGTTCTCCGAGCAGCAGCTCGGCCGGCTGCACATCGAGGTCGGGCTGCGCCCGACGTATCCCGCCGAATTCATCGTCGTCCGCATCGGCATCTGGCCCGGCGGCGCCGCCGTCAGCGAAGGTTGAGGAGAAGCATCATGGCAGAGAGAAAAGACCCGTTTGGCAATTACAACTTCCTTGTCGAGATCGACGGCATCGCCCGTGCCGCGTTCCACGAGGCCAGCGGTTTCGA
The DNA here is from genome assembly GCA_038252715.1 of Lysobacterales bacterium. Classification (GTDB taxonomy): domain Bacteria; phylum Pseudomonadota; class Gammaproteobacteria; order Xanthomonadales; family Xanthomonadaceae; genus Arenimonas. Next base: position 47,668 of record JBBSAA010000001.1, on the reverse strand, counting down.
TTCGACGATTGATGTCGTCGAGCACCGAGAGGGCGGCGACAACATCACCATGCGCAAGTTGCCGGGCATGGTGAAGTTTTCGAACGTTACCTTGAAGTGGGGTGTCACCGACGATGCCGAACTTTACGCCTGGCATCGGCAGTGGGCGAAAGGCGATCCAGCCGCGAAGCGCAAGAGCGGCTCGATTGTCCTGCTCGATCGCCAAGGCCAAGAAAAAAAGCGCTGGAACTTCACCAACGCCTGGCCGGCGAAATGGACCGGGCCGACATTCAACGCCGAGTCGAGCGACGTCGCCATCGAGTCGCTGGAGTTAGCGCACGAAGGGCTTGAGGCGGCGTAAACGCGACGCCGGCGCGCTGGCGCACGGTTCTGTTTCACCGCCGGTCCGTGCATTCCGACCGGCGCTTGGTCCACCCGCAGGAGAAAAGAGATGGATGCGATGGTTTTCCAGACCGAATACGAGTTTGTACTTCCCTGTGGCTTCCTCGACGAGGACGGCACGCTGCACCGTGATGGCGTAATGCGCCGCGCGACCGCGGCCGACGAGATCCTGCCGCTGCGCGATCCGAGAGTGGTCAAGAACGAGGCCTACCTGATCGTGATCCTGCTATCGCGGGTGTTGTCGCGCTTGGGCGCGATTGCACAGATCACGCCCAAGACCATCGAGGGCCTATACGCGACGGACCTAGCGTATTTGCAGAACCTCTACAACCACATCAACCGGCTCGACGAAGTCAGCGATGTCGTGGAATGCCCGCACTGCGAGCGCGAGTTCCGCGCCGGGGCGGTGTCGTCGGGGGGGTCCTGAGCTACCCCCCGGATGAGCTCCACCGGGAGGTAGCTTTCGTCGCGTTCCACTTCCACTGGGCGCATGAGCGGGTGATGGCGATGGAGCATGCAGATCGTCGTCGTTGGGTCACGGAAATTTCAGCGATCAACCACGCCTTGAATGAGGCGTCATGAGAAGGCCGGTAAAATGCCAGCAACACGCTTAACTATCTGCGGAAAGTTCATCGCACCGCGTCGTCTGCCGCGACCCGTGGCCGTGCGTGCTGCCGCGCGGTCGGCGCGATTTGCCGCCGGGCTGCGGTCACGCCATGAACCTGTGGATCGCGAGGCCGTGGCCACCGCGCGCGAGCTTCGTCGCGAACGCGAGTCCGGCCTCGAACTCACGCAGCACCATTGGCATTCAAGTTGGTCACCCCGGATCGCGCTGTCGCTGTCGTGGCTGACCGGGCGCAATGCGCCGAGTGCGGTGGCGGCTGGCCTGCCACCGGACACCGCGCACGGCGCAGAATCCTTGCGGTACATAATTGCCTCGGTCGTGCCTAGCGCGGCGCGTTTTGCGCGTATCGAGGGCCTGAGCGCAAGCCCCGCGGTTCGAAGCGCCGCGCTCATGAGTGCCGACGGTTCGCGTCGGCCCGGCGCTGCAGCGATCAGTTCGCCGTTGGCGGCGGTCGAGTCGGTGCCGGTGCGGTCGCTGGCGCGCGTACTGCGTCGTCCCGTGCTTAGCGCGACTGTCGCGCCAATGACCAAGCCCGAGGACTCCACGCCGGCGCCAGTCCTGTTCGACAGCCCGATTGGCCGCCAGGCGATGGCGGCTGCAGGCAGAGCGAACAGCCAGATGCTATCGGCGGCGATCGATGTCGAGGGCCTAGCCGATCGCGTCGTCCGCGTCATCGACCGCCGCCTCGTCGCGTTGCGCGAACGGCACGGGAGGCTCTAGGCCATGGCGCTCGAGAAAGCCCTGATCACTAACACTGTGTCCGGCCAGAGCACCACCGTGCTCTTCAATCCCGAGGAATACACGCTGAGCAAGGACATCAACTTTGCGCAGGCAGCGATCCCCGGCCTGTCGTCGCCGGTGCTGCAGTTTGTCAACGGCAACCTACAGACCTTGGACATGGAATTGTTCCTCGACACCTACGAAGAACACCGCGCGGGCAGCAAGGTGCTCAACCAGCGTGGACAGGACGTACGCGAGCTGACGCGCCGGGTCACCGACTTGATGAATATCATGCCGGAAACTCATGCGCCTCCCGTGCTGCTGTTCACCTGGGCCTCGCTGAGCTTCACGTGCGTGCTGTCGAAAGTGGCGCAGAAGTTCGTGATGTTCCTGCCCGAAGGTATACCCGTGCGTGCGCGGCTTACGGTCAGCTTTAGCGAATATCGCAACGCCGACCTTGAGGCCAAGGAGGTCAAGCGCGAGACCGCCGACTACTCCAAGCGCTACCTCGTGGGTGAAGGTGAAACATTGTCGGCGATTGCTGGCCGCTTGTACGGCGACGCGCGACTGTGGCGGCCGTTGGCCCTAGCCAACCACATCCTTACTCCACGTGAATTGATTGCTGGCAGCTCGTTGCGGGTGCCGCAGCTGCCCTACCGCGATCCTGATAGCGGCCTGGTGCACGAACCGGAGCGCAGGAAATGAACCACCGATACGCGCCGGAATATCGTCTTTGGATCGATGGCGAAGTCGTGCCGTCGACGCTGCGAGCATCGATCATGAGTATCAACCACACCAGTGGCCTCGAAGGGGCGGACCGAGTGGAACTCGTGCTCGCCAACGAAGGATTGCGCTGGCTCGACAGCGATCTGCTCAAGGTTGACAAGGCGCTTAAGCTCGAGATCGGCTACGCCGGCGAAGAATTAGCGCAAGTGTTTGTCGGCGAGATTGTCACTCTCGGCGCGAACTTCCCCGGTGGCAGCATGCCGACCGTCACCGTGGCCGCGCAGGATCGCCGCCATCGCCTGGCGCAGGGCACCAAGGTGCGCTGGTTTGCCATCCCGATCCCGTCGATCGGAAATTTCGCAGTGCCCGATCCGATCACCGCGGCGGCGGTCACCGCCGAGAATGGGATGATTCCGGTGATCGATCCGGTAGGCGCGGCGATCGCGGTGTTGTTAGGCGGCGTCGAAGCCGTGGTCGCCATCGCCGATCCGGGCAGCGCACAAAAATTCATCCGCAAGCAGGCCAACGAGAGCGACTACGACTTCCTGACCAAGATCGCGCACGAAAACGGCTGGGAAATCCAAGTCGAACACGGCGGGGAAATGGGCGGGCGGTTGCTGCGATTCACTTCGCCGCTCGACCATCTCGATCCTGATGTGGTGCTCGGTTATGGACAGTCGCTTCTGGAGTTTTCGCCGCGTATCAGCGTGGTCGGGCAAATCTTTGCGATCAGCGGCTACGTCTGGGTGCCGCAGGCCAAGATGGTTTTCGTTGTCACCCTGGGCTGGGACTGGGATCGCATGTCGCTGACGCTGTCGGTGTACCCGGGAATGGTGCCGATCGGCGCGGACGCGTCCAATCACCTAATCCAAGAGCCGCTCACGGCAGTGTCGGCGCCGCGAAAAATTTTGGCGGAGATCGTGCCGCGCCTAAATAAGCGGTTGACCTCGACTGGCAGCACGCTCGGTGACCCGCGAATCCAAGCTGGAAAGGTCGTGCGCATCCAGGGTGTCGGCGAACAGTACGGCGGGCTGTACCGAATCACTAGTGCCACGCACACCCTCGATCAGGCGGGGTTTCGCACCCAGTTCGAAGCACGCAAGGAAATCTGGTTCGGGTCGATTCCTGCGTCCGAGCAGGGCGCCGTGCGTGTCAACGTCCCATTTGCGGCATGAAGGAGTAGGTCATGGGAGCAAGTTTCGAACTCGGCGATCTGGGCCTCGGTTCCCCCGAACCCGACGACCGGCGCATCACCGGTGTTTGCCCGGCGCTGGTGTTGAGCAATCTTGACCTGCTGGTCGAAGGCCGCATCCAGATCCAGGTGCCTTGGCTGCCGGGCATGCTGCTGTGGGCGCGCGTGTCGGTGCCGATGGCGGGTATGGCGCGCGGCACATTCTTCATCCCGCAGGTCGGCGATGAAGTGCTGGTCGCGTTCGCGCACGGCGATATCCGCGAAGCGTACGTGCTGGGCAGCTTGTGGAGCACCACAGATCGGCCGCCGGCCTTGGTCGCGATCGACCCCACGATCAAGCGCAGCATCCGTTCGCCGCTGGGCAACGAGATCGTTTTCGACGATTCGCTATCGACAATCACGATCACCAACATGCTTCAGCACAGCATCACGATGGGTCCCGACGGCATCGAGATATCGACCGTGGGCGGCGCCGCGTCGATTTCATTGGGCATCGACGGCACGGTTTCAATCACGGCCGCGAAAGCGTTCTCAGTGTTGTCGGCCTCAGTCGACATCAGTGGCATCAGCGACGCTTCGGTGAGTGCGGCTAGCGTCACCATCGACGGCACCGGCACCTGCGATGTCCGCGGTGGCTTGGTCAACATCAACTAAGGACGCCACGATGCCCGCCGCCGCCCGAGTCGCCGATCTAACAAACCACCCCGGAGCCGTCAGTGGACCGGGCTTGCCCACCGTGAAAATCGAAGGCAAGCCCGCCGCTCGCGTCGGCGACGGCCACGCCTGCACATTTCCGCCGCCGGCCGGACCGCATCCACCGAACGTGGTGTCCGCGGGCAGCCTGACGGTGAAGATTGGCGGCATGCCCGCGGCGCGCGTGGGTGATGCCTGCGCCTGCGGCGCGTTGATCGTGCAGGGCGCTATCACCGTAAAGATTGGAGGCTAGGCCATGAGCAGCAATGACGCCAAGGCGTTCCTCGGGCGTGGCTGGAGTTTCCCGGTCGCGCTGGCGCCGACCCAAGTGATGCTGGCGGAGTACGAGGAGGACGTGCGGCAAGCGGTCCTCATCATCCTGCAGACCAATCACCACGAACGCGTGATGCGCGCGGACTTCGGCGCGAACCTGCGCGCGCTGGTGCATTCCCCGCTCAACACGACCACGCTGTCACTTGCGCGCCACCAAGTGGAACAGGCACTGGTGCTCTGGGAGCCGCGCATCGACAGCGTCTCGGTGCGAGCGAGCGCTGCGCCGCTGCAGTCGCGGTTGGACATCGAGGTGACCTACCGCGTGCGCCGCACCAATACGTTTTACAACCTCGTATACCCGTTTTATGTCAGTGAAGGTCGTGAGGGAGGCCAGCGATGAGCGCCCGTGCGCCCCGAATCGATCCGCGTGACAGTGCGGCCATCTTTGCCGCATTGCGCGGCAATGTTCCCGGCTACTTGCCGACGTGGACGGCGCTGGTGCACGACGAGGACGGCGCCGGGCGCGCCCTGTTCGAGGTTCTCGCGCGATACCGTGCGGTCTTCGCCGACGGTTTGAACCGCGCCCCCGAACGAACTGAGCTGGCTTTCCTTGAAACGCTAGGCAATGCCCTGCTGCCAGGACAGCCCGCGCGCGTGCCGCTGGTGTTTGAACTGCTCGACAACAGCCCGCAGGATGTTTTCCTGCCTGCGCGCAGCCAAGTTGCCGCGAAACTGCCGCCGCCGCCGAGCTCGGTCGACGTGGAGGTCGAGGCCGACAACGCCGCCCGCACTGCGCCGCGTTTTTTCACCACGCGCACCGTCGCTTTGAGCCGCGCCCGACTGGCAGCGCTGTACAGCACGGACCCGCGCATCGACGCGTTCGCCGACCATCTCGCGCTTGCACGTCAGGGGTTTGTCGCGTTCGATCGTTTCGAACCGATGCGCCATGAACTCTATTTCGGCCACGACGCGCTGTTCGCGCTGGCTGGCAATGCCGAGATCACCCTGAGCTTCGATATGGGCGGTGGCCAGAACGCCGACCGCCGGCTAATGCTGGACTGGGAATACCTGAGCACCGACGGCTGGCTGCCGCTGGACGCCGAGGAAGACACGACCCTGCGCTTCACCCGCGATGGCCGGGTACGCCTGCGCAAGAACGGCGGTCCCGATGCCAAGAAAGACAAGGTGATGGGACGCGAGAGTTTCTGGCTGCGCGCGCGTGCGGCCGGGCAGTCGCCGCGCGCGCGCGCGGTGCTGGACTCGTCGCTATCGGTCACGCTGGACCGAGCAGGCGCCCTAATGGACGGCGACGTGGTTACCGTGGACGGTGAGCGCACGGCGCGAATCATCTCGTCTGAAAATCGCGTCGTGCGGCTCGATCGCCGACTGCCCGGGCTGCGCCCGGACACCATCCTGCGCGTACTCGACACGACGCCTGCCTTGGGCGCCGAAACCGAGGCCTTGCTTGGCCCACCGACGGCGGTTGACCTGGTGATGGCGCGCGTGGGATTCAGCAAGTCCGGACTCAAGCCCGATGCGGCTTGCGCCGACCGCGCGCCGCTGGACTTGGGCAATGTGTTTTTCCCGTTCGGCCTGCAGCCGGCGCGGTACGCCACCTTTTACCTCGCCTGCGACGATGCGTTCTCGCGCCGTGGCGCCGCTACCGAGATTGCGCTGGAATTCTCCCAGTTCGGCACAGGCAGCAGCACGCTGTCTCTGGCGTTCGAATATTTCGACGGCGAACAGTGGCGCGCGTTACCAACCTCGCTGCCGGTGCAGCTGTTTGACGGCACCGAGCGGTTCACGCGCAATGGCGCGGTCGCCTTCCGAAACCCCAGCGACTGGGCCCCGACGCAAGTCAATGGCAAGAAGCAGCACTGGCTGCGGATACGCATCGACAAAGGCGACTATGGGTCGCCAATCAAGTTGGACATCGTTTCTGGTGCCGGCGGAACCTCAGTTGTTTCGGCGCTGGCACCCACCTTGGCGCCACCAGCGATTTCCGGCCTCCGGATCAGCTACACGTATTTCACCAACTCGCAATTGCTCGATCATTGCCTGGCCTACAACAACTTTGTCTTCCACGACCACAGCGAGGATGTGCGCTGGACGCGGCGGCTTTTCGAACCGCTCCAACACAACGCCGACCGCGATCCGTCGATCAATTTCGGTTTCGACCAAAAGCTGCCGGCCGGCCTGGTTAGCCTGTTCTTGGACGCGCCGGGCGATACCGGCACGGCCGTGTCATCGCCCTTTGTCTGGGAATACCAAAGTGCAGACGGCTGGAATGAGCTGACGGTGCTTGACGAAACCGCTGGCTTGCGCCGTCCGGGCATGATCCAGTTCATCGGCGCGTCCGATGCCGAACCAAGCGTCGGTCTGGGCGGCTTGCTGTATCGCATTCGCGCTCGGCTAAAGCCTGGCGAGTTGCTAACAACACATCCGGTATCGGGGCTGTGGGCCAATGCCGTCTGGGGGATGCAGGGCGAATCGGTAGTTCGCGAAACGATTGGACGGTCCGACGGCAACCCCGATCAGGTGCTGAGCGTGCCGGCACAGCGCGTGCCGGTGCTGGCCGGTGAAGTAGTTGAGGTGCGCGAGTGGGTAGGACGCGGTGAAGACTGGCGCACGGCCGTCGATGGCGTACCCGAGGCCGCGCTGCGACTCGAGCGTGATCCGGTCACGGGCGAACCGCGAGCAGCCTGGGTGCGTTGGGAAGGTCGCGAGCACCTGCTGGAGTCGGGCCCCGACGACCGCCACTACGCGCTTGAGCGCACGCGCGGCCGGCTGCAGTTCGGCGACGACCGCTTCGGTCGGATTCCGCCTGCTTCTGCGACCGTCGCGCTGTCGTTCACCACCGGCATTGGTGAGGCCGGCAACGTGCCGGCCGGCACCATTACGGAATTGCGCACCGGCGTCGCCTACCTGCAGGGCGTCAGCAATCCGGTTGCGGCCGATGGCGGCGCGGCGCCCGAAGCAATTGAAGATGTGGTGGGCCGCGCGACGTTTCGGCTGCGCCATCGCGGGCGCGCCGTGGCGGCCGACGACTACGCGTGGATGGCGCACGAAGCGTCGCCGGCGGTCGCACAGGCGCGTTGCCTGCAGCGCCATGGCGAGCACGGGCGCACCACGCCCGGTGCGGTCAGCGTGGTCATCGTGCCGCGCGGCCACATGCGCATGCCGCAGCCCAGCAGCGAGCTGCGGCGCATTGTGCGTGACTTCATCGCCAAGCGCTGCCCGCCCACGGTCGTGCGAGGCCTGTACGTGATCGGTCCGCGTTACGTGCAGCTCGATGTGGTGGCGCATCTGGTGCTGGCTGAGGCGGGAGCGGCAACGACGGTGGAAGCGGCGCTGCGTCGAACGCTCGACGCTTGGCTGCATCCGACCACGGGCGGTCCGGACGGTCGCGGCTGGACTTTCGGCGCCACGGTATGCCTGTCGACGATTGCTGCCTTGGTCGAACGCACGGCCGGTGTCGACCACGCCGAACGCATCGCCTTGCGCGCCGATGGCGCCAACACCGGCGACGTAGTCGTGCTGCCGGGTGATTCGCTGCCGGCGGCTGGATTCCACGAAATAAAAATTTCTCTGCTGATGCGCTGAGGACCTCTGTCATGCCCCTGCCCAAACCCGTACTCGACAACCGCAACTTCGATCAGTTGGTCGCCGAAGGCCGTGCTTTGATCCCGCGGCAGGCGCCGATGTGGACCGACCACAACACGTCCGACCCGGGCATCACGCTCGTCGAGCTGTTTGCCTGGTTGACCGAGATGGACTTGTTCCGACTCGATCGAATCAGCGATGAACAACTGCGCGGCTTCCTGCGTCTGGTCGGCAGTGCCCCATTGCCTGCGCAGGTGGCGATGACGACGCTGCTGCTGACGTCGCCGGTCGAAACGGACCTGCCGGCCGGTTTGCAGCTGGGCAGCGATGGGCTGACCGCGCTGTTTCAAACCACGCAGGCGCGGGTGGTTTCCAGCGCCCAGTTGGTCGAGTTGCAAGCTGCCAATGGCGATACCTTCGGCCACGTCAACCTGCTCGGAACTGGCTTTGCACCGTTCGCGGGCGATGTCGCGCCGGGCGCGGCCTTCCATCTGGGCTTTGATCGCGCTCTGGCAACGGCCGGGCGACGACTGGGTCTTTGGGTGTGGACCGAAAACCACCGCGCCGACGCCCACACTCGGCAGCGCCTGATCGAAGAGCACGCGCGCGCCGTCGCCGCTAGTGCGGTCGGCATCGGATGCGCACCCGCCGAAGATGCGCCTTGGCAACACTACGAAAGTGCCCTGCGCTGGGAATATCATGCCGGCGGCGACGTTTGGAAAGCCCTGCCGGGCGTGGCCGACCAAACTCGCGCGCTAACGCTGACTGGCCCTATCGACTTCGACATGCCGGCCGACCACGCGCTTGGCGGCGTCGATGCCACACGGTTTTGGTTGCGTGCGGTCTGGATATCGGGGCAACCCGACTGTCGCCCGCGTTTGCTGCGTATCGGATTCAATGCCGTCACGGCGGCTAATGCGATAGATCGCCCGGCCGTGGTGCTGCCACGCAGTCAGGGGCGCGCAAATGCGCTGCATGACCTGGGCTTCCATCCTGTCGTGCCCGGCAGCTGCGATGTGTCTTGCGAAGTCGGAGGCGTTGCCGAGGGCGACTGGCAAGAGGTTGTTGGCTTCGATGTCAGCGGCGCGCACGACGACCACGTCTTGCTGGACGCCGAACGTGGCCGCCTACATTTTGGCGATGGGCGCCGCGGCCGCGTGCCACCGGCCGGGGCGGTGATGTCGGTTATTTGTCGCTCGGGAGGCGGGCTGACCGGCAATGTCGCCGCCCATTTGCTGGAACGATGGTGCGACGACGCCCATAACCGTGCGCTGGTCACGAACTGGACCACGACGGCGCCACTGCTTGCCATCGAGCAGCCCTTTGCCGCCGACCTCGGCGCGGAGGCTGAAACCCTGCGCGCAGCGATTGCGCGCGTGGTTGGTGGGCTGCGCCTGCCGTCGCGCGCTACCACGCTCGACGACTTCGAATCGTTCGCACGCTCAGTGCCCGGGGTGGCGGTGGCGCGCGCGCGCGCACTGGCCGATCACCATCCAGGCTTCCCGTGCTATCGCGCCGCCGGCAACATCACCGTGGTAATCGTCCCCGATTGCCCCGGTCCGCGACCCATGCCAACCCCGGGAATGTGCCGCGCGGTGCTGCGCTACCTCGAACTGCGCCGCACGCCTGCCACCGAGGTGCACGTCATCGCGCCGACTTACGCCGAGGTGCGCGTCGTGGCCACCGTTAGCGCCGAGGACGGGCAATTGACACACCGGCTGCGCGCCGTCATCGTCGCGGCGCTCGACCGCTTCCTGCATCCGCTGCACGGCGGCGACGACGGCCTCGGCTGGCCGGTCGGTCGCGATGTTTATCGCAGCGAGATTCTTGCCTTGCTCGCGCGAATTCCCGGCATCGCCTGCGTGCAGTCGCTCGGCCTGCAGGGCCCGCAAGACGCTGAGCCGCGCTGCGCCAATCTTCCCGTGTGCGACGACAGCCTCGTCGTCGCGGGCACCCACGCCATCCACGTCCTGGGCGCCACGCCCATCCGACTCGTTGACCGGAGCATCCCCAATGAGTGTCCCTAGCATTGCCCTGCCCGAAACACCGCTGGACCGACTGAACTACTACAACAGCCAGCGCTTGGAGGCGGTCGACTTCCGTCTCGAACAGCAGTACCACATGCGCGTGCGGCGTTCGCTTAATCGCGCGCTGTATTCACCCGGGATCGCCGAGGGACTGGAAGTTCGGCGTGACCCGAACGACCTACACAACGTGCTGGTGTCGCCCGGACTGGCGCTGGATGCGATAGGCCGCGAGGTCATCGTGATCGAGCCCATGACCTTGCGCGTGCGCGGCCAGCCACGACGACCCGACGGTGTGCAATTCGGCAACTATCTGGTGATTTCCTACGACGAGGAAAAAGTTGCTCCGCAGAGCGATGGCTGCCAAGTCGGGGTCGGAACGACGTCGATGGCCGGCACTGGCTGCGGCTGCGGCGGCGGCAAGTCGAGTTTGGGCGACTGCGGCTGCGGTGGCAGCACCAGCACTGGGGGCTGTGGCTGCGGCTGCGGCGGCGGTCGCGGCGGCGCCGGTACGGTGTCAGCGGATCTGGGCTGGGGCGCCCCATCGCGAATCCGCAGCGTGCCGCGTCTGCTGATTCAGGACAGTTGGCCATCCGAGACGCAGGGCAAGATCTTGCTCGCACAAATCGTGCTCAACGACATGTGCCAGGTCGAGGACATCAAGTCGGGAATGCGTCGCTACGTAACGGCGACGAAGCCGCCGAACACCGCGCCGATCAGCATTGAGGGCGAAAAGGACATCGACAAGGACAATCCGAAGATCCTGCGCTTTCACATCGAGGGCGGATTCCCGGACAGCGCGGTGCTTTATCTGCAGGGGTTCAAGTTCTCGTCGCTGTACTACACCGAACTGGGCAAACACAGCCACGGGTTCTCTGGCGCGATTACACCGACCTCGAATGATTTTGTGCACAAGCACACCGCAACCGCGTCGGCGACCGAAAGCGGCGGCGCCCACAGCCACCAGCTGTGGCTCGACACCACCGAGGGCGACGTCAACGGCGTTGATGTTCAGCACTACGACGATTGTGCTTGGAACCCCAACGTGATCGAAGGCGTCGGCGGCCACGCCCACGAAATAAAAAATATTTCCCTGGGCGACGCGCTGGGGGTGTGGTCGCATTCACATACGATCAGCGGCGCGTCCATTTCTGACGGCGGCGTCACCGACGTCGCCGCGCGCACCGGCACCGGCAAAAATTCCCTGCGGCAGCTCAGCAACCTGCGGGTTTTCTTCGACGGGGCCCTCGAAATAACCGATGTGATCATCGCGCAACTCAAAGCGATCAAGCCCGCGGCGTGGGCCAGTCTCGGCGATGGCCAAGAAACGCATGAACTCGTGCAGGCCGGCACCGGTCGCATCGACCTGCGTCAACTGGGGCTCGACCTCAGTCCCGGCACTCACTGGTTTACCTTCGCGGTGGACGCCGGTGGTGGGCAGGTCCATTACAACCTCTACGTGAGCTGACCATGTACCCGACCCGATACGCCCAAGTGCGCGATCGACGGAGCTGGCAGGCGACCGTTTCGGGGCTGATCGCCGATGACGACGGCCGCCTCTCGCTCGCGAAGATTCCCGCGTTGGCGCCTCCCGAAGACGCGGTGGGCCCTTGGGACTGCTCGAGCTCCGGGCTGGCAGCGGCGGCGTGCTGCAGCGTCTTTGTCGCCGATACCGCAGGTGCGCGCATCGTCTATCGCGACGGCCTGTGCCACGACTCCGTAGTGCTGCCCGGACCGGGCGGAGACGCGGCAGCGCCGATGTTCGTGACGCCGCGCGGCATCGCGATCAATCGTTTCCGTCTGGCGGTCGCCGATCCGGGGCAGGGCGCGGTGCTGCTATTCACGATCGATGAACTTCGGCAGTTGGGGCGGCTGCGGCAGGGCCTAGTCGCACCTTGGGCGGTGGCGTTTTCCGACGACGGGGCGTTGTTCGTGCTCGACGGCACGCCGTCGCGACTGCTGCGCCTGGAGGCGAACGGACAGCCCGATGCCGCGTTTGCCCGTGCCGTGGCCTCGCGGATCACCGATCCCTCTGCTTTGGCGGCCGGCGACAACAACACTATGTTTGTCGTCGACGCCGGAACACGGCAGGTCTGTCGGTTCACGGCGCAAGGCGCACCAGTGGACGCACCGCTGACCGGGCCGCCCGGCTGGCAGCCGGGAGCCATCGCAGCACGGGGCTTGCGGCTGTTCGTCGCTGACGTCGCCACCGGGCGCATCGGTATTTTTGAAGCAGGGCGTTTCCTTGGCGACGTACCTGGCTTCCGCGGACCGGTCAGCGCACTCGCGGTGGGCGAGGACGGACAACTTTTCATCAAATGCGGGCAGGACGAGGTCGTACTGATCGCCTGTGCCGACACCGCCGTGGTCGATCGCGGCGAAGTGCTGTGCGGACCCTGGGATGCCGGTGAACGCGATGGTTGGGAGCGCGCCGTGGTTGACGCGGTGGTTCCGCAGTGGGCTTCAGTGCAGCTGGATGTGTACTTTGCCGATAACGAGTCACCACCTACTGCCTCGGCCTGGTTGCCGTCGCCGAGTGGCGATGTCTGGCTCGACAGCCTCTCGCCGCTTTCGCAAGCTGCGCCGGCGCGGCGCTTCCTTTGGCTGCGCGTACGCCTGTCGGCATCGGCGCAGGGCGACAGCCCGGTACTGGCGCAACTGCGTGCGGCAACCGCCGATGAAGATTACCGCCGGCACCTGCCGTCGGTGTACGCCGAGCAGGACGCAGACGCGGTGTTGCAGCGGATGCTGGCGTTGGCGCGCGGCGAAATCGGCGACGGCGAGCGCGCGCTGGCTGATTTGCCGCGCACTTTTTCCGCGCAGTTCTTGCCCTCGGGCGATTTGGCATGGCTCGCCGGCTGGTTGGCATTCGGGTTGCCGGACGGACTGGAGGTCGACGCGCGGCGCGCGGTGCTGGCACGCGTGCAGGACCTCTACCTGCGTCGTGGGACGCTTGCAGGGATGCTGGAATTCCTCCACTTGTATACCGGCGTTCGCGCACGGCTCATCGAGCCGTTCCGCCATCGGCACCTTTGGCAACTCGACTCCGCCGCGCTCGGTTTCGACACCGGTCTGCCGCCGGCCGCGGCTGACGGCATGCTGGTTGCAGACAGCAACCTGTTGCGCGACACCGACCCAACCTGGGGCTGCGCGCCCGAGCGCGTGGTGGTGGGGCACGCGGTGGTCGGCGTCGACCGGCCGGTGGAACGCGGCGACCTCGGCTCGGTGCTGTTCGACGACCAGGCACATCGCATCACCGTGCTAATTCCCGCCGGCCAGGCGCCCGACGCCGAAACACGCCGGCGCATCCGCGCGGTGATCGACGCCGAGGCACCGGCACACGTCGTGTGCGAGGTGTGTTTCATCGAGCCGCCGCTGCGTCTGGGCATGACCGCCTCGATCGGCATCGACACGATCGTCGCCGGTGACGGTGCGCCTTTACGTTTGGCGCAATCGCACTGGAACCAGGACGCACAGTTGGGAGGCGCCGTTCGCGGCGTCGGCAGCGGGCAGCCCGCCCGAATCGGATCATCGTTGGTACTTGGCTAGGAGAGCATCATGAGTTGCTGTCAGTCGCATTCTTCGCACGGCGTGGCGCCGGCCATCGGGAAACTCGATGCGCCCAAGCGCAACAATTATTATTTCAGCAAGATGATGGACGTTCTGCAGTTCGAGACCGAGCAGTCGTACCACAACGACAAGCGCCATCTGCTCAACCGTCTGTCCATCGGCACTGGCGTGTTGTGTGGCTTACAAGTGCAGGTCAAGGACGGCACGCTCTGCGTTGATCCGGGCGTTGCACTCGATGCCTTGGGTCGCGAAGTAATAGTGCCATCGCGTTACTGCATCGACCCGTGGCGCCTGCGCGACGAATGCGGCAAGCCCTTGCTCGAACTGCCGCGCGACAAGGCCCAGCGCGTCACCCTGTGCCTGTCATACCGCGAATGTCTGGCCGACATGACGCCGGTGCTGATCACCGATTGTCGAGGAACAAGCAATTGCGAAGCCGGCAGCGTAGTGGAGTCGTTCGACCTGTGGATCAGGGAAGGCTGGCCCGAACAGTCGCCCGGCCTGTGCGAAGCGCTTGAAGAACCGCTGAAGGGCGCCGGCAGCGGCTATCAAGTCATTGCGCGGCTCGAACTCGGTGGCCGACCGATCAGTGTCGTGGTGTCGGGCACTGGCCGGCGTGCGCTGGTGATCAACGCCGCCGGTAAGGCGCCGCTGCAGATGATCGAAATGGGATCGCTGGCGCTTGCCGCGCCACTGCCTGCGGCCTTGCTTGAGCGCCCGGCCGGCATCTGCATCGCGCCAGACGGCGGACCCGCCTTCGTCACCCACGGTGGTGGCATCGTACTGGTGGATTTGGACGCTGAATCGCCGCAACCGAAAGTGGTGCTGACCGATCGGTCCTACGGCCGCTGCGCCGCCAGTCACGCCGGCAAGCGCGTGTACGCAATTAACACCAAGGCCGATGTCGTCGAAGTCATCGATGTCGACAGCGGCAAGGCTAAGCCGCTCAAGTTGGGCAAATCGCCGTTCGATGTCGCGGTGTCGCAGGACGGACGCCTGTTGTTCGTGGCCGACAACAGCGAAAAGACGGTGACAGCCGTTGATACGACCACGCTCAAGGTGCTTTGGCGCGAGTCGCTTGACGGCGACTGTCAGACGTTGGCTGGCACCGGCGCCGGCAGTGCGCGCCAGGCCTGGTCAGCCGGCACTGGCACTCGCCGTCGCTTCGACGACATCGGTGCGAAGGACGATGCGCCGGTTGACGCCAATCCGCGCGACAGCGCCTTCACCGATGACGGCGGGCGTTATCACTTGGTGCACAGCGTCGACGGCAAGGACGCCGATGAAATCGTGATTTACGCCAGCGACGGCCTCGCCCTGCTCGCACGCCTGCCGGTCGGCAGCGGCGCGAACGGCGTCGCGGTGGTGCCAAAACGCAAGCGTGCCCTGGTTACAGCGGCGGATGGCAGCGTCACCGTCGTCGACCTGATGAGCCTTCGCGACCGTCTCTGCCATGCCTTGGCGGGTCCGTGTCCGACACCTGCAGGCGAATGCATTCCACTGGCGACCATTGAACTGCTGGCCGACGGCACGATCGGCGCCGTCGATACGTGCTCGCATCGCACCCGCTTGCTCAGCAACGAGACCTTGCTAGATCTGATCCTGTGCCTCGCCGACAAGATGGATGCCTGCTGCGATGGTAGCTCGCCATCGAAACCTGAGCAGCCCAAACCCGAGGACCCGCCCACCCATGCCGATGTGCTGAAAGTGGTCAGCGTGACCTTCGTTGACATCCAGGGGCGAGACGTCGTCGAGATGTCCACGCCGGCCAAGGCCGGTGGCTTCAAGGAGGCCAACAACGTCAACGCCGTGCGTATCGCCTTCAACCGCCCGGTGGAGCCCAAGAGTATCGTTACCGGCGGCTTCGCAGATGATCCCAATTCGTACTCGTTGCTCGTCACCAGCAATCGCAGCGGACAAGCGCTGCAGGCCACTGCCGGCACAGCAACGATGCTGTCGCCCGAAACAGTGCTGTACACGATCACGCCCGACCCAAGGTTGTTCCAACGCGGCGACTATTCGCTAACCCTGTTTGCCGATCCCGATCCATCGGGCAGAAGGCCGCAAGTCATGGCCGCGGACGGTGGTCGGCTTGACGGTGAGCCGCTCGGCTTCCCGTCCGGAAATGGCGTCGCCGGCGGCGATTTCGTCATCAAGTTCAAATCGCTCTAACCGGCGAACCAATCACGTCAGCAAAGGATCCAGCCATGTCAGCCAGTACTTGCAAACCCGGACTCTTCGGCCTGGAGCGCGTGCGGTATTTTCCGCGCCAGCTCATCACCGCCGACGACATGACCACCGAGCAGGACTACTTTCGCCAGCACGACCGCCGCCACAATCGCTTTCTGCACGGCTGGGGAGTGGTGTGCGGACTGTCGGTGGAAGCGGCGCCCGATGCCGAACATCCTTGGCGCGTACGGGTCTGCCCCGGCTACGCGATCGGGCCACAGGGCGACGAGATCACCGTCGCCGATCCAATATTTTTCGACATCGCGTCCGGGGCCAGCGATTGCGAGCCCTGCCAGCCCTGGCCTTGTCCGCCGGCCAGCAGCGACAAGGGCCAACGGCTGGCCATGCCGGTGTTCTTGGCGATCCGTCACGCCGAATGCGATTCACGCCCGGTGCGGGTGCACCCGCTCGGCTGCGGCTGCGACGAGATGGTCTGCGAGTACTCGCGGGTTCGCGATGATTTCGAACTAAAAGTGCTGCAGGAGCTACCGCCGTCACACGTGGACGCGATGAAAGCTGACAAGGACTTTCTCGCCCAGTGGAAAAGTTGGCACGACAGCAAGGATCGCGGCGCGCCGCCGGTGCCGCCTTGCCGCGCCTGTCCTTCTGACCCTTGGGTCGTGTTGGCGGCAATCGCCTTGCCCGACAAGCCGGCCACCCCAATCACCCAGGGCAAATTGAGTACCTTAGGGCGTCGGGTGCTCTACGGTACCTCTGCGCTCCAGTCGCTAGTGTTGGCCGGCATTTAGGCAAACGAGCGCAACGGGCGGCGGCCGCGCTGTTTCGACGTCGGCTGCCCTGCGTCTCGGTCTTAATGCAAGTAGCTGTTTATGCAGCGTTTTGCCCTTGCCCCTGGTGTCGGCTTGGGCGCGATTTGCTACCATCGCGCCAAACGATCTCTTTAAAGGACGCGGATGCAAACGTGGCTAGTAACAGGCGGTGCCGGCTTCATTGGCGGCAATTTCGTCCTAGACGCGGTTAAGGACCCAGCAGGGCCGCGCATCATCAATCTCGACGCGTTGACCTATGCCGGCAACCTCGACACGCTCTCGGGGCTGGCCGGTGACCCGCGCCACGTTTTCATCGAGGGCGACATCGGTGACCGGGCCTTGGTAGATCGACTGCTGGCCGAGTACCGCCCGTCGGCCGTCATCAATTTCGCGGCAGAAAGCCACGTCGATCGCTCGATCGATGGCCCAGCCGCGTTCATCCAAACCAATGTTGTCGGTACCCTGTCGTTGCTCGAGGCGACCCGCGATTTCTGGCGCGCGCTGGCCGATGCCGACAAAGCCGCATTCCGCTTCCTGCATGTGTCTACCGATGAGGTCTATGGCTCGCTCGGCGACACTGGTGCCTTCACTGAAGAAACGGCCTTTGCGCCTAATTCACCGTATTCGGCCAGCAAGGCCGCGTCCGATCACCTGGTGCGCGCGTTCCAGCACACCTACGGTTTGCCAACGCTGACGACCAATTGCTCGAACAATTACGGGCCGTACCAGTTTCCGGAAAAATTGATCCCGCTGATCATCCAGAAGGCGCTGACTGGCGCGCCGCTGCCGGTGTACGGCGACGGCCAGAACGTCCGCGACTGGCTGTATGTTGCCGACCATTGCTCGGCAATCCGCAGCGTGTTGGCGGCGGGCCGCGTAGGTGAAACGTACAATGTCGGCGGCGACGCCGAACGCAAGAACATCGACGTGGTCAAAACCATCTGCGCATTGCTCGATGCCCGTCGTCCGCGTGCGGATGGCCTGGCGCGCGAGTCGCAAATTACCTTCGTCACGGATCGTCCTGGCCACGACCGCCGGTATGCAATCGACGCCAGTAAGCTCAAGCGTGAGCTCGGTTGGGCACCGACCGTCGACTTCTCGCAGGGCATCGCACAAACCGTGGATTGGTATCTTGCGAACGAAGGGTGGAGCAGCCGCGTGCTCGACGGCAGCTACCGGTTGGAACGCATCGGTCAGGGGGCGTCGGCATGACGGCCGCCCTCAAGCGCAAGGGCATCATCCTGGCAGGAGGTTCGGGCACACGCCTGTATCCGATCACCCAGTGCATCAGCAAGCAGTTGCTGCCGGTGTACGACAAGCCAATGATCTATTACCCGCTAAGCGTGTTGATGCTTGCCGGCATCCGCGAGGTGCTGATCATCAACACGCCGCACGAGCAGGCGCTGTTTCAGCGACTGCTCGGCGACGGCTCGCAGTGGGGTATGAAAATTGAATATGCCGTGCAGCCCAGCCCGGACGGGTTGGCGCAGGCTTTCATCATCGGCCGAGACTTCCTGGCCGGCGCGCCCAGCTGCTTGGTCCTGGGTGACAATATCTTCCACGGCCACGGCTTGACCGAACTGCTGCAGCGTTCCGATGCACGTGCCGAGGGCGCGACGGTGTTCGGCTATTGGGTCAAGGATCCAGAGCGTTACGGCGTCGCCGAATTCGATGCCACCGGACGCGTGATCGGTCTGGAAGAAAAACCCTCGGCGCCGAAATCGCACTACGCGGTCACTGGCCTGTATTTCTACGATAGTCGCGCGCCTGATTTCGCCGCGAGCCTAGCGCCATCGCCGCGCGGCGAGCTTGAAATCACTGACCTTAACCGGTGTTATCTTGAAGCCAACGCGCTGCAGCTCGAAAAGCTCGGGCGTGGCTTCGCGTGGCTCGATACCGGCACCCACGAGTCACTGCTGCAGGCCTCGAACTTCATTGAAACCATTGAAGCGCGGCAGGGCCTGCGGGTGTGTTGCCCGGAAGAAATTGCGTATTTCAACCACTGGATCAGCGATGACCAGCTGCGCGATCTTGCCAAGCCCCTGTCAAAGAATGGCTACGGCCAGTACTTGCTGAGCTTGCTTGAACACGGGCGCGTCGAATGAAAATCACCGAAACTGATCTTCCTGGCTGCAAGATCATCGAGCCGCAGGTGTTCGGCGACAGTCGCGGCGCGTTCTACGAATCGTGGAACAAGCCCAAGTGGGCGCAGGCAGGGCTCGACCTCGATTTCGTGCAAAGCAATGTCTCGATGTCGGAACGTGGCGTGTTGCGTGGAATGCACTACCAATGGCCGCATCCGCAGGGAAAGTTGGTCAGCGTGCTCGAGGGCGAGGTATATGACGTCGCCGCTGACATCCGTCGCGGCTCGCCAACCTTCGGCCAGTGGACCGCCGTGGTGATCAGCGCCGAAAACAAGCGTATTTTCTGGATTCCCGAAGGTTTTGCCCACGGCTTTGTCGTCCTATCGGAGCGGGCGGTGTTCAGCTACCTGTGCACGGCGCCCTATGTGCATGCCGCCGATGCCGGCGTGCGTTGGGATGATGCTCGCTTGGCCATCGACTGGCCGGTGTCTTCACCGCTACTGTCCGACAAGGACGAGCGCGCACCTTTCCTCGACCAAATCGCCGCTGATCGCCTGCCGGAGTATGTTGCGTGAAAATCCTTTTGCTTGGTGCCGACGGCCAGCTTGGCTACGAATTGCATCGCGCCTGCGCGCCGCTGGGAGAAATCCTGCCGTACACCTATTCGGGCCTGCTGCCGGGTGAACAGCGGTGCGGGCAGATTGATTTCGGCGTGCCCGGCGACCTCGATAAATTGGTCGCTGAACACCGTCCTGACTTAGTGCTCAATGCGGTGGCGCATACGGCTGTCGATCGCGCCGAAGACGAGCCGCAGCTTGCCCAGCGAATCAATGCCGATGCGGTCGGTGAGCTCGCGGCGGCGTGCAAGGCAATTGACGCCAAGCTTGTGCATTATTCGACTGATTATGTTTTCGGTGGCGAAAGCCGCCGTCCTTGGCGCGAGGACGACGCGACCGCCCCACTCGCCGTATACGGACGCACTAAGCTCGCCGGCGAAGACGCCGTGCGCGGCAGCGGCTGCCGCCACATGGTGCTGCGCACTGCATGGGTGTACGCGTCGCGCGGGCAGAATTTCTTGCGCACGGCGTTACGATTGGCGAAAGAGCGCGACGAACTGCGCATCGTTCATGACCAGGTCGGCTCCCCGACGCCGGCGCGCTGGTTGGCAACTGCGACCGCCTTGGCCTTGGCCAAGCGAGCGGATGCAGACGGCACTTGGCACTTGGTATCTGACGGGGAATGCAGTTGGTTCCAGTTTGCCTCGGCCATCTATGCCGATGCGCTCGCCTCAAAAGTCATCGAGCGGGCGCCGCGCCTGCTTGGCATTCCAAGCTCCGACTATCCGACCAAGGCCAAGCGCCCGGCGTACTCGCGCCTGGATTGCAGCAAGTTCGCCGCCGATTTCGGCTTGAGTTTGCCCGATTGGCGCGTTGGCCTGCGGCAGGTGGTCGGCGAATTGGCGGAAGCAAAAGCCTGAAGCGGGCGTCGAGCTCGACGTGCCCTGTCGTCCGACGCAATCTAATCACTGAAGACAAGAAAATGAGGTGGCGCGATGTCCCTGTTTGTAAAACTGGCCCTAGCGATGGTCGCGACTGCTGTTTTTGCCGGCAGTGCTGCTGCCGATCTGATTCCGGTCAAGGACTTCGTTCGCCACGCTGAATTCAGCGACGCCAAGATATCCCCGGATGGGCGCTATCTCGCAATCACCGTGCAGCGCGACAAGCAAGATGCGTTGGCCGTGCTTGACCTCAAGGACATGAGCCTACTCAAGCAGACCGTGCTACCCGATGAGAAAAGCGTGGGCGCGTTTTACTGGGTGGGGACTCGGCGGTTGGCGTTTACAGCAGTACGCAACCTTGGCAGCTATGCCGCGCCGTTCTCGACTGGCGAATGGTTTGCCATGGATGCGGATGGATCGCAGCCGCGCGTGCTGATCTCATACGGCAGCAAGGACCCGACCCAGCGCAGCAAGTCGGTGTCATATGCCGATCAGTTTTCGATGCTCGACCCGCTGCCAGCCGACGAAGGTCGCGTGCTGATGTCGGTATCCCATGCCGTGGGTAACGATTCGATGGCGCAGGTGGTGTCAATGGATACCGTTACCGGCCAGCGCAAGCTTTTGGCTGAGGCGCCGGTAAAAAACTGCTCGATCGCGCTGGATGCTGGCAAACAGCCTCGCTTCGCATCATGCAGCGACGACAAAGGCGCCGATGGAAAGTACGAGCAGCACGTCGACTTATATCGTCGCGATGACAACGGCAAGTGGAGCTTGGTCAATCGTTCCAAGAACGGCGGACGGCGCTTGGTCGTGCTTGGCTCGGCAAAAGACGGCCGTATTTACGCCCTGGAAGATGACAGCAAGGCGCCGGCCGCATTCGGCACCATCGACCAGACCACCGGCGCGTTCAACAAGCTATTCCAAGATGCGGTTTCCGAGCCGGCCAGCTACATCACAGCTTCCGACGGCGACACGGTTCTGGGTGTGGTCACTCGTGCCGGCGCGCCGCAGGTAGCGCTAGTCGACGAAACACAGCCGGATGCCCAGGTTTACGTCAATCTCGCCGCGGCTTTCCCGGGGAAGTTCGTTGAGTTTTCGAGCGCGACGCTCGACGGCAAGCAGATCGTGGTGTCCGTTAGCAGCGACAGTCAACCAACCGAACTGTATTTGTTCGACCGCAGCACCGGCAAAGCGAGCTTTCTCATCCGTGACCGCCAATGGCTTGACGGCAAGCGCATGGCGACGATCCGACCGTTCTCGTTCAAAGCGCGCGATGGTCAGCTTTTGCACGGCTACCTGACAATTCCGAACGGTAGCGATGGCAAGAATCTGCCGATGATCGTCAACCCGCATGGCGGCCCGATCGGGCCACGCGACGATTGGGGCTTCAATTGGGAAACCCAGCTGTTCGCCAGCCGCGGGTACCTCGTCTTGCAAGTCAATTTCCGCGGCTCGGGTGGGTTCGGAAATGAGTTCCAAGAAAAGGGCCATCGGGAATGGGGAGGAAAGATGCAGGACGATCTCACCGACGCCACGAACTGGGCGGTGAACGGCGGCTTGGCTGATCCCGGGCGGATTTGCGTCTATGGCGGTAGTTACGGCGGATACGCAGCGCTGATGGGAGCAATCAAGGAACCGGCGCTGTACCAGTGCGCGGTCGGTTACGTCGGCGTCTATGACCTTAATATGATGTATCGCAAAGGCGATATTCCTGAGCGTGAGAGCGGCAAGCGGTTCTTGGAGCGCACGTTGGGGCCTGATACCGCGGACTTGAAAAAGAACTCGCCGGCGTCGCTTGCAGGCAAGGTCAAAATCCCGGTGTTTTTGGCGGCTGGCCTGCGTGACCAGCGCGCGCCGCGCGAGCAAACCGAAGCGATGCGCGATGCCTTGATTGCGGTCGGCCACCCTGCTGACGAAGTGATTTTGCAAGAAGGCGAGGGCCACGGCTTTTACAGCGAGGAAAACAATCTCAATTTATACACCAAGATGTTGGCGTTCTTCGATCGCTACATCGGCGTCGGCAAGGACAAGGTTGAGGTCGGGCAGCCCTCGAGCGCTGGCGGAAAATAGAGCCTGTGACGGTCCAAGCGTAAATCCCGGTGGCGGGCACCGAGTCCAAGGTCTTGACTGCCATTGGACTCGGTGGACCGTGACTCACCATTCCTCGGTGCCAAGACAATCCGGGCGCGATGTGGTGCGCAGGACAGCAACAACTTAAGGCGTGTCGTTGTGGAGTGTGGTCACGCCGCAGCGATCCGTGACCGGCAGCCTCGTGTCTTTTTGGGACTCAGGCACGAGGACTTTGAAAAGCTCATGAATGCAGCGAGCGCAGCTAACCTGCCACCTTAGGGTCTGATTGAATCGGCCGCTGCCCGATTTCTTTGGACGCACTGACCGCGGACGCGTGGATCAATTGTTGGACCACGACTTACTGCGTCGGAAGTTCAACTATTTCACCCCGTGCATCAATTTCTTGAGCCAAGGCACCAGCAGAAGCGCGACCAATCCGCAGCCCAGTCCGACCTTCGTCAATAGCCAGAACAGTTCGCCATATTTGCCCGCTGCCAGCGCCATGTCGCCGATCTTTGCGGCATCGAAGGTATCGAGGGCGGCAAGCTTGCCGAATTCGGCCGCTAGCGTTTCAGAGAACGCGGTGGCAAGAAACCACGTGCCCATCATCAGGCTTGCGACGCGTTTGACCGAGAGCTGGGTGACTGCCGACAGGCCGACCGGCGACAGGCACATTTCGCCGACTTCAAGGATGAAGTAGGCGAGCACTAGCCACCAAACGCTGCCCAACTGCTGTGTCTGCCCGATGCTCGCTGCCGCCGCCATCAGCGGCAGGAAGGACAGCCCGGCAAACACCAGGCCAAGTGCGCTCTTGAACGGCTTGCTCGGGTTTAGCCGGTAGCGCTCAAGGAAACCCCACAGTCCGGTGAAGACCGGCGCAAGCAAGAGAATGAACAAGCTGCCGAGGAAGGTCAGCGAACTCGCGTTCTGTTTTTGCAAGATCGCCATGCCCAGCACCATCAGCAAGGTGACGCCGCCGGCCACGGCGAACAGCGCTACCGGCCAGCGCGAGGCGCGGTCTTTCGCGCCGATCATCGTTGACGCAATAAAAGTTGTCGGCATCAGCAGCAGGGCGATGACGTAATAGCTGACCGGCAATTGCTCTTTCAAAATCAGGCTGGGGAAGAAGTCCGAGGTCAGCAGGCGGTCGTTGAACGTCACCCACGAGCCATAGGTCTGCTCGTACAGGGTGAAAAACACCAGCGCCATGCCGATCAGGACCATCAACGCGATCATCTGGTCACGCTCGACCTTGCTGCATTTGGTCAAGATGAAGCCGATGAACCACACCGCCACGCCCAACATCACCAACAGCATTAGCGCCAACGCCGGCGGCAGGCCGCCCAAGTTGAGCTTGTTATTGGCCGTCGCCCACATCAGGGTCGCCACTGGGATCAGTCCAACCAGCGCGCCAAGGTAGATCGCGGTTTCACGCCGCACACCGGCGAAGACAGGCTCGCGCAGTTTTTCCGGCGCCGGCGATTCCGCGTGGCCCTGCAAGTATTTCTGGCCCCACAGGAACATCACTAGGCCGGCGAGCATCCCGATGCCGGCCGCGCCGAAGCCGACGCTCCAGCCATAGGTCAGGCCGAGGTAGCCGCAGACCAGACCGGCCAGCAGGCCGCCAAGATTGATGCCGGCGTAGAACAGCGAAAAGCCCGAATCGCGGCGTGGATCATCATCGCGATACAACTTACCGACGATGGTCGAGATATTGGGCTTGAGGAAGCCCACGCCCATGATGATCAGCGCGAGGGAAAAATAGAACACCCACAGTGCGCTTTCATCGCGCACGACGGTGCCGGCCACCTGTTGTGCCTTGACGCCCTCGAAGGCCATGCCCAGGTGGCCCAATACCAGCAACACGCCGCCGAAAATCACCGCCTTGCGCATGCCCAGGTAGCGATCGGCGAGCAGGCCGCCAATCACCGGCAGGCAATAGACTAGGCCGCCGTAAGCCCCGATCACGCTGTAACCAACGTCGTCGGTGAACAGGTGGTACTTCAGCAAGTACAGCAACAGTAGCGCCTTCATCCCGTAGAACGAGAAGCGCTCCCACATCTCGGTGAAAAAGCATACGAAGACGCCGCGGGGGTGTCCCAGGAAGTCGTCGTGGTCGGGCAGGGTAACGGTCGAATTCACGGTGTTTCCCGCGGTCAGGATGTCCCGAGTATAGCCACGGGGAGCGGCCGGCTTTCCCCACAGCCGGCTACCATGCCACCATCGGGACTTGTCCTGACCCCCCGGAGCCCGCGATGGAAACCAAGTCGCCCCCGCAATTGACCTTCCGCGCCGTCGTTTTGGCGATCATCTTGGCCATGGTGCTGTCTGCGGCCAACGCCTACCTAGGCCTGTTTGCTGGCCTGACCATTGCCACCGCGATTCCAGCGGCCGTGGTGTCGATGGGCGTCCTGCGGCTGTTTGGCGGCGGCACCATCCTTGAAAACAACATCGTCCAGACCGGCGCGTCTGCCGGCTCCTCGATCGCGGCCGGTGTGATCTTCACCTTGCCGGCCCTGATCATCATGGGTTACTGGCAGGACTTCCGGTATTCGTGGGTACTGGCGATTGCCGGCCTCGGTGGTCTGCTCGGCGTGCTGTTTTCGGTCCCGCTGCGCCGGACGATGATTGTTGAAGACCCGCTGCCCTTTCCCGAAGGCAAGGCGGCGGCGGAAGTGCTCAAGGCCGGTGAAAACCCGGGCCCCGGCCTAAAGATCCTCGCGCTGTCGGCGGTGGTGGGTTCGGTGGTGAAGCTCGCGGCTGAAAGTGGTCTGCGAATGATTCCCGACACGGCGGCCGGTGCGACTTATTTCGGCAAGTACCTTGGCTATCTAGGCACCAATCTTTCGCCAGCCCTGTTGGGCGTGGGCTATATCGTCGGACTGAACGTGGGCATCGTCGTGGTGTCGGGCAGCATCTTGTCTTGGCACATTGCGATTCCGCTTTACGACTGGTTTTTCCTGAGTAGCGATGCGGTGCTGAGCGCAAAAGTCGCCGGCGCGAGCGCGGCCGATACCGCTTTTGCAATCTGGAGTACCAAGATTCGCTACCTCGGTGTCGGCACCATGTTGATCGGTGGCGTCTGGACGCTGTTCTCACTGCGCAAATCGCTGCTGTCAGGCGTCCGCAGCGGCATCGCAGCGGCGCGCAAGGGTACCGGCGAAATCATCGCTGAGACCGAACGCGACCTGCCGATGAAGTGGATGCTGATCGCCTTGCTGGTATTTACGATCCCGCTGGCCCTGCTTTATCACGCTATCGTTGCCGCCGATGTCACCATCAATCATCCTTGGGCCATCGGCCTGCTGATGACCGTGATCATGATCGTCACCGGTTTCTTGTTCGTGTCGGTATCTGCCTACTTGGCCGGTCTCGTGGGTTCGTCGAACAACCCCGTCTCAGGCATCACGATCGCCACGATTTTGTTTGCGTCGGCCGTGTTGGTGATCTTGCTGGGCAGCAATTCGTCCATCGGCGCGGTCGCAGCGATCATGATTGGCGCCGTCGTCTGCTGCGCAGCGGCGGTAGGCGGCGATAACCTGCAAGATCTCAAGGCCGGCTATATCGTTGGCGCAACGCCATGGAAGCAACAGTTGATGCTGGGTATCGGCGCGTTTTCCTGCGCGTTGATCATGGCGCCGGTGTTGAACCTGCTGGCCTCGGCCTATGGCATCGGCGCGCCGACGCCCGAGCACCCGAACTCGCTTTCGGCACCGCAGGCCACCTTGATGGCGTCAGTTGCGCAGGGCATGTTTGGCGGCAAGTTGCCCTGGGACATGATCTCCATCGGCGCCGGTATTGGAGCGCTGATCATCGCGTTGGACGAGTGGCTCAAGGCGACTGGCAAGAAGTTCCGCGTGCCGGTGCTTGCCGCCGCAATCGGCATCTACTTGCCGCTAGAGCTGATGGTGCCTATTTTCCTCGGCGGCCTGTTGGCGCACCTTGTGCAGCGCAAGCACGGCATCTCTGATGACGATGAGGAAGGAAAGGACCGCATTCATCGTCCAGGCACCCTGTTTGCGGCGGGCCTGATTACTGGCGAGGCACTCATGGGCATCGCGATCGCGTTCCCGATCGTCATTTCCAAGCGCGCCGATGTCTTGGCGCTGCCCGACAGCATGCATCTGAGCAAATATGTTGGACTAGCCGTCCTCGCCTTCGTCGCCTGGTTGTTGTACCGCAGCGCCAACAAAGCTGCTGCCAAGTGAACCTCGCATCGAAGTTACCGATCCTGCTGGAGAAAGCCATGAACCATCGATTGTCCTTGCTCACCTGCGCGTTGGCCGCATCCCTGTCCACCGCTGCAGTAAGCGCTGCCAATAAACCCTTCGACGTTCGTACGCTCGCCAATCTTGAGCGTGTGTCTGGGCCGGTCCTGTCGCCGGACGGCCGCAAGGTTGTATTTTCCGTGCGCGAAACCGACTTTGCCGCGAACAAGGGAAAATCCAGCCTTTGGATCGAGGACCTGCTCGCGCGCGATGCCGCGCCGCCGACGAAACTCAGCCCCGATGGCATGAACGTCAACAGCCCGGCGTTTTCCCCCGACGGCGAGACGGTTTATTTCCTATCCGGAAAAAGTGGCAGCTCGCAGCTATGGTCGCAGGCGGCCACGGGCGGTAACGCCCAGCAGGTTTCGGACTACGTGACCGATGTTGGCGGCTTCAAAATTTCTCCAGACGGTAAGTCCATCGCCGTCGTGCTCGAAGTATTTAACGACTGTGCGACCGTCGCCTGTACTAAGCAAAAGCTCGATGCCGTCGCAGCGAAGAAGACCAGCGGCGTCCTCTACGACAAGCTTTTCATCCGCCACTGGGATACCTGGGCCGATGGCCGTCGCAACCAGTTGTTCGTTGCGCGTCTGGGTGCCAACGGCAAGCTTGCCGGCGAGCCGGCCAAAGTAACCCGCGGCATTGATGCCGATGTGCCATCCAAGCCGTTTGGTGATGTCAGCGAGTTCGCGTGGTCGCCCGATAGCAAGTCGATTGCGTTCAATGCCCGCATCGCCGGCAAGACTGAGCCGTGGTCGACCAACTTCGATATCTATGTCGCTCCAGTAAATGGCAAGGGCGTGGTGCGTAATCTGACCGCCGCCAACAAGGCCTGGGATGCGGGCCCGGTATATAGCACCGACGGCAAGACCTTGTACTACCGCGCCATGAAGCGACCCGGTTTCGAGGCCGATCGTTTTGCCTTGATGGCCATGGACCTGGCCAGCGGCAAGACCCGCGAAATCGCGCCGAAGTGGGATGCGTCGGCCGATACGATCGTGCTGTCGTCCGATGGTCGCTCGATCTATACGCAGGCGCAGGACTTGGGCCAGCATCCGCTGTTCAAAGTCGACATTGCCAATGGCGAGGCAACGCGCGTCGCCGGCGACGGCTCGATCAGTGCTTTCGATATCAACGATGACACCTTGGTGTTTGTCCGCGACACGCTTAAATCCCCCGGTCAACTATATGCCGCGCGTGCCGACGGCAGTGCCGTGCGCCAGGTCAGCATGAACAATGACGCGGTGCTTAAACAGATCGCGTTTGGCGATTTCGAGCAGTTCAACTTCGTTGGCTGGAATAATGAAACCGTGCACGGTTACGTGGTTAAGCCCGCGAATTTCCAGAAGGGCAAGAAGTACCCCGTCGCGTTCCTGATCCATGGCGGCCCGCAGGGCAGCTTCGGCAATGGCTGGAGCTATCGCTGGAACCCGCAGACGTACGCTGGGCAGGGTTACGCGGTGGTCATGGTCGATTTCCATGGCTCGACCGGCTATGGCCAGGCGTTCACCGATTCAATTTCGCAGCACTGGGGTGACCGTCCGCTCGAGGACCTGCAGAAGGGTTGGGCCGCGTCGTTGAAGAAGTATTCCTTCCTCGACGGCAACCGCGCCTGCGCGCTGGGCGCCAGCTATGGCGGTTACATGATCAATTACATTGCTGGCAATTGGTCGCAGCCGTGGAAGTGCTTGGTCAGTCATGACGGCGTGTTCGACACCCGCATGATGGGTTACTCGACCGAAGAGCTGTGGTTCAACGAATGGGAAAACGGCGGCACGCCGTACGACAACCCGACCGCGATCGAGAAATTCAACCCGGTCAACCACGTCAAGGATTGGCGCGTGCCGATGCTGATCGTGCAGGGCCAGTTGGACTACCGCATTCCGGCCGAGCAGGGCATCGGCGCCTTTACCGCTGCGCAGCGCAAGGGCGTCGAGAGCCAGCTGCTTTTCTTCCCCGACGAAAACCATTGGGTATTGAAGCCGCAAAACAGTGTGCTGTGGCACGACACGGTCAATGCCTGGCTGAAAAAATATATCGGTACGAAATGACGGGTGACATGGCCGAGATTCCGGCGTCGACGTCGGGCGCGATCATCGATCTCGCCCGACTCCGGCGCAGTTGCTCGCAGTGTTCCTTGCAGGTGTTGTGCCTGCCGGCCAGCATCGGCCAGGAAGATATTGAGCGGCTCGACGGCATCATGCTGTCGCGCCGGCCTCTGCAGCGCGGGGAAATACTGTTTCGCGCTGGTCAGCCCCTTGGCTCCTTGTTCGTAGCGCGCGAAGGCGCATTCAAGACGGTCGCCGTGGACGAGCAGGGTGGGATGCAAGTCATCGGTTTTCACTTGCCTGGCGAACTGATGGGGCTCGACGCGCTGGGCGGCGGTCAACACGCCTGCGAAGCGCAGGCGCTGACCCGCGCCGATGTCTGCGAAGTGCCGCTGACGCAGCTTGAGCACGTCGCTTCGCAAGTGCCCGGCCTGCAGCGACAGTTGCTGCGAATCATGGGACAGAGCATGGGGCGCGACCAACAGCATATTGAATTGCTTGGCCGTCGCAATGCCCAGGAGCGTCTGGCCGTGTTCCTACACCAGCTGTCCGAGCGCTATCGTGCGCTGGGCCGTCCGGCGCTGCAGTTCCTGCTGCCGATGAGCCGCGAAGACATCGCCAGCTATCTTGGGATCGTGATTGAGACGGTAAGCCGCACGCTGGGCAAGATGCAGGACGATGGCATTATCTCGGTGCAGGCGCGCGAAGTGCGCATCCTCGATCTTGATCGCCTGTCGGAGCTTGGTCACGAGCGAAGCAAGTAAGCGCAGCGTTCTCCTCGCGCTGGCCTCGTGCAACTCAGCCGGGCATCGCGGCGCGACAGCCCAAGGCCAGCAACACCGAATTGACCTGCGCAAATCCCGCCAGCCACGGCGCTGCGATGGTCAATAGACCCGCCGCCGCGATCAGCAGGGCCGCCGTGCGACGCCATGCCGGAGTGGCGAGAGTCTTGGCAAAATGTGCGCCGCTCCAGCCTAACCCGACCATCAGTGGGAAGGTGCCGAGCCCGAATGCGGCCATTAGAGCCGCGCCATGAAGCGCGCTGGCCTCGAACCAAGCGGCCATCAGTAGCGTCGTGCTCAAGCCACAGGGCAGCCAACCCCACAACAGTCCCAGCAACAGCGTGCGCCACGGTGGGCGCAGGGACATCGCGGCGCGACGTGCGGGTGCCAGCCAGGTCTCAATGGCGCGTCCCGGCCGCGCAAGCGCGCGCCACCGGTTGGGAAACGCGAGGCGCAAGGCCGCAACGATCATCACCAGCCCCACCAGCAGGCGCAGGCCTTGCGCGAGGCCATCGATTCGGATGGCGCCCAACAGCGCGCCGCCCAAGCCGCCGACAATTGCGCCGGCAAGGACATAGCCGCCAACGCGACCCAAATTGAGCAGGATCGAATGGCCGAGTGGAGAGGCCGCGGCGCGGGTCGCCGACAAGGACGTGGCGATGCCGCCGCACATCGCCACGCAATGTACGCCGCCAAACAGTCCGCTCAACAGCGCGGCGGACAACACCACTAGGTCAAGCGGCATGGTCGGATTTTTCTTCGAGCGGACGGGAGTCTTCGCTTAACACGTCGAGCGCGGCGACCTCGAGGTCATCAAATTGCTCGCTGCGAACGGCCCAGGCAAAGAAACCGATCGCGACCAAGAGCAGCAGCAGTGACACCGGGATCAAGATGAAAAGTACGTTCATCGCGACGGGCCGGTGCGCGCCAAGCGCAATGCGTTGAGGGTAACGCCCAGCGAGGAACCGGCCATGCCCAGCGCGGCGAAGCCGGGATGGATTAGGCCCGATGCGGCGATTGCGATGGCCACGAGATTGTAGCCGGCGGCCCAGGCCAAACCGGCGCGAATTGTTTGCCGAGTACGCCGCGCCAATGCCAGTGTGTCAGGCAAGGCGGCGAGCGAGTCACCGAGCACTAGCAGGTCAGCCGAGCGCTGCGCCAGCGAGGACCCGCCAGCAAAGGCCATCGACACGTCAGCGCCGGCAAGCACGGGCGCATCGTTAATGCCGTCGCCGACGACTAGCACGCGCCGACCCGCGGCTTGCAAGTCGCGCAGCAAGTTTAGTTTTTGCTCCGGTGTTTGCCGAGCGCGCACGTTCTCGATCACCAAGGTGTTTGCTACGTGGCGCGTAGCCGCCTCGCCATCGCCGCTGGCAAGCCAGACTTCAATGCCGTTCTGTTGCAGGCCGTGGACCAAGGCGGCTGCTTCGGGCCGAAGCGTATCGTCAATGGTGAATTGCGCAATCGCGACGCCGTCGCGCGCCAGCCACACGCTGCCCTCGTCTGCGGTGCCGCCTGCGAAATCGGCGCGGCCCAACTGGTAGTCGTGGCCATCGACAACGCCGGCTACGCCGCGCCCGGGCACTAGACGAACTGAGCCTGCTGCGGGGACCGAGGCGTCGGCAAACGCGCGCGCCAGCGGGTGACCACTGCCCGATTCCAGTGCCGCGGCAATGCGTCGCGCTGCGGCCGGGTCGGAGCTGTCGAGGGTAGTGCAGGCGGTAATGCGAGGCTGGCCGCGCGTCAGCGTACCGGTCTTGTCGAACACGATCGTATCGATATCCGCCAAGTGCGACAGCGCCTCGCCCGACAGCAGCAGCATGCCGCGCTTTGATAGGCCGTCGTTGGCCGCCGCTAACGCGGCGGGCACGGCCAGCGATAGTGCACACGGACAGGCCGCTACCAGCACCGCCAGTGCAATCGGAAACGCCCGTTCTGGCGCGATGGGCCACCACAGCAAAAAGGTGCCGACCGCGACAAGCACCATTACCACGACTAGGATTGACGCCCAGCGATCGGCAGATTGGGCAATGGCCGGACGTTCGAAGGACGCCTGCTCGGCTAAGCGCGCAATCTGCGACAGGCGCGTATCGACACCCACGCCGGTTACGCGCAGGCGTGCCGCGGCGCCCAAGCAGGTGCTGCCGGCATGCACGCGATCACCCGCGCGTTTTTCGACCGGACGCGACTCGCCACTGAGTAGGGCTTCGTCAAAAGCGGCATCGTCATCGATCAAGTCACCGTCGGCCGGTGCGGTGGTGTCGGCGGGAATTCGCACCTCATCGCCTATGCATAATTCTGCAACTGGTACCTGCTCGACCAGCCCACCGCGCTGGCGCCAAGCCAACATTGGCTGGATGCGAACCAACAGGTCGGCGCGGGCACTGGCCCGCAGGCGCGCGGCACGCTCGAGCAGGCGCACTGCGAGTAGGAACAACACGAACATGGCCGCCGCGTCGAACCAGACATGGGGGCCGCCGCGGATAGTTTCGACGATGCTGGCGAAGTAGGCGAGCACGATGCTGGTCGCCGCCAGCGTATCCATGCCCGGCATTCCCAAGCGCAGTTCGCGCAACATGCCGCGCAGGAACGGGCTGCCGGAATAAAACACCACCGGCGTGCAAACCAGCAAGGTCAGCCAGCGAAACACATCGCGCGTGGCATCCGGCATCTGGTGCGCCGTGTCGAGATACAAGGCTTCGGAAAACATCATCGCCTGCGTCGTCGCCAAGGCCGCGACACCTAGCCGCAGCAGCAGCGCATTGCGTTCCCGCCGACGTGCCCGATCCAAAGATTCACCCGGCGACAAATGCGGTCGATAGCCCAAGGCCGCGACACGCGCCAGGACTGAGGACAGTAAGATTTGATCCGGACGCCATGCCAGGCGCATGCGTCCGGTGACGGCATTGACGCTGACCGAACTAACGCCGGGCAGGCGCGTCAGTCCGCGGTCGAGCAGCCACGCGCAGGCAGCGCAACGCATGCCTTCGACCAACACGGTCATTTCGCAGCCCTGCGCGCTTCGTGTTACGTGCGCGTCCTGCACGTCATTGCGGTCCCAGGCGGTGAAGTCGCCCGGCTCGGCAGCGATGCGGTTGCCAGTCTCTAGCCGCAAGCGGTAGTAGTCGTCGAGACCGGCGTCCTCGATCCACAGCGCAGCAGCGGCGCAGCCAGTGCAACAGACATGGCGTTCCTGACCGTCCACGATGATCGTCGGCAGGACATCGACAACGGCTTCACCGCAATGAAAACAGGTGCTCGTTTTCGCCGCAGCCGTCGCCGTCGATTCAATCGAAGGGGAAAACACGGCCGCGTTCACCGCCCCGAAAGCGCCGACTGCATTTGAATGCGTTGGCCGGCCAATTCCGCCGTGGTCGCGCTGGTCGCGGTGCGTCCGGACAGCCGCCAACGTGACTGGCGATCGGTCAGGCGCAGCTTCCAAGCGCCGTTGAGCCATGGCGTTGTCGCCTGCCAGTGGCCCTCGTTCCAAGCCAGCGTCAACTTGCGGTCGTCGTGCTCGCGAATCGGGTGAATCAGGGCGAGCGTCAGCGGACCTTCACTGGCAGCGACATCGGGAAGGTCGACTCGTATTTGGCCGGCGGGGCTGATGCTCACCATGGCAACCAGCTTTCGTTCGGCGGCGACAAGTTCGGGGGCGAGATCGGCTTCCTGTGCCTGCGCCGTTCGCTTCACCGGTTCGGGCTCGACGTCACTGGCTCCGTCTTGCAGTGCCAGGCGCAAGGTTTCGATGCCGCCGGCGACGGTGGCCACGGGAATGCCCAGCGCCAGCCACAGCATCGGCTCGCGATACCAAGGGCGGGTGACGCTGGTCATTGCACCGGACCAAAGAAGCGGGTGGTTTCGGCCATGACCAAGCCGGTATCGAGGTCAGTGATGACAAAGCGCACGTCGGCGCGGCCGCGTACCGCGCCGCTGGCCGCCTGCAAGGTAGTGGTGAGGGTCAGGACCTCTTCGCTGGCGGCCTGCAGCTCGCGGCTGCCGCCGTCCAGCGTGATCGGCGCATCGGAATCGATCGATAGTCGGTAACGGTGCGGCGCGGAATCTTTGTTGATGACGCGCAGGGTGTAGGAGTTCTCGATGCGAGCTGCACGGTCGGGCGCGCTGCGTGGCGCGTCAACCACCCGATACAGCTGCCGGTCGCGAATCACGTCCACGATTAGCGGTTTGCGCATCGCGATGCCCGCGATCGTGCCGGCGAACAGCAGGCCCAACAAGGCGCCGTAGACGAAGATGCGTGGACGCAGCACGCGCGATGGCTTGCCGTCCACCGCATTCTGCGTGGTGTAGCGGATCAATCCGTGCGGGTATCCCATTTTGTCCATGACCGAGTCGCAGGCGTCGATGCAGGCGCCGCAGGCGATGCATTCGTACTGCAGGCCATTTCGGATATCGATACCGGTCGGGCAGACCTGCACGCAAATCGTGCAGTCAATGCAATCGCCCAAGTCT
The DNA here is from genome assembly GCA_038252715.1 of Lysobacterales bacterium. Taxonomy (GTDB): domain Bacteria; phylum Pseudomonadota; class Gammaproteobacteria; order Xanthomonadales; family Xanthomonadaceae; genus Arenimonas. The sequence goes on along the minus strand of JBBSAA010000001.1, from coordinate 13,642 downwards.
TCCGGCGAGGTGACGACGGGCGGCGGCAGCAGGCCGTGCTGCGCATCGACCACCAAGCCCGTAGTCGCCAGTGCCGTAGAGCCGTGGCCGACGTGGACCGAATGGATGACCGCGCTGAGCGCTTCGTCGGCGCCAAGCAGGCCGCGCGCGCGCGAGAGCACGCTGGCAAGCTGGCTTTTCTTGCGGGGGCCGCGGGTTTCTCCGCGGCGGGCGTCGTAGCTGATGATCAGCGTGTTGCGGTCGAACATTGCGCTTTGGAAGCGCGCGTACGGGCACATGTACTTGCAGACCTGCTCGCGCAGCACGCCGGCATTGCCCCAGGTGGCGAGCGAGTAGAACAGCACCCAGAAGGTTTCCCAGCCGCTCCACGCAAACGGCCACAGACGCGCGGCAAGATCGCGGATCGGGGTAAAGAAACCTACAAAGGTCAGGCCCGTCCAAAGCGCGAAAACGGCCCACAGCAGATGCCGGCTGCCGCGACGGCGCAGCTTGTTCCAGCTCCACGGCGCGGCATCGAGCTTCATCCGTTGGTTGCGATCGCCTTCGGTCCAGCGTTCCATCCAGACGAAGACCTCGGTCCAAACGGTTTGCGGACAGGCATATCCACACCACAATCGTCCAGCGAGTGCAGTGAAGAAGAACAGCGACAGTCCCGCCATCACCAGCAGCAAGGCCAGGAAGAAGAAGTCCTGCGGCCAGAACACCAAGCCCAGGATGTAGAACTTGCGCGCCGGCAGGTCAAAGAGCACCGCCTGACGGCCACTCCACTGCAGCCAAGGCGACAGGTAGTACAGGCCCAGCAGGATAAATACGGCCCAAGTGCGCAGGCGGTCGAAGATGCCGTCGACGTCGCGTGGGTGGATTTTCTTCTCCGACGCGTACAGCCCACCGTCGGTAATCAGTTCACTGGCAATGCGTTTTGGCATGATTAGTCGAGTGGTTTATTGAAGCGGCTGGGCGGCCGCAGTAGCAGCCAGGTGAACAGGCTGGAACTGGCCGTGGCGGCCCAAAACAGCGCGAAGCCAATCGTGTAGCCGGCTTCGCGCGACAGCGACAGGTCGGGAAAGCTGATGTCGCGCAACTGCAGCGGATCAACAAACGCGAACAGCGTCGCCGTGGCGACGCCGGCGGCAAAGAACGACGGCCATGCGATCGCGCCGATACGCTGCACCAGCGGACGCGGCGGAATTTGCAACACGGGCTCACCGGGCATGGTCATTCCTCCCTTTTATCGTCGTGGTCCTTACGGTCTCCATGGTCCTCGTCGCGATGCGAGAGCGAGTACACGTAAGCGGCGGCCAAGCGACTGCGGGTTTCGCCGATCAAACCCAAGTGTGCGGGCATCTGGCCATTGTGACCTTGGGTGATTGCGCTGCGGATATCTTCGAAGCGATCGCCGTAAAGCCAGTAGTCGTCGGTCAAGTTGGCCGAGCCCAAGGCTTTGTTACCCTTGCCGTCGATACCGTGGCAGGCGGCGCAAATGCCTTCAAAATGCGCGCGGCCAGCATTCGCCAGCGCGGGCGACACCGGTTGGCCCGACAGGCTTTGCACGTACACCGCGGTTTCATTGACTTGGGTGTCGCCGCCCAGCACCGGTGCGAACACCGGCATCGCCGCTTGGCGGCCTTCAATGATTGACGTCAGGATCTCGTCGGGTGAACCGCCCCACTGCCAATTGTCGTCCGTCAGATTGGGGAAGCCCTTGCCGCCGCGCGCATCCGAACCGTGGCACATCGCGCAGTTATTGGCGTAAATCCGTCGCCCGGTGACGATGGCGGCCGGGTCACGCGCAATCACGTCTATCGACTTGCCAGCGAACGCCGCGTACGTCGTAGCCAGCTGCTTTTCCGCCGCGGCCTGTTCCTCTGCAAGTTGGCCGCGTGAACTCCAGCTGCCCTGGCCAGTGAACGCGCCCAGACCCGGATACCAGATCAGGTAGGCGATACCGAACACGATGGTGAGATAGAACAAGTTGATCCACCACCGCGGCATCGGCTTGTTGTATTCGGTGAGATCACCGTCCCAGACGTGACTGGTGCTGTCGGCCGCCGGATCGCCCGGGCGACGCCGACCGGTCCACCACAGCAGCCAAGCGATGCCGCCAATATTGAACGCGACAATGGCGATGATGTACCAAGTCCAGAGCGCGGTCATGAGCGATTTCCCAAGTCGTCGTCGATCTCATCGTGCAGCGGCAGCGCCGCGGCTTCTTCGAATTCAGCGCGACGTTTGCCGCTCCACGCCCAGAACGTGCCGGCGATAAACAGGCAAAGCAGGACGGCGGTGATGATTCCAGAAAGCATGTTCAGCCCTTCGGTGCGTGTTTGCCGAGGCCCTGCAAATAGGCGACCAAGGCATCGAGTTCAGTTTTGCCATCAACCGCTGCGGCGGCGCCGTCGAGGTCTTGCTGCGTGTAGGGATCACCGAGTCGGCGCAGGGCGCGGATGTTGTCGGTGACCACCTCACCGTCCACCATGGTTTTCGCCAGCCACGGGTAGGTCGGCATGTTCGATTCAGGCACCACGTCGCGCGGATTATTCAAATGCACGCGATGCCAATCGTCGGAGTAGCGGCCGCCGATACGCGCCAGGTCCGGCCCGGTGCGTTTGCTGCCCCACTGGAAGGGGCGGTCATAGACCGATTCGCCCGCGAGTGAGTAATGGCCGTAACGCTCGGTTTCGAAGCGCAGTGTGCGCACCATCTGCGAGTGGCAGTTGTAGCAGCCTTCGCGCACATAGACATCGCGCCCGGCCAATTCCAAGGCTGGATACGGTTTCACGCCCGGCAAAGGCTGGATCGCTTCGGCCTGGTACATCAACGGGACGATTTCGGCCAAGCCGCCGAAGGAAATCGCCACGGCGATTAGAATCGCCATCAGGCCGATATTGGTTTCCAACTTTTCGTGGCTCATCGCGGCGCCTCGGGCAGGTGCGAGTCAATCGCGGGGGCAAGGACCGGCGAAGCCACCGGCCCATTCGCCATTTGGAAGGTGCGGTACACGTTAACCGCCATCACGATCATTCCTGCCAGGCACAGCAAGCCGCCGGACAGACGAACCAAGTAATAGGGATAGGTGAACTTAACGATTTCGACGTAAGCGTAGGTCAGCGTGCCGTCGGCATTGGTCGCGCGGCTCATCAGCCCTTGGCCGATGCCCGACACCCACATCGAGGCGGCATACAGCACGACGCCAATCGTATGGACCCAGAAGTGCAGGTCGATGAGTTTGGTCGAATACATGTTCTTCAAGCCCAGCCCACGCGGGATCAGCATGTAGATCGAGCCAATCGTAATCATCGCGACCCAGCCCAAGGCACCGGAATGCACGTGACCAATCGTCCAATCGGTGTAGTGGCTCAGCGCGTTGACGGTCTTGATCGACATCATCGGACCTTCGAAGGTCGACATGCCGTAGAACGACAGCGAAACGATCAGAAATTTCAAGATCGGGTCGGTGCGCAATTTATGCCAGGCGCCCGACAGCGTCATCATGCCGTTGATCATGCCGCCCCAGCTGGGCGCCAGCAGGATCAGTGAGAACACCATGCTCAGGCTTTGTGCCCAATCAGGGATCGCGGTGTACTGCAAATGGTGCGGGCCAGCCCACATGTAGATCGCGATCAGTGCCCAGAAATGCACGATCGACAGTCGATAGGAATAAATCGGACGCCCGGCTTGGCGCGGAACGAAGTAATACATCATGCCGAGGAAGCCGGCGGTCAGGAAGAAACCCACCGCGTTGTGACCGTACCACCACTGCACCATCGCATCGACCGCGCCCGAATAAATCGGATAGCTGTGCGTTAGCGAGGTCGGGATCGCCAACGAGTTGACGATGTGCAGCACGGCAATCGTGATGATGAACGCGCCATAGAACCAGTTCGCAACGTAGATATGGCGCACCCGGCGCTTCATGATCGTGCCGAAGAACAGCACGCCGTAAGCGACCCAGACCACGGCCAGCAGCACGTCGATCGGCCAAATCAGTTCGGCGTATTCCTTGCTCTGAGTTAAGCCCATCGGCAAGGTGATGGCCGCCAGCACGATCACCAGCTGCCAGCCCCAGAACACGAACGCGGCCAGGCGGTCGGAGATCAGTCGAACGTGGCAGGTGCGCTGCACGACGTACAGACTGGTGCCGATCAGCGCAGAACCTCCGAAGGCAAAGATCACGGCATTGGTATGCAGCGGGCGTAGGCGGCCAAAACTCAGCCAGGCGGTGTCGAAGTTCAGCGACGGCCAGTACAGCTGGGCAGCGATCAGGCAGCCCACCAGCATGCCGACGATGCCCCAAACCACGGTCATGACCGCGAATTGCTGCACGGCGCGGTCGCTGTAGCTGCCGCGATCTGGTGCCGTGTCAGGTCGGGAGGGGGTAAGCGGTTCGGTTGGAGCGTGGTCGGTCATCGCGATTCCTTGCTGGCGCGGCACAATTATTCGGCCTAGTGCGGCCGAGCGACTTGACTTGGATCAATTGCAGCGAGCCGGGCCGGAGCGTCCGGGGCTCGGCGGGGCGGCCGTCGCGGCCGCAGATGCTGGTGAAAACTCGTATATCGAGCGTTGACGCACCCTAACACGCGCCGTGCCGGCGCCAGTGACTCGTGAGCCCAAAGTCCATCATCAATTGCCAATGCGAGCTTGCATTTCGACCGAAGTCGGCGGATTTGCATGACCGATACCGGCCGGCAGTGAGGTTACTGCGGTGGCCGATTGAAAGGGTCGAGATCTGAGCGTGTGGTTGGCATCCACCACAGCCAGGCCGCGACCGCTGTGCACACGGCCGCCGGTACCCAGCCGTACGATACTGGTAGATACCACCACGACAGGGCCGAGCTCAGCGTCATCGTGACTGTGCTGAGCCATTTTGCGCGCAGCGGTATCGAGCGCGACTCACGCCAGTTGCGCACCATCGGACCCATCACCGGATGCGCCAGCAGCCAGCGCTCCCAGCGCTTGCTGCCGCGCGCGAAACAATAGGCGGCCAGCACTACGAACGGTACGGTCGGCATTACGGGCAAAACGACGCCGATCACGGCCAAAGCCAGAGCCGCAAAGCCACTGACAATCCAAAGCCAACGTAGTGCGGTGGAATCCATGCCGCGATACTACCGTTGTCGCATCATCGGGGGTGAACCGACCCGATACGGACCTGGCAATTGCCGATTTTATTTGAGTGCCAGTCGCACTTTGGCCAGGAACTCAGGGTCGGGAACGGCGGTCATTTTTTCCGTGCGCGCCAGAATGCGCCCCTGTCCGTCGAGCAGCACCCACGCACTGCTGTGGTTGAATTCGCCATCTTCGAGTCGACGATAACGCACGCCGAGCAAGGCCGCAGACTTGCGGACGGTGGCTTCATCGGTGCGCGCAAGCGTCCAACGCGCCGTGTCGAGATTGCGCTTCTTGGCCAGTGCTGAGAGCACCGGCGGCGAATCCCTGCCGGGATCGAGACTAATCATCAGGACGCGCAGCTTGGCGCGTTCATTGGCAGTCAGGCTCTTATCGACACCCAAGCCGGCGGTCACGATCAGTGGGCACATGTATTGGCAAGAGCTATAAAACATCGTGACCAGTTGCGGATGACCGCGCCTGTCCGCCAGCTTGAATGCCTTGCCGTCTTGGGCAGTAAACGCACCCGGCAATTGCAGCACCGAGTCGCCCGGCAGCGGCGTCGCCGGTGTCGAGGCAAACGCTGCCGGCATCACCAGCAGAAAAACGAACAGGAGTGCGATTCGGTACATGGGCAACCTCAGGGGCGTGGGACAGCGCATCGGAAACCGAGGCTGGTGGTCGTATTGGCCGCCTCAAGCGAGGACAACATGGCGATGCGCATCAAGATTGCGTAGCTCTCCTGATCGTCCATCGATAGCGCCCCGGCGCCGCAAAACTTTTTCAAGTCCGGATCACCTTGTTCGCGGGAATCGCCGGAAACGAGGATGGCGGCATAGTCGTCCACCCATTCCCAAACCAAACCATTCATGTCTTCGACGCCATAGACATTGGCCGGAGATTGCCCGACCAAGCCCAAGGGCGCGTTCGACGGCTTTCCGTACCAGCCCAAAATAGCTTCGCGCCAAGCAGGGTCCTTACGGGCATCGCGACGGGTTTGATCGGCCGCCGCGGCGTACTCCCATTCGGACCAGGTGGGTAGGCGGGCGCCCTGCGATTCACAGTAGGCGCTCGCAGCAAACCAGCTGACATTGACCACCGGCTGCGACGGTTTTGCCGTCGCACCCAGCGCCAGCGCGCCTGACCAGTGCTGTAAGTAGCGCGCTTCGGCATAGGCGCGAGTGACACGGTCTTTGCGCCACTGCGGTTGCGCGCGGACGAAGGCCAGGAACTGCGCGTTCGTCACTGGCTGCTTCATCAGTGCAAATGGCGCGACCGAAAGGTTCCCGCCGGTATCACCGTATTTGAGGACGCTCTTGAACTTGCCTCCCGGCAAGTTCACATAGTCGTCCGCATTCGCCTGCATGCCGACAGCGAGCAAACACAGCAGCAGCCAGCGTGCGCGCATGGTTCAGTGCCCCGCGGTCGCCGTGGTGCCGGTCTTGCGCGCCTCGGTGACTTCCTTGGCGCTGATGCGACCACCCGGGTTGCCCCAGCTGTTCAGAACATAGGTCAGGATGTTCGCAACTTCATCGTCGGTGAGCTGGCTCATCGGCGGCATCACTGAATCATATTCCTGGCCGTTGACGACGACCTTGCCGGTCAGGCCATGGGTGACGATGTTGATCGCACGCTTGGGATTGGCCGCCAGGTAGTCGGATTTAGCCAGTGGCGGGAACACGCCCGGCAGGCCGGCACCATTGCCTTGGTGACAGGTCGAGCAGGTGCCTGAGAACAACTGCTCACCCGCCTTGACCTGTTCGTCCAGCGTCAATGTGCCCGCAGCAGCGGCCTTGCTGGCGGTAGTGACGGCAGCCAGGTCGGGTCCGGCGCGGTCGCCGAGATACACCGAGTCAACTTCCTTGCCTGAATAGATCGCCTTGTTCTCCGGACCGTCCACCTTGAGGATCGCCAGCGCACCTTTGTTGAACGCGCGGAAGATCGAGTGATCGACGATCACGTAGCTGCCCGGTACCTCGGTGTGGAATTCGACGATCGCGGCACCGCCCGATGGAATCAGCGTGGTTTGCACGTTTTCTTGCGGATGCGTGCCGCCTTCTTGCTGCACGCGGTCGAAGATTTCACCGATCACGTGGAAACTCGAGATCAGGTTGGGCCCGCCGTTACCGACGAACAGGCGAATCTTTTCGTCAGTTTTTGCGGTCAGCGCCTTGTCACCCGTCAGTGCGCCTTCGGCACCGTTGAACAACACGTAGGTCGGATTCTCGTCGATCGCTTTTTCCATGCTGAAAGGCTGGTGGCCTTTCTCACGGTATTTGCCGGTCGTGTAGAAATCACCCTGCATCACATAGTACTCGTGGTCCACTGCCGGCAGGCCTTCCGGCGGCTCGACCAAGATCAGGCCGTACATGCCGTTGGCAATGTGCATGCCGACCGGAGCCGTGGCGCAGTGGTAGACGAAAATGCCTTGGTTAAGCGCTTTGAAAGTAAATTGCGACTGGTGGCCAGGCGCGGTAAAGCTCGATGCCGCGCCACCACCCGGGCCGGTGACACCGTGCAGGTCGATGTTGTGCGGCATTTTGCTGTCGGGAGCATTCTTGAGGTGAAACTCCACCGTGTCGCCTTGGCGCACGCGGATGAAGCTGCCGGGAACGGTGCCGCCAAAGGTCCAGAAGGTGTATTTAACGCCCTCGGAAATCGACATTTCCTTTTCGACGACTTCCAGTTCGACAATGACCTTCACCGGCGCATGACGGCCCGTTGCCGGTGGCACATTCGGTGGGCTGGTGAGGACCGCATGCACCGGTTCACCCTGCGGCGGGCCAAAATCGCCTTTTGCCGATCCGCCCGTCTCCACGGCGGTCGCCGCGGTGGCGGAAGTCGCATTGTCGGTTGCGCTGCGGTCGCAGCCGGCCGGCAAGCCGAGCGCGGCGAGCACCAGCAGTAAAAGTAGTTTGTTCTTCATCGCGCCATCCCCAGCCTCTAAAGTAAGTGCAGGCTACTCGCATCGGCCGCCCCGGCTATTGACGCGGGTCAACTGTAGGTCAGATTCAGTTCAAGACAGCCACAGGTGTAGCCAGCCCCAAGGGGCGTGGGCCCGGGCGATACCAATCATGGTCAAGAACACCGCTATCGCGCTCACAAAAGCGGCTGCGCGACCCTTGGGGGTGCGCCCTCGCTTGAGCGCAATCGTGCCAAGAACGACGTAAATCACCAGCAGGGCCAATTTGACCGCCAGCCAGCCATTGGCGAACACCGCCGCGGGCAAAATGGTCAGCAGCATCAGCGCCGCGGTCAGCAGGACCGTGTCGACGCTGTAGCTGAGGTAACGGATGGGTGCCGCCATGCCCCAGCGCGAGCCGCGAGCGACTAGGATGCCGCGCAGCAGGAAGAGGCTGCCGCTGCAAAGCACGGCGTAGATGTGCACGGCCTTGATTGCGGGATAGAAAACAATCATGTCAGCCAACCTTGCCGTCGACGCGTGGCGACAGGTAGATCTTCAATGAGCCTAAGACCCAGGGCAAGAACGCGACCAGCCATAGCGCCGCCGCAATGGCCTGCCATTCAAGCGAATCGGCGACGAGCTCGGCGCCAATTCGCAATACGGTGACCAGTTGCAGGCAGAAGAATGCAAACACGGCCAGTCGTCCCAGTTCTAGCGGTCGCCCCGAGTGTCCCTGAGTGACGCGGGTGACCATCGCCACCAACAAGCTGCCGAAGAATCCGATGAAAAGGGCGTGCGCCGGCGCACGTCCCAAGGCGTATTCGCCGCTGGCCAGCAGCCACAGGCTCTGCGCGGAATACAGCAGCATCGCCACCGGCAGCCAAGCGTAGCCAGCGAACAAGACCCGCAACAGCGCCGGCGCCGAAAGTGGTACGCGCCATCGCCACATTAGCCACGCTGAAATTGCTGTAAGGGGTAGGTCACTCGCCCATAACCATGCGTAAGTGTGAGTCAGCTCGAGCCCGAGATGGACCAGACACAGCAGCCACATGGCGGCCAGCGCCCACATCGGCCGGAACATTCGGTAGCCGGGTACGACCACGCTGGCGAAGAATGGGAACATCCGATGTGCCACGGTCATGTAGATCGGCAGCAACAGGGCAAAACTTCCGATCTTGATCGCCGCGAACATCAAGCGCGGGTTGCCTGAGTATTGCCAAGCAAACACCAACATCAGGCCAATGGCGCCAAAACCGAGCGCCACGGCGCAGCTGACCGCATGCCAAGTGGTTTTCTCTTCACTCCACAACAGCGCAACCAAGAAGCCCAAGGCGACCAGCCAGCCCGCGAGGGTCTGCAGCAATCCCAGCCAAACGAGCACGGGATGACCCAGCAGCCCGACCAAGGTCAGCACTTGCCCGCCCAGCAGGCCCAAGCCAATCGGCAGGTAGTGCCAGCGCGTCAACGACGGCAGGTTCATCCAGCGGGGAAACACCGTGAGCAAGAAGCCAAACATGAAAGGCGGCAACACTTGATATTGCATGACGATCGCATGTGCCCAGCCTGCGGGGATGGACGGTGCAGGAAGGGTCACGCCGACGTGCCAGCGCATCGCAAACAAAGTGATCCCCCACCACAGCATTGCCAACACAACGTTGCAGGCGCCGGCCAAGAACAACAGTCGATGTGGCGCCTGCGCAAGCACGCGCAACACAGGGGCACTGGAATCGGGGATTGCGGTAGACATGCAGTTTTCTTCCTTCGATCGCAATTTTTCGATCAGCCGTTGCTACTTCAATTGCAAGTGTGCGATCGAATTGTTGTTTCGACAGCAATTTTGCGATTACTTGGACTTGGTCGCCTTGATCCAAGTCAGCCCGGCGTACGCCGCGGGCGTTCGGCGCCGCTTTGGGACAAAAAAGAGGCCGCTTGCGCGGCCCCTTTGGTTTCACTTGGACGGTAAGGCTCAGGTCTCGAGTGCAAGTCCCGGCTTGGCCACCACCGACTCGGCACGCGGAGCAAGCCACAAGCGCAGGACAAACCACGCCAGCAGCAAGGCGCCCGCCGAGAATATGGTGTCTCCCGGCACCCGCATCCAAACCAGCAGGTCAATGATGGGCTTGCCCATGAACTCGGCCGAGCGGGCATACCAGTAGCCGTGCTCAAGCGCGGCATTGAGCTGCAGCAGCCCGAGTGGCAGCAAGGTGAACACCGCCATCATCGAAAGGCCGATGTTGAACGCCCAAAAACTGGCTTTCAGCCATGAACCGTTCCATGCCGCCGTTGGCTTCAGGCCGCGCAGGCAGAACAGCAGCAGGCCGATGCCCAACATGCCGTACACGCCCATCAATGCCGTGTGGCCGTGCAGCGCGGTCAAGTTCAAACCCTGCATGTAGTAAAGCGCGAGCGGGGTATTGATCAGGAATCCGAACAGACCGGCGCCGACCAAGTTCCAAAACGAGACCGCGATGAAGAACATGATCGGCCATTTGTATCGCGCCATCCACGGCGTGGCTTGGCTATGGCTCCAGTTTTCATAGGCTTCCATGCCGATGAAGGCGAGCGGGACCACTTCCAAGGCCGAGAACGAGGCGCCCAAAGCGACGACGGCGGTCGTTGTGCCCGTGAAGTACAGGTGGTGGAAGGTGCCGAGCACGCCGCCAGCCATAAACACCACGGTGGCGAACAACACGTTCACCGTCGCCGTGCGGCCGCGCACGAGACCCAGCTTGACGAACAGGAAGCTCATCACTGCGACGGCGAACACTTCAAAGAAGCCCTCGACCCACAGGTGCACAACCCACCAGCGCCAGTATTCAACCATCGACAGATGCGTATGCTCGCCCCACATCAGGCCGGCGGCATAGAACATACCGATTGCGACCGTGGACAAGAACAGCAGGCCCACGATGGACGACATCTCGTCCTTGCGCCGCAGCGCCGGCCACAGCGCGCGGCCCATCAGCAACAGCCACACCATCAAGCCAACGAACAGGAAGGCCTGCCAGAACCGGCCAATATCGACGTATTCCCAGCCTTGGTGGCCAAACCAGAAGTTGTTGGCGAGGCCCAGCTTCTGCATCACCGCAAACCATTGGCCAGTAAACGCGCCGACCACGATGATAACCAGGCAGGTAAACAGGAAGTTGACGCCGGCACGCTGGAACTTCGGTTCATGCCCGGAGATCGCTGGCGCGATGTACAGGCCGGTGCCCAGCCACGCGGTCGCGATCCAAAGCACCGCCAGCTGCGTGTGCCAACTGCGGGTCAAGGCATAGGGGAGTATGTCGGCCAGCTTGAAACCATAGAACTGTTGACCCTCAACCTGGAAATGCGCGGTGGTGGCGCCGAGCAAGATCTGCACCAAGAACAACGCGATGACCAACCAGAAATACTTCGCCGTCGCTTTCATCGACGGGGTTAGCGTGATGTCGAGCAAGGGGTCGGTCAGCGGCGGAACCGGCGGCTTTTCTTTGCCGTGGAAGGCGGCGTAATGCCAGCCCAGCAGGCCAATGCCGGCGATCATGAACAACACGCTGAACACCGTCCACAGGAAGGTGCTGGAACTAGGCGCGTTGTTGATCAGTGGCTCATAGGGCCAGTTGTTGGTGTAGGTCACTGCCGCGCCGGGGCGCTCGGTGCCCGCGGCCCACGCCGTCCAGAAGAAGAAGCCGGTCATCTGGCGCCGGTATTCGGGATTGTCGACAGTGTGCTCGCGCATTGCGTAGGTTTCACGCAAGGCGGCCGTCGCTGGGTCGTCGCTGAACAGGCTCTCATAGTGCGCGGCGACCTCGGCAATGGCCACACCGCGTTCGTCGGCAACGGTCAGCACACCTGTCGCTGGGTCATAACCATTGCGACGCATGTCCGGAGCCAACTCCGCCTGCAGCTTGGCGCGATCACCAGCGGCGAGCTGCTCGTAGTTTTTTCCGAACGCGCTCAGCGCGCGCAAATCAAGCCGCGTCGTCGCTTCCCGGTGCAGCCAGTCGGCGCTCCAGTCGGGTGCGACCAAGGCGCCGTGGCCCCAGATCGATCCCAGCTGTTGGCCGCCGAAACTTTGCCAAACCTGACGCCCAGTTTCGATGTCAGCCTGGGTGTAGATCGTGGTGCCACTGGCCGTGACTACGGCGGTAGGCATGGGCGGCGCTTGTCGATGGATCTCGCCGCCCATCCATGCCAGCACGGAGAACGACGCGACTAGCAGTGCCGCGAGGCCCAGCCAGAGCTTTCGGGTTTGGTCCATCACACAACTCCTCTCTAGGGATGTTGGTGATGCTGGCGTTTGTGCTTGCTTTGCGCCCTGACCCAAGTCAAGAACAGCCGCGAACGGCTCGGCGACCAAGGTCTAAAACCGGTGTCAGTCGCGCAAGATGGCCCGTGCCAAAGTTTCCAGGCGAGCCAAGTCGAGCACGTCAAGTTCGCGCCGTTCAACCGCAACCAAGGCTTCGTCTTGGAAGCGGCGCAGTACGCGGCTAACCGTTTCCGGCGCGAGGCGCAGGTAATTGGCCATATCAGTACGGGTCATCGTGAGGTGGAAGCGCAGCGGCGAAAAACCGCGCTCCGCATAACGGCGCGAGAGCGAGACCAAGAAGGCAGCCATGCGTTCGTCGGCCGAGTAGTCACCGCCTAGCAGGGTGGCCTTGCCGATGTCATTGGAGAGCAAGCGAAACAGCTGCGCCTGCAGCCCCGGCAAGCGGGTGGCCAGTACGGCCATCTTTGGGAACGAGAATCGGCACAGCATTACCGTGTCGAGCGCCACCGCCGTACACGGATAGCGTGAATGCGAGATCGCGTTGAGTCCGATGACTTCCCCAGGCAAGAAGAAGCCCAGCACCTGTTCCTGTCCTGAGGCATCCAGCACATAGGTCTTGACTGTGCCGGCGCGAACAGCGGCGATGGCGGTGAATTCATCGCCTTCACGGAACAAGACCTCGCCCTCGTGGAAAGGGCCGACGTGTTCGACCAGGACGTGCAGTTCGCCTAAGCTTGATTTGTCCATTCCTTGCGACAGGCAAGCGGCAGAAAAAGCGCACGTACTGCAAAACGTCAGCGCGGTGCCATCGTCGGACATCGCCGAGGTTTTTGCGGCGCGCGAATTAGCGCGGTTCATCACGGTGACGACCGCCATTGGCTCAGATCGTCCGCGAATAGCGTCCGACCGTAGCGCTGGGCTGGTGCAGGTAGTGATCGAAACATGCCGCAATGATACGCAAGAGCAGCCGCCCTCGCGCGGTGGCGGTGATGGCCCCGGGGGTTACGGTGACCAAGCCGTCGTTCTGCAGCGGCCTGAGCCGCACCAGATCATCAGCGAAGTAGGTCTCGAATTGAATGCCATGGCGCCATTCGAGCCCGCCGACGTCAATGGTGCCCTCGCACATCAACTGCTGGATCAGGTCGGCGCGCAGCAGGTCGTCGGCGCTCAACTCCAAACCGCGCCAAATTGGCATCCTGCCGGCGTCGATGGCCATGTCCCAGCTGGGCAGGTCACGCGGGTTCTGGCTGTAGCTGTCGCCAATATGGCTGATTGCGCTGACGCCTAGACCCACCAAATCGGTTTGGGCGTGGGTGGTGTAGCCCATGAAGTTGCGCTGCAGGCTGCCTTGCTCTTGGGCCACCGACAGCTCGTCGGTC